>CALAVG010000232.1 GCA_937892275.1 uncultured Methanomicrobiales archaeon | reverse complement strand
TACTGGAGTATTTTGAGCATAAAATCTAATCAGGCCGGCGCTGGGACCTATTCCCACCTCTCACTCTACTGTTTTTTATTTTCTTATTAGATAAGGAGGAACAATGTCCAAAGTCTCCATCATAATGGGAAGCAAGAGCGACCTTCCGGTCGCGCAGAAGGCCATTGACAATCTGAAGAAGTTCGGTGTCCCGTTCGACATCCACGTCTCATCGGCGCACAGGACCCCTCACTTAGTAGAGAAGATAGTCACCGAGAGCGACGCAGACGTCTTCATCACCATCGCAGGACTCTCCGCCGCACTGCCCGGAGTGGTCGCATCGTTCACCACGAAACCCGTCATCGGCGTACCCGTGAGCGGAACGCTGAGCTACGACGCGATCCTGTCGATCGTGCAGATGCCTCCCGGGATCCCCGTTGCGGCAGTGGGATTGGACCGCGGGGACAACGCTGCCATATTGGCGGTGGAGATGCTCTCGATAAAGGACGAGGGACTGAGACAGAAACTAAAGGATCACAGACAGGAGCAGGCCGACAAGGTCGTCTCCGATTGCAAGAAGGTAAGAGAAGATGTTGGGTGCTGAGGATTTCATCAACGATACGATCGAGGACACCAAATCCAAGATCACCGGCAAAGCGATAATTGCCTGCTCCGGAGGAGTGGATTCCATGGTCGCCGCGGCTCTGGTTCACAGAGCGATAGGCGACAGACTGCTCGCAGTCTATGTGGACAACGGACTGATGAGGAAAGGGGAGACCGAGGAGGTCGAACAGATGTTCAAATCCATGGGATTCAACTACGTCATCGAGGATGCCTCGGAGGAGTTCTTCTCCGCCCTAAAGGGCGTCACCGACCCTGAACAGAAAAGGAAGATCATCGGTGAGAAGTTCATACGCGTCTTCGAGAGGAGAGCGAAGGAGTACGGGGCCGAGTTCCTCATCCAGGGTACCATCGCACCCGATTGGATCGAATCCGGGGACGGTGTTAGGGATACCATCAAGTCCCACCACAACGTCGGAGGACTCCCCAAGGAGATGGGCATGTCGCTCTACGAACCCCTCAGGGACCTCTACAAGGACGAAGTAAGGGATCTGGCAAGGATGCTGAACGTCGCAGCCAGCGAGAGACAGCCCTTCCCGGGACCCGCACTTGCGGTGAGGTGTCTCGATGAAGTGACACCGGAGAACATAGAGATCGTCCGCGAAGCATGCTACATCGTGGAGGATGAAATCAGGAATGCGGCCGTATCGGGAAAGATGGAGCTCCCGTGGCAGTACTTCGCAGTCCTGCTGCCTTCCAAATCAGTCGGCGTACAAGGTGACAGGAGAGCGTACGGAAGGACGATAGCCATCCGTGCCGTGGCATCCATAGATGGTATGACGGCAACTTATGCCAAGATACCCCTCGATGTACTTGATGCAATGAGCCAGCGCATCACGAACACGATGAAGCAATCCGTCAACCGTGTCGTGTACGACATCACCAACAAACCTCCCGCGACCATCGAGTGGGAATGAAACTCACGGTCCCTTCGGGGGCCATTCCTCTTCTATACCGACCTCTGATCGATATCCCGTACCAGAGATACGTTTTTACCGTATCCCAGCATCCTTTGTTGCGATGAAGGTATACGTCATCGATAACGGAAGCCAATGGACCCACCGCGAGTGGCGCGTCCTCAGATATCTGAAGGTGGACACCAAGATCGTCCCCAACACCACACCTTTCGACGAGATCAAGGATGTGGACGGACTCGTACTGTCCGGCGGAGCACCCAATGTCGCGACCGAAGGGGCAGCGATGGGCAACAACGGGGAATACCTCGACAAGGCGTACTTCCCTATCCTCGGCGTATGCGCCGGTATGCAGTTCCTCTCCGAACACTTCGGAGGGACCCTCGGCCCTGGATCCACTCCCGAATTCGGAGCCGTCCCACTGAAAGTGACCAACCATGACGATCTCTTCAGGGACCTTCCCGATGAGTTCACTGTATGGGCATCCCACAACGACGAGGTCAAGGTCGTACCGGAAGGATTCGAGGTCATCGCTCATTCCGAAGGATGTCCCCATGAGGCTGTCCGCTGCAAGGACAGACCGATCTGGGGAGTACAGTTCCATCCGGAAGTGGAGAACACCGAGCACGGTGTGGAGATATTCCAGAACTTCCTGAGGATCATCGAGGAGCATGATTATTGATCAGCAAGTATCATACCATCGTTACTGTCGAATCGTAAGAAAATGGATTTACTTACTATTTTTCCACGAAGATAGTAACAGAATGCTGGCACATGACCTCGGACACCGAACAGTACATCTCCGAACGCAAGAGTTCGACGGAATCGATCATCTCGGTCTACTGCAGGAAGAATCACGGCCGTACCGATTTATGCGGAGAATGCAGGGAACTGCGCGACTACGCCTTCGGACGCATAGACGACTGCAGGAACAACGGTTGCCGCACCAGATGCAAAGGATGCCCCACACATTGTTACAGTTCAGAGATGGACATGAGAATGAGCGAGGTCTTGAACAGCTGCAGGCCGACGATAATCCTCCATCCCGGAAGATACCGCAGGATCTACCTATGAGATCATTCCATCGGGAAGGTCTCTCCACCGCATTTGCGGCATATCTTCAAAGAAGTAGCGATCGCGCATCTTGGACAGACCCTGTCGGTACGGTCGTCCTGAATGATGTTCGACATTGCCTTCTCGGACTCCAGCAGCATACGTGCTTCCTCATCGCGCCTCTTCGAGACCATGACCGTCGGATAGCCAGGCCATATATGATGGTTACCGAAATCGGTATACTGGCTTTGACCGATCATCGATATGTACACATTTATCAGACCACGGGTGTATTGATGAATTCTCTAATCTTCCTGATAAATATTCATTCATTACAAATTCTCTCCAGTTTTCTGGAGAAATTATATATCGATAAGAATCCTAACCAAACTTATGGAGATAAGAAGGAATGACTATCTGCAGGTCCTCAAGGATTCCCAGGGTAAAACAGACCTAGTCAAGGTCATCACCGGTATGAGAAGGACCGGTAAGACTACGGTCATGCTACAACATCTGTGCGATCTCCGCTCCGAAGGCATTCCTGAAGGGTCCATTTGCTACATCGATCTGGATCTCCTCGGCAGGAAGGTGACCTCGGAAGAACTGCGCGAAATGCTGGATCCCTGTTTGAACCACGAAGGCATTCACTACATACTGATAGATGAGATTCAAAATGTCGAGGAATGGGAGTATGTGATCTCCATGCTCATCGCACGTAAGGACTGCGACATATACATAACCGGTTCCAACTCCGGGATGCTGTCGTCGGAATTATCCACAAGACTATCCGGCAGATACATGGAGATCGAGATACTCCCCCTGTCCTTCAAAGAATATATGGAACTTCACGGAGGAAATGAAGAAGAGAGATTCGAACAGTTCCTCCACTACGGCCCCCTCCCATCGATAGAGCCGGACAGGGGCGATGCGGTCTGCCGTGCCCAATCGGAAGGAGTATTCAACACGGTTATGATGAAGGATGTTATCTCCCGTATTTCAGGAAGATCTGACACATTGTTTTCCATCAGCAGATTCCTATATTCGAACATTCGCAACATCACGAACGTGGAAAGAATATCCGTCGCACTGGGTATGTCCAATGATACCGTTCACCGGTATCTCGAATCGATCATGGAGGCACACCTGTTCTATCATGCGTACAGATACGATGTGGTCGGAAAGAAGGTGTTCAAGACCAAGGGAAAGTACTATGCGACCGACCTTGGTATGAGGAACATTCTCGTAAATGCGAGCGAATTGAGGGATATCAGCGCTCCGCTGGAGAACGCTGTCTATTTCGAGCTGCTCCGCAGAGGGTATAGAGTATTCGTCGGAAGCTTCCGCGATCAGGAAATAGACTTCACGGCAATCAAAGGAGATGAAGTGAAATACTACCAGGTATCCAAATCCGTGTTGGATGACAATACGTATGACAGAGAGATCAGGCCTCTAAGATCTGTAGATGACAATTACGATAAGACCATTCTGACGATGGACAGGTTCGGCCTGGGTAACGATAATGGGATCAAGATAGTCAATGTGATTGATTGGCTATTGTACAAGAACGGGATCCAATGATGACATTCATTCGCTGACGACCCCGCTCATTCTGTCTCCCCGACATTGTTAGGCATACCTAAATTATAATAGTAGCATAGTTGATTCAACCACATCATGAAAGAGAAGGTCACCATCAAGAAGGGAAGTGTGCAGGAAACCTTGATGCTCCCCCTCTATGGGAGATATAAGGCTAACCAGAGATACCCAGAACTGTTCAGGGATACCACAGCTAAGAAGATCATCGATCGCATAGACTATGATATCGAGCAGGCTGACATGGGGAAGATACCGCAGATCGTTTACGGGATGAGGCAGGACATCGTGGAGAGGACCGCGAAGAGATTCCTGGCATCCCATCCTGACGCGATCGTAATCAGCATCGGATGCGGACTCGATACGATATTCGACCACATCGATACTGGCACATGCAGATTCGTCAACATAGACTTCCCCGAGGTGATCGAGTTCAGGACGACCCTTTTCGAACCAAGGAATAGGGAGATCAACATCGGATTGGACGCCAACAACCATGCATGGATGGACATGATCGGATACAATCCCGGCGACGACGTCTTCGTCATGTCCTGCGGAGTGCTGTTCTACTTCCAAAGGGAGGATGTCAGGAATCTCATCGATGCCATAGGGCACCGCTTCCCGGGAGCGGCCATGTGCTTCGATTACGAGAACGCGAAGATGCTGGCGAGATCCAACAGGAGCGTCAGGAAGACCGGTAACAAGGGTGCATACATGCCGTTCAGCATGGAGGACGGGGAGAAGGAGATCAAGGCGTTCTCCGACACCGTGGAATCCGTTTCGGTACTGCGGGAGCTCCCTCCGGAATACTCGTGCATCCCAGGACTGTACAGGTGGTTCTTCAACAGGTGCCTGAGGACCGGTTCGATGACTTTCGCAGAGGTCAAGTTCAAAGGTGGAGACCAGTGACCGACGGAGTCCCGGATACACTCTACATCCCGTTGGAGGCCAAGATCTATTCTACAGAGGTCTTCCCGGAATACTTCGTGGACATGGCATCCCTGAAGTTCAAGTATGATATCCCGCAAAGCATCATAGACGACTCATCCGAATACACTACCCTGGCCTCGGTGGCCAGATACTACAATACCGACAGGATGGAGAGGGATTTCGTAAGAAGGAACGGGAAGAGCAGCATAGTCCATCTCGGAGTTGGTCTTGAAACCGCCAACTTCCGCCTTTCATCCCTTAACACGCACTTCTATAGCATGGACCTCCCGGAGATCATAGAGCTCCGGAGAAGAATGTTGCAGGAACAGAAGAACGAGACGCTGATCCCCGGCGACCTGTTCGACATGAAGTGGGCGGAATCCATACCCGATGATTATCCTGTCATGATAGTGGTGCTCGGGGTCTTCCAATACTTCCGTGAGGAGAAGATCCTCGAGGCCATCGGCAAGATGAAGAAGAGGTTCCCCGGTGCCGAACTGGTATTCGACGCCACGAACACGAAAGGTCTCAACTATACGAACAGATACGTCAGGAAGACAGGCAATCAATCGGCGGCCATATATTTCGGAGTCGATGATGCGAAGGACTTCGCCGACAGATCGAGAACGGAACTCTTGGAATGCATCCCGTTCTTCACGGATGCCCGCAAGAAGCTGTGGAGGAAGGCCCATCTGATCACCCGTATCTCGATGGCATGGGCGGACAGATTCGGTTCGGCCAAGATCCTGCGTTTGAAACTCTGAGAAATATCGATAAGGTGTTCGGATCCGGGGCGGTGCCCCGGGAATGTGATCATTCGTCCTCAGGCTCGACCTCGATCTCATCAAGGGCCTCGTCGAAGCCCTCATCGAACTCGAATTCGTCCTCTGCCTCGAAGAGGTCGTCCGCAACGAACCTCATCCACTTGAAGGCTTCCTTGTTGGACTTCTTCACTCCGGTACCGTAGTGGTACATCAGAGCGAGGTCGTACATCGCACTGGTGACTCCCTGCTCCGCGGCCTCCTTCATCCACTTGAAGGCCTCTTTGTAATCCTGCTTGGTGCCCTTGCCTTCGAGGTACATGGTGGCAACAGCGTACTGTGCCAGCGCATGATCCGCCTTGGCCGCCTTGAGGTACCACTTGAATGCGGTCTTCTTGGATTTCTTCGCTCCGATTCCGGTGAAGTACATCTCACCGAGGTCGAACTGTGCGTACGGGTTGTCCTGCTCCGCGGCCTTCTTGAAGAACTTCATCGCAGTCTCGTCCGACTGCTCCACGAACTCCCCGTCGAGATAGAGGAGACCAAGGTAATACTGGGCGTTGGAGTTGCCGAGGTCCGCGGCCTTCTCGTAGAGCTGAATGGCCTTCTTCTTGGACTTCCTGACCTCGGGATCGTAAAGGTACATGCTCGCAAGGTCGCACATAGCATCGGTATGTCCCTGTTTCGCGGCCTTCTTGAACCACTCCACAGCCTTATCGGAGGATGCTTCCAGACCGTCTCCCCATGAGTACATCCTTGCGATGCAGAACTCTGCTTCTGCATTGCCCTGCTCGGCAGATTTCAGATACCATTTCGCGGCGAGTTCCGGATCGAAGCGCTCATCGAAGATGTCATAATAGTAGTTTGCAAGCTCGCATTGAGCCTCTGCATCCCCGTCGGATGCCTTGATGACCAGCTGATCGAATTTATCTGCCATATGGATAGGATGGGATTCTTCGAATATATAATGGGGGCTTGCTGGAAGCTCTAACAATGTATGGTGATATGATAGGGAATCCACCTTCTGTGTCCATTTTAAAAGATCTTCAGGAATAGAATTTAAATCCGTAAAAAGTTTACGGCACTGTATGATACTATTGAGAAAGTTCGCGGTCAGCAATTACAAAGGATTCAGGGACCGTATTGAATTCGACCTCACAAAAGTCCGTCACTACAATTTCAATAGACAATCGATCACCGATAATACAGTGAAAACTGGCATAATCGTTGGTAAAAATGGTTCAGGAAAGACCAATCTGGGTCTTGCACTGTTCGATCTTGTACCGACACTTACAGACAAGCAGACAGAAGGGCTCCAGAATCTGAAAGAAGCCTTCCTCAATGCTGATAACGATGCTCCTTCCAGTACATTCGAGTACGAGTTCTTATCCGGGGATTCGATCATCGGATACTCGTATCAGAAAACCGCACCAATGGCCATAGTCTATGAACGCCTTACGACAAACGGCACCATCATATTCGAACGGGGACCAAATCCGAAATATGAAAACCTGGGCCTCATAAACGCATCCAATATCAGATTGGAAGGCCTGGGTGAGGATCTTTCGCTATTGCGTTACATCGCCAACAACACGATCCAGTCGGAGAACTCTCCCGTCAAGGCCATCATGGAATTCGCCAACCATATGCTATATTTCAGATCGCTTCAGGACAATTCATACATAGGGGTCACAAGAGGCACGGAACAACTAGACAAATATCTGATGAATAACAACCTCATCGATGAATTCGAGGAATTCATGAAGAAAGAAGCTTCTCTAGACATCAGATTAGGCAAGAGAAGCGTTGGAGAGAATGAGATACTCGTTCAAGAATCGATACGCGGGCCCATACCGTTCCTGCCGATAGCATCCAGCGGTACCAGAGCTGCTATGCTGTTCTTTTACTGGATCAAGCACATGGGCGATGTCGGGTTCATGTACATCGATGAATTCGATGCATTCTACCACTATGAGCTGGCCGAGAACGTAGTCAGAATGATGAGCTCATCGAAAGAAGTCCAGTGCATATTCACATCACATAACACCACACTTCTTGACAATAAGATGATCCGTCCGGATTGCTGTTTCAATCTGGATAAAGGAAGGATCACCTCTTTCTCGGAAGGTACCGACAGGGAGATAAGAGAGGGCAACAGCCTTCAGAACCTATATCGTGGCGGAGAATTCGATGAGTGAACGCAGAGTACTATTCATCGTCGAGGGTGAAAAAGCCGAGTCCAGATTCCTGAAGAACCTTCATGTGAGTGTACTGGGATCCAAACCTGAGAACATATTCACATACGGTGGCTCAATCCACAACCTACTCAACCGTCTATCCAAAGAGGGGAACCTAGAGGATCTGGACCTTCTAGCAGTCCTTAGAGAATCCTGTAACGAGCCAGACAGGGATATCCTTTACCATAGATTATTCAGACGTGTTCCTAATATTTGATATGGATCCGCAAGACCCGATATACGATGATAACAACCTTCGCAGGGCCATGGAACACTTCACAGATTCAACAACATACGGGAAACTTTACCTGAACTACCCCATGTTGGAATCATACAAACACCTGAAGGAACCATTCGATCCAGAATATATCAGCCGCAGAATATCGATAGATTATCTTAGGAATGAAAGCTAAAGACAATAGTCGATAGGGAAGCGTACACCGATATCAAGTACCTAAGCAAATATACGAAGGATACGTACTTAATGATCATTTCACTGAATCTGAGAAAGTCCATTAACATCCTCTGTTCCAAATCTGAATTGCCGAGTCCGGAGGAATATGAATTATTGGACCTTACAGAAATACTGGCCCGTCAAAGGGAGATTCTAAAGAAGGATGGTGAGATTTACGTACTTAACACATCCGTGTTGAATCCGCTTGATTATAACTCTCAAAAAATGATCGAAATGATGGCCGATCTCGAACACGGTAACGAGGAACGATGACTGTATGATCGCATTAGCGCAGAAGTTCCTTCGGCACCGTGAAACCGCCGTCCCTGTACTCCGAGGTGTACACCGAACAGTTCCCGATATACTTGGGCCAGTAGCTCCCGTTGGAGCCGGGAGTCAGGTATTCCAGGATACCCTTCATCGCTATGGCGTGGGTGGAGATCAGGATGTCACCGTCGGTCCTGCATTCGGACTCTAAGAACGAACCTGCGCGGGATACGATCTCCGGCAGCGGTTCCATTCCCTGCGGTGCGCTGTTGTTGACGAAATCGCTGAAGAACTCCAATACCTCCGGAGGAAGGGAATCCAACCCCAATCCTTCGTAGGGGCCGTATTCCATCTCAATAAGACGCTGGTCGGTGGATATCGTCGCATAAGGGGCTATAATCTCCGCTGTGCGTAGAGCGCGCTTCAGCGGACTCGAGAACACACGGTCGAACCTTACATCGGAAAGGATATCCCCGATCTCTCTGGCCTGCTCCTCCCCGATAGCATTGAGAGGGTGGTCGCTGCGACCCTGCAGTACCTTCCTGCTGTTGAGATCCGTCTGCCCGTGGCGCACTATGTACAGCATCTTGATCCATAGGTGTATGGAGGAACAACGATAAAACCAAGCTCTTGCAAATCTGAAGCTGGTAGGTAGTTCGATATCAGCCGGGGAGATACCGAGCGGAAGTGAGAATTTCTGAAGTGCAGTCATCGATTGTCGATAAGATAAGGCAACAGATACATGGGCACGACCTCATTGTATCGTAATCATAAGAAAACGGTCCGTTCCAAGTTTTTTATGATTCTATAAGGTCTAAAGCTGGTGAGTATATCTTTACGCGAGTGCAATCGCCGCAGCAATTGCACGCAAATCGAAAAGGAAAATGGTTATCGAACAATCTCTGTTCGCTTCGCTCACCGCTGTCTTCGACAGCGATACCCGTCGGACTACGTCCTCCTCGGTAGGATATCACTACCTTCGGTCAGATGGTTATCCTGAGATTGCCTTTACGGAAGAGGCACATATTGATGAGATTCTCCTCCTTCCTGTAACCATATTGTGATTTCAGTGACGGACATCTTTCAACAAGATATATACGACATCATCATGATTATGCAATATGTTCGATTACTCCGTCGTCAACGAGGTCGTCGAAGCCATCGTTGCCGACCTCAATCCGAGGATGATCGTCATATTCGGTTCCGTCGCCAAAGGCTGCGCAACCGATACCAGCGATATCGATGTGATGGTCGTTATGGATACGGACAGGAGATTCGTCGAACGTTCTTTTCCTATCCAGCGTGCTTTGATCAAAAGGAAGATAAATGTCGACAGGGACATCTTCGTCGTCACACCGGAGGAGTTCGGCCAGGATATCGATGATGAGACGTCCCTTGTCCACGAGGCATTCAACACGGGGTATGTCGCCTATGAGGTTTGAGGTCGGCGATTATAGGAATTTCGCTCAAGTCGACCTCCGCCAGCTGGAGATCAACAAGATCCTAAAAAACGGTTCATATAAAAACATGCAAACATACGACAGCCTATGAGAAGACTGATCTACGACAACCTGCTGGAATGGAATAATTCAGCGGATCGCAAACCTCTGCTCCTGGAAGGGGTCCGCCAATGCGGCAAGACCTATCTCCTGAAAGAGTTCGGATCCCGCGAGTTCGGAATCAGTCGATCGATTCCGGATTCACTATACACGGAACGGGACCGATATGCCGACACCTTCAGCCTGTGCTCTATTACCCTGACCCTTATCTATCCTAGTCTGCTTGATATGTATGCAGGCCACCCCCTGATGTTTGCAATAAGAAGATGGCTCTGCACTCTATCTCAGATCCTCTGTCCGTTATATCTCGAAGATGTCTTCCGCATCATACCTACTGAAAATCTGATTTGCCCATTTCACACATTTAACTGGAAGAGGGAGGCTGAAAGGATTGTCAGTGATTGTGGAAACAGTTTCCCACATCTCCGATACACCCGGGTGACCGTTCTTATACTTTGGATGCGAGACGGGAATTGAACTCATGTCCGAACACTCCGGACGTAAGGGGTCACGCTAAAGAATCGCCATCCATTATCCACTTGGGTAGGCCGGGGAGAGCGTCACCCATTGAATCTCCCCGGCCATACCCAATAACCTTCATCCGGTTCTTATCTGGTTGAGCTTAGTGACCAGCGTATTGGTACCGATCTTGCTTGAGAGGTGACCATAACGATGATTTTGCCCATGCGGTTGGATCCTGTGCTGGTACCTATGAACTCTCCGGATCAGCCTTTACTATATTTGCAAAGGGATTGCAGTACAGCGATATCGATGCGACCACCATATCACCAACAAGCTGGTCACTAAGCTCCTATCTGGTCGATATTGAAGTAGCCGACGGTCTCCCGCCGGCTTTGAGAAGTTTCAGGCCTCGACGGACCTTCCCTTGTCCTTCAGACCCATCGCAATCACGAATCCGATTAGGGCGATGATCATCGCTATGAAGAACGCGTGTCTGAATCCAGGTATGAGGTCCACTGCAGGGGGTCCGATCAGGAATGCCATGAATACGGCGTTGAGGATGGCCACTCCAGCAGAGCTCCCGGCCTGCCTGAATGTATTGGTGATACCCGAGAGCTGTCCATCCTCCCCTTCTTGGATGTATTCGAAGCTGAGGTTGGTGGACGCTACGAGCGCCATTCCGATTCCGGCACCCATCACGAACAGCGATATCAGGATGTACGTGAGTCCCGTGCCGTTCCCGAATCCCATCAACATGAAGAATCCGACTGCGCATATCAGCGCTCCGGCGACGACGAACATCTTGTTCTTACCGGTACGGTCCGCTACCTTCCCGACTATGGGTCCAGCAACCATCATGCCCATCGAGTTGGCGATGAGGATGAATCCGTACTCGATCGTCTCGTATCCCTGCACGAACTGCAGGTAATAGGGCAAGAGCAGATAGCTTCCGGCCATCGCCATGAACAGCAGCATCCCCACAAGACAGCTGCGCCTTATGTTGGTGTTCCTGAGCATATCCAAGGATATGAGGGGGTCATCCACCTTCTGTTCCCACCAGAATATCAGTCCTGCGAAGATCATCATCACGAATATCAGTGCGATACCGATGTCGGACGTCCATCCGAGATCGGCACCTTCGTTCAGATAGTATATCAGAGCGAATATCATCACGAAGAGGAATGCCGCGCCGACGTAATCCAGCTTCTTCTTGGCAGCGTCCAGCTTCTCGGGCACATTCATATACTTCAGACAGAGGAACACGCAGATGAGTCCAATGGGGACGTTGATGAAGAATATGTACGACCAGTGGAACGTGGTGAGGATACCTCCTATCGCAGGTCCGAACGCCGTTCCCGCGGATGCGGCAAGTGTGACCGCACCGATGGACGATCCCCTGATCTCCTTGGGGAGGTAGGCGGATACCATTGCGAGGGACATGGCCGTTGCCATACCGGCACCGATACCCTGGACCGCACGGAGGATGATTATCGCGGTCAATCCGAGCTGCTCGATGAACCCGCAGAGTCCTATGAGGAGGGATGTGACCGTGAAGATAGATATCCCTACCACGAAGACCTTCTTGTACCCTATGTTGGATCCCAGCTTGGACCAAAGCAGGATGAAACAGCAGAGCATGAGGGTGTACACCAGCAGAACCCATGAGATGTTGGACGTGTCATGTCCGGCCTGGAGCAGTTCCTCCGCCATGGTAGGGAGGGCGACCGATACGATCGTGGCATCCAATGCGGTCATGAAAGTTCCCAGGATCAACGCGAACAGGATGATTCTGTTATTGTTCTTAGGTTCGCTTTCAGTAGACATGTGTGACTAAACGGGTCAATCGATTATAAAGTGTTGTCAGACGTAGGGACAGTGCTCCATAGGTTCGGGCAGACTTGCAAAGCCTGTGTACTAAGCACAGACTTCGTGAGAAACTTATGGTGTAGTACATCGTACTATCTATTGACTGAGTGGAATCTAGACCTGAACTTGTTACAGACCTACAGAGAACCGATTGAGCATTGACTGGACATCAGAAACATGGCTGTTCTCTGTAGAGGATCTATACATCCTCCATGTAGCTATGGACGATCGGTCTTCAAGGACTGCTTACGGTAAACATTGTATACTCCTGACATAATACTCAATACAAAGTGTACCAGTCATGAACGTGATCCAGAAAGAAACAGATTCAAGGATACTATCCGGCCAATACATCAGGCGTTATAGAATATCTTCGTATTATGGCAGCAGGGAGGCCGTATTGATCTTGAATGAACGGGGTAACGTTACCAGGGTATTCATTGAATGCGACTCGGATGATGAGGAGGTAATCGAAATCACCGACTCCTACGAAACCAATGACTATGTCTCTGGCTACGATCTTCCGTTCATTATAATGAACCATCCGGATTTTGACGAAGAATTAGAGCACGAACCATGGCGCGGAGACAATCTGCAATGCTACAGAGATTCCATAGACGAACTAATGAAATCTACTGAGGGTATGGATGACTATCAAGCCCTGGACATTCTAGTATGCGGTCATGAAGCATGTCTGGAATTCGACAGATTCGACATGTCCATAGGCGCAAAGCTTCTGAAGGAACTCATCCTTGGGAAGGAATGGTCCCTATCATGTACAGAAGCACTCAACGCCCTAATAGGATTGGATGGTCGCATCCCCGCCCCATGGCTTAAGGACTGCATCCCAAAAAGTACGTTGTGCGATGCCATGAGTTCGGCCATAACGATGGACTCGATAGGATACCGTTCACTGCAGGCCATGGACGAGGCCCTGCCGGATGCTATGCAGGATATCGACCATAGGTATTTGCTCGGACTGTTCGATTCCTTCAACGAAGCGAACTACTCCATCAGAAGGATGGTAGAAAGAGGTAGAAAAGAAACAGCCTCTCTTCTCGCCCGTGCTCTCAGTCAGATGAAGATATCCCTCGACCACCCTCTCGAGATGGCCAGACTACAGACCCATCTAGGAATCCCTGATGATGATGGCTTATACATAGATGCGTTCGTCCAGGAACCGAGCGCACATAGGTTGGAGGAAGCTCTCGCACAGCATCCGGAGATCACTGTCAAAGAATTGATCTCTATGGTGTGGGACCCGAAATCTTACAACAATCCACAGAAACTACTGTTCTTCGCCAGGAATGGAATGCACAGTGAAGTATCCGACCTCATACTTTCAGATGGTTACAGGACAATCGACGGACTCATGGATGATGATATCGACGGTCTGTTCCAACTGGCCGAGGTGCTTCTTGACACCGGAGATGTGACGGCCACGGCAGAGATTTGCAAACGCATGCTGGAATTCGGCAAGAGATCCAGGGACACTTTCGAATCGGTGGCCCGTGTCATGTGGCTTATGGATGACGTCTGCGATACACCAGGAGCTCCGGATTGGGTAGAGGACTATTGCAGCGAATACAGCAGATTCTGGAAGACACAATCGCTATGGGACGCATACGGTCATCCTTCAAATCCCCACTTCAGTCAAGAACACCGAAGATATCGATATCGTCATCATCCAACATACGGGACGTCCTGTTATCCGCATTCCTCATCATCGATTCGAATCTGCTCTCCACGGATTTCTTAACCAGGGTGTCCACGTCAATCCCTCTTAGTCTGAAGAACAGCAAAGGTTCCCTGTCGAACAGCACCCCAACGCCATATAGCGTTGCGGCGACGTGTTTGCACATATATGCATAATCTGGACAGGTACACTTGAAGCTGATCTCCCTAGGTGAAGGGAAAAGACCGTTCCTGGAAACAAAGATATCTGCGATGTCCTGAGGAATGTCCCCATCGATCAGAGAATCCAGACTCTGTATCCTGTTACCGCAACGCTCCGTGAGCTTCATCTTCTCCCCATCTAGCAATGGCTGTATGCTAACGGACACCTTGTATGGCTTGGCCTTGGATCCCTGAACGGATGCCTTGATGGAACCTTTGTCGATGTCCATGGACCTTACTGCACCGTTGCGGAGATAGCTCTTGCCCCTAGGCAAGCGGTTGGAGTAGTCCGCATAACTCTCCAGATTCGTTACCCAGGATTTCCCCCACCATCTTTCCGCGATTCTCCTCCCTTTTGGTATAAGATCGACATCCATGCTATCATTCCAACCTGAACAACTTCATGAGTTCTTCGTTATTCATGCTCGATATCCATGACTCGCCCTCACCAATCACATCCTCGGCCAGCTTCTTCTTGGATTGGATCATGGCATCTATCTTCTCTTCCAACGTACCTTCGCATACAAACTTGTGGACCAACACATCCTTGGTCTGTCCTATACGGAATGCTCTATCGGTCGCCTGATTCTCCACCGCAGGATTCCACCATCTGTCGAAATGTATCACATGGTTGGCCGAAGTCAGATTGAGCCCGGTCCCGCCTGCCTTGATAGAAATCACCATGTACGGGATGTACTCGTTCTCCGCATTGAATCTCACCACTGCCTCATCCCTCGCCTTCTTTGTCATTCCTCCATGGAACACCAATCCTTTACGGCCGAATACCTCGGATAAGAAATCGCTCAATGGTCCCGTCATCTCCTTGTATTGCGTGAACACGAGCACCTTCTCCCTCTGTTCACAGATTGCCTCACATATCTCCCTGAGCATCGCGAACTTTCCGCTCTCCTTCTCGTCAAAGACCTTTTGGCCCAAGTACTGATCAGGGTGATTACATATCTGCTTGAATTTGGTGATGACCGAGAAGATCAGACCTGCCCTGTTCTCGCTGTTCTCAACTGCATTCGCGAACTCCTCCAGGACCTCTGTATAGAGTACGCGTTGCTTCTTGGACAGAGAGATCATCTCCACAGTCTCGAGTTTATCCGGGAGGTCGTCTATAATGGACTTATCAGTCTTCAGTCTCCTGAGAACGAAGGGCGATGTCATGCTTCTGAGCCTAGAATAGCCTCCAGTGTCCAACATCTTGTCGGTGAATTCCTTGAACTCGGACATAGTCCCCAGAAGTCCTGGATTGACGAAATCGAACAACGACCACAGATCCTCTAACCTGTTCTCCACCGGCGTTCCGGTCATGGCCACCTTGAAATCCGCATTCAGAGTGCGTATGGCTTTGGATTGTTTGGTACCGGAGTTCTTGATGGCTTGTGCCTCGTCAAGGATGATGGACTTCCATCCTACGGATTTCATCTCGTCTATATGCCTCGATACCATCCCATAGGTCGTGATTGTGAGTGTATTGCTTCCTATACTGTCCCCTTTTTTGGAAAAAACGCAATAATCAAGATCGGGCGTGAATTTGGAGATCTCTCTCTGCCAATTTCCGATAAGGGACGCTGGAACCACCAAAAGATAGCGGTCACCGGATTCCCTTGTAGATTCCAGATACGCTAGCATCTGCGCAGATTTCCCCAATCCCATATCATCAGCCAGACATGCTCCGAAACCCAGATCCGACAGCTGTGAGAGCCACCTTACGCCCGAATCCTGATATGGTCTGAGCGTCCCCTGAAAATCCTGCGATATCTCAAACTCTTCCACGGAACGTTCACGGGCCGCCGAGAAGGCCTGTGAAATCCATTGTGAGTTGGATATTCCGATATCCAGATTCTCGTCTCCGCGCGCGTCTAGTCCAAGAGAGAGTTTGAAAGCGTCTGAAAAGGAAATACCGTCACCATACTGCTGCCGTATCTCCTCAATATTATCCAACATTCTGCGCAGATAATCATGATTCACTTCAACCCATCTACCCTTTAGGAGAGCGAGACCTTCGGTCTCTTCCAGCAGACGGCGTATTTCCTCCTCTGTCATAGGCACGCCGTCGACATACATGGTCGGTACACAACTGAGGATCGAGTCCGTGCCCATGAAGGACGTCCCTGGATCGATCTGAATCGAAAGTGACGTAGAACGACGGCGTTTCCACCAATTGGGAATCCTGCAAAGAATACCGCATTCCTCATAAACTGGCACTTCGTTGAGGAACCTGTATGCTTCCTCGGAATTGAATCCCAGAGGATGGAACAATTCTCCCGATTCCATCAGTTCCGAGATGAAGTCGCTCCTTTCAGATGCTTTGGTAAGGCTTGACAATAAGTCCAACATCCTGCGATTGTCCCCTTTGTATTCATCGAGAGCGTGTCTCAACGGGAGATGGGGTTTTGGCTTTCCATCATCCGAATCGGGAGAGTATGTAGCCATGAAGGCGAACGGATATGGCAGATTCGGCTTCGTATTCTCGACCAGATGGAAGAAGATCCTTCCAGGAGCGTGTATGTCATTACTGCGTGAAGCGAAATAGAGTTCTACAGTACCATCGAATGACGTTATGTCCATCCTGAAGATGTTCATAAGCCTCTCCCATATCAAGAAAATCCATTGGCGGGTAACCAAATCTGAACCAGGGATGAACGGGACAGAACGGACAAGATGCGAAAGGTCCGCCGAATAATCGATCTGGGCATTCTGCCTAGAAATCTCCAAATCCGGTATGTGTGTCAATGCAGCAAGGAACTCGTTGGAGACCTTATACAGATAACCGAGGCTGGGCGAGAACCAGTCCTTCTTTTCCGTAAATCCTAGTTCAAAAAGTGAACGGTATGGGTCTTTTAAGAACGAATCCTTTAGCTTTCCCGCTTCCTCAGGAAGCGGTTCGTCCCTGAAATCGGTCTCGAAACCATACTCCCTAATAATGAAATCAAGATAAGCCTCCTGCCTCTTCGAGCGCGACATCTGTTATCAATCATCCATACTTCACACAATATATAGACAATTCTTCGCATGCTGCGGGTCAACAATACATTAAAGAAAACAATCGTAGATTGTCGTCGCGATGGATTCGAACCAACGCTTCCTCCTGAAGGCGTTCAGGAAATACTACAAGGCGAACACGCCGTCATTGCCGGACAGGTTCACCCGCAGGGAGTTCGGATTCATGTTCTTCGACAAGACCTATGTCCAGAGGCACATGGCCTTCAGCAACTCTGCGGAGTTGCACAGATTCATGGCGGGACAGGTACCTTCGCACAGCTACTATTCCACATCGTACTACCGCAAACCCGATGCGCCCACCATGGACGAGAAGGGCTGGATGGGGGCGGAGCTCATCTTCGATCTCGACGCCGACCACCTTGAGGGTGCAGGGAACATGACCTATGCGGAGATGCTCATCGAGATCCGCTCGCAGATGATGCGCCTGGTGGACAGGTTCCTGATGGACAACCTGGGATTCCAAGAGGACCAGATCCACATCACGTTCTCCGGAGGAAGGGGTTACCACGCGCACGTGAGGACACCGGACATCATGGGATTGGGTTCACCGGAGAGGAGGGAGCTCGTGGACTTCATCACGGGTTCCGGTCTCAACATAGACTGGGTCTTCCCCTACAACAGAGTAGCCACATCCCAGGTCGCCACGGGCAACGGGGTCCGCACCAACATAGCGAAGGACCGCCTCATACCCTCCGCGGACTCGGGAGGATGGAAACTGATGATGAGGAACTCTCTCATGGACGTCGTCAACGACCTCTGCGACGGAGATGTGAAGGATTTCAAGAAGGAATATCCGAGCATCAAAGGCAGCCAGTCGACCACGATCTACAAGGCACAGGAGGAGCTCAAGAAGACAAGGGGGCTCCTGTTCGAGAAAAACACAATGGCGATGCTGAACCAGTCGACCCAGAATCTGCTCGTGAAGGTGATGAAGGAGGACATGGCGCCCCGCCTGTCCGGAGAGGTCGATGAACCCGTCACCGCGGACATCAAGAGGCTGATACGTCTCCCTGGATCCATACACGGGAAGAGCGGTCTTAGGGTCACACCCATCACACGTGCCCAACTTACGGATTTCGATCCCCTGCAGATGGCCGTACCGGACGAATACAGCGACGAAGAGGTGAAGATCACCATGAGGAAGGACATGTCCCTCGACATGAAGGGACAGCACTTCGAGCTCAGCGGGGAGACCACCGCACCCGAATACGCCGCCATATTCCTGATCGGAAGGAAATACGCCAGTTACGGATTCGCGTCGGAAGAGAGCAAAAAGGAAAAACTGTTCTGACTGGCACATGTGGAAATCATCCGAAATCCTGTGCTTAAAACCGTTCTTCACCCTCTAAATTAACGCGTAACCTTTATTAATAAGACCTTTATCACGTGTCTCAGGTAATAAAATGAAAGCATTCCTCATATCAGGAACATATGCCGACCCCAGGCAGAAGCAGCAGCCTTTCGCTGTAGAGATGGCAGCTGCTGATGAGGCGGCAGTCAAGGAGAAGGCACTCTCGACCATCGGAAGCAAGCACAAGCTGAAGAGATGGCAGATCAACATCGCCGAGGTCAAGGAGCTCTCCGCAGAAGAAGTCACCAACCACGTCGTGAAATACCAGATCGGTGAGTGAACATGAACGACGACGAACTCCGTCAGATGCTAGCTCTGATGGAGAGCTACAAGAACAGGACCGAAGCACTCTCGCGTCAGGTCACTGTCCTGCGCTCTACCCTCGACGAGGTCAACATGGCCAACGAATCGATCAAGGCCCTGATGGCTGCGAAAGAGGGAGATGAGATCATGGTCCCTATCGGAGCTTCGTCCTTCATGAACGTCAAGGTCACTTCCAACAAGAACATCGTCGTCGGAGTCGGATCCGGAATATCCGTCGAGAAGACCCCCGAGGATGCGAACAAGTACATGGAAGCGAACGCTGCCGAACTCTCGGAAGCACTGAAGAAGACCGTGGACGCCCTTCAGGAGGTCCAGCAGGCCCTTTCGACGGTATCCGAGGCCGTTCAAGTCGAATACATGAACAGGCAGCAGGCCTCGATGCAGTGAGTGGTGCGGGATGTTCGATTCTCTCAAATCCAAACTGAAAGGATTGTTCAGCAAGGCCGATAAGGAGCTGGACAAGGAACAGATATTCGGAAAGGAGGAGGAACAGTCCCCATCCGTGACTCCAGACAAACCCATTCAAGAACCTTCTATCCCGGCTCCCCAGCCGGAACCGGAGCAACCCAAGCTCTCCAGGAAGGAGATGCTGAAGCTCCAAAAGCAACAGAAGGCCACGGCCCCTGCTGCCCCGAAGACCTCCGAGATCGTCTCGGACAGCGGAAAGAAGATCAAGGATTCCGCTCTGGACGAGATCCTCGACGAGCTCTACTTCACACTCTTGGAGGCCGATGTCGCCCTTCCTGTGGCGGACGAGATCAAAGAGGGCGTGAGGCAGAACCTCCTCGGAAAGAAGTACGACCGCTCATACTCGCTCGAGCAGGTCGTCGAGATGTCCGTCAAGGATGCCGTCAGGAATGTCCTGAAGATCAACGAGTTCGACTTCGACCAGTGGATCTCGCAGCAGAAGAGGCCCACCGTCATCATGTTCGTCGGTATCAACGGTACCGGAAAGACCACGGCGATCGCCAAGATCGCAAAGCGTCTCCAGGACCAGGAGAAGACCGTCGTCATGGCTGCCTGCGACACTTTCAGGGCAGGAGCCATCGAACAGCTGAGCATCCACGCAGAGAAACTCGGATGCAAGATTGTCAAGCAGAACCAGGACGCTGACCCCGCTGCGGTCGCTTTCGATGCGGTGGAGCATGCCAGGTCCAAGTTCAAGGACGTCGTTCTCGTCGACACCGCGGGACGTATGCAGACCAACAGCAACCTCATCGAAGAGATGAAGAAGATTGTGAGGGTCGCCAAGCCTGACCTCAAGGTCTTCGTCGGCGACTCCCTCGCAGGCAACAACGCAATCGAGCAGGCCAAGGTATTCGATGACGCTGTGGGAATCGATGCAGTGATCCTCACGAAGATCGACACGGACGCCAAGGGCGGAGCGGCATTATCGATCGCCCACACCATCGGCAAACCCATCGCATTCGTCTGCAACGGTCAGGAATACGACGACATCGTCAAGTTCAACACCGAGTGGATGATCGAGAGGATGTTCGAGTGATCACATACACAGCTTGTGTATGAGTGTGGCGAAGACCTTCGTATCGTTCATCACGTTCTTCACCAGCATGTACTCGTTCGGTGCGTGCAGAGCACCGTCCCCGGTCTGCCATGCATATGCATCGAATCCTTTGAGCCTGAAGAAATTGGCACAGGTACCTCCGGCTATCCCTATGGGTTCGGGGGACCTTCCCATGACCTCTTCTATGGAATCGCAGAGCGCTCTGTATCCTATCGACTCCAACGACGATGGTCTGCCGGCGATGGCCTTCTGAAGGATCTCGACGGTGATCTTCGCCCCTGTGGATTCAGAATAGATGTCTGCGATCTCCTGGGCCATCCTTATGACCAGCTCGGGATCGTAAGAGGGATTGAGACGTATGTCCATGCAGAACTCGTCGTATCCCGGGATCGTGTTCACGTTCTCGACCGTAGCTATGCTCTTCGTCGGCTCGAACGTGGAGTTGCTGGGACGATACTTGCTGTCCCTGTCCCCGAACCTGCCGTCGAAAGACTCTATCAGATCCATGAGGAGCATGGTGGAGACCTTGTAGGCGTTTATACCGAGACTAGGTGTGGAAGCGTGCGTGGTCTTCCCTTCGATACAGAACTTGAGCCAGATGATGTGCTTCTCGGCCATTGCGATGGTGCTTCCGTCGGGAGAGCAGTGATCCGGCACCATGATAATATCGCCGGGCTGGAACACACCCTGCTCGAGGAGGTACTGTATACCGCAGGTGCTGTTGGTCTCCTCATCGGCGACCCATGCGATCCCAAGGGACATCCTCCCGAATTCCTGGTCGAGGAAAGGTCTTGATGCGAACATGGTCGATATCACTGATTGACCGTCATCCTCCGTGCCCCTTCCGTATATCTTGCCGTCCTTGAGGACAGGCTCGAACGGTGGCGTATCCCAAAGCTCCGGATCGCCCGTAGGGACCACATCCATGTGGGAGACGAACCACAAGGTCTCCTTCCTCTTCCCCTTCTTCACAGCAACGATGTTGGACCTCTTTACGTTGGGATCCACCGTATCGGGTACGTCGAACCTCCTGACCTGGTCGAAACCCTCGGTCCTGGTCATCAGATAATCCGCTTTCCTCGATTCTCCGTCACCGCCGTTGATAGGTGCCAGAGCAGGGATCCTGATCATCTCCATAGTGGTTTCGATGATCTCCTGTTCCATGGATTCGACTTCTTTGAGGACGGCCTCGAGGGACTTCATGGAACAGGGATGATCATCTATGGTTTTACCGTTGTCGCTGGGAAGGTCACTTCATGATCAGTCTTTTGGACACCTCAATGAAGTGTTCTGCGTTCCAATCGGTCGGCACCTTGGACGACGGAACGAATGCCCTCAGATCGCTGAGAGCGCTGTCGAAGTCGATCTTGTTGAAACGCTCCTCGAGTATGGAGAGCAGCAGATCCCTGTTCAATTCCGATTCCTTGACCAGTCCTTCCCAGATCAGGTTGTTCTCAAGGAAGCGTGTGTTCAGTACGGCCTCCCTGTTCACGTACCATTCGAAATCGTACAGGTCACGGCCCTTGACCCTGTTCCCCCAATGACGTGTGATCACTGCGGATGTCTTCCCGGCATACAGACTCGGGAGATCCAAGAGTGTGGCCCCGTAATTGAATGGGTAGGCCTTGTAGATATGTTCCAGACCGAATCCTCCGGGTATCTCTTTGTCTATATCGATCTTGACCTTCAGCAAGGTGTTCGAATGCACCTGCTTCAGCAACTTCTCCTGATATCCCATCAGGGACAGCGTCTCCACTGCATTACCTTCAATGAAACATCCGGTGATGTTGCCGTCGCTCCTCTTGACCTTGTCCAGATGGTATTCAAGTCCCAGGGACCTCAGCTCGTTGCTTATGTAATCGGACATCTGGTCGAAATCCACCTCATACCCGTCTTCCACCACACAGAAATCCAGATCCTCCGAGAATCTATCCAGTCCGTGGAAGATCCTGAGTGAGGTACCTCCCTGGAGTGCTGCGTGACCGAAGAAATTGCTACGGGACAGACCCGATAGGATGGCCTCCTGTATGATCTCCCTTGCGGTATTCAGAGCTACATCCGGCTCTGTAGTCGGCTCTTTCTCGATTGTAGAAAGTATGCTCATGCTAATCCTTCCAATGATTTCAGATAACGATTCAGCATCGTCACGTTCCTGCATCTGTATGAGTCGCTCAGTTCTGATATCAATTGGTTATCCAGATTTGTTATTGCTATCTCGTCGAATCTGATGTCGTCGAACAGTAACTCCTCGAACTCGTTACGATTGGTCACCGGCGGAATCTTGTAAAGCTTGTCACATAGCGCCTTCTCTATTGTCGCGATATGATATGCATAATCGTAAATCCTCTTGCATTCGATACCTATTGGGAATACTTTCGTTGGTACATCTGTATAATAATAGTTGCAAATATCGGTCTCGAATGCCTTATCCTTATGCTTTCCGAATGTTGCGCATGTGACGTTGTGCGCGAATTCCGGAATCACCCCGTAGTATGACAATGCGTAATCGAATGATATATAGGAGGGCCCGTAAATCGCCTGTGCCAGAGCGGTCTTAGGTATGTCTCTGTCGGTCACGTACATATCTCTCTTGATCCTCATGTACTTGCCTGCCTTGACCTCTCTGCTCAACTTCATACGTGGGTTCGAATACGGCTTCTCCTCGAATGAATAACCATCGAGAATCATCTCTCCCGTATATATCATAATTACTCCATATAATAACAAGTATTTGAATACAGCACCCACTTGTCAACATCAATGGAAAGATGGGCCCGAAAGCCCTGAAATGTTTAGAATCACTCGACGTATTCTTTGATGAAGCCTTCCTTCATCATCTGGGCGGTGAGGTTCCTGGATCTGTTGATCATGAACTCTGCCCTGTCGTGCATCTCCTGCTTGGAGAGCTTGAGCCTGGCGACGCCCTGCTCCTGTGCCTTCGCTCCTACTGCGACGGCCTCGTCGATGAAGACCTCGGTCTCCGACATGGTCGGGACGATGTACTCGGGGGTGATTCCCTTCTTCTCGGCGGATGCCGCAAGGGACTTGGCCGCTGCGATGCACATCTCGTCGGTGATGGTCTTGGCCCTCACATCGAGGACTCCGCGGAAGATAGCGGGGAATCCCATCGAGTTGTTGACCTGGTTGGGGAAGTCGGACCTGCCGGTGGCGAAGATCTTACATCCGTGCTCCTTCGCCTCCCAGGGCCAGATCTCGGGGATCGGGTTGGCGGTGGCGAAGATGACGGGGTCATCGGCCATGAGGTCGACGTACTCCGGAGGGATGGTCCCCGGTCCGGGCTTGGATGCGGCGATGACTATGTCCGCTCCCTCGAAGGCCTCCTTCATTCCGCCGGTCTTGCCGGCTCCGTTGGTCTTCTTACAGATCTCCCACTTCTGCTTGAAATCCTTCTCCACGTCCGACCTGGACTGGTTGAGGATTCCCTTCGAGTCGCACATGCACATGTGCTCGGGCTTGAATCCGGTGGCGAGGAGGAGTCTCGCGATGGCAATGGATGCGGCTCCCGCACCGATGACGGTGATGTTAGCATCCTCGAGCTTCTTTCCGACGAGCTTCATCGCGTTGATCGCACCTGCGACCTCGACTGTTGCGGTTCCCTGTTGATCGTCGTGCCATACGGGGATCTTGCAGTCCCTCCTGAGCTCATCAAGGATGTCGAAGCACTTGGGATTCGAGATATCCTCGAGGTTGATTCCTCCGAACGAGGGCGCGATGAGCCTGACGGTCTCGATGATCTTATCGGGATCCTTGGTATCCAGACAGATGGGGACGCAGTCCACTCCGCCGAGGTACTTGAACAGCATTCCCTTTCCCTCCATGACTGGCATGGCGGCTTCGGGTCCGATATCTCCGAGACCGAGGACACGTGTTCCGTCCGACACCACGGCAACGGTGTTCCATTTCCATGTGTGCTCGTATACCTTATCGGGATTAGCTGCGATGTCCTTACAAGGCTCCGCCACTCCCGGGGAGTACCAAACGGAGAAGTCGTCGAAGGACCTTACACATGCCTTCGGGACGACCTCGATCTTCCCCCCGTAGTAGGGGTGCATCTTCATTGCGTCCTGTCCTGGCTTCTTCGCCTTGGCCAGACGCTCTTCTACGGATATTTCCTGGTCGTTTGCCATTTCAATTCACCTCGATACGTGCTGATACCCATCGCCAGCCGTTGTCGGTAATGACCCTCATTCCGATGCTATATATTTAAGAATAAGTGACCGCGGATCGAAAGGTTTCCAACCTATCAATGACTCTTCAGGCACAGCCTCTGCTTGGATGACTTCGGTGATTCCGGGTAGAGGTACGATATCTTGCCTTCGGCCAGCATGGAATTCAATCTCTTCCTCAGGTTGCTCGGAATCGTGGGATATCCGAGCCTCTCTGAGATGTCCCTGGTCGTTAGGCATCCTTCCCTCCTGAGTATCTCCAGGATGTCGGATTCCATATCCGCCGGATCCCTCCTTCCATCTTCTTTCCGAATCGATTGCTCTGATGTCCTGAATGCGCTGTGGATCGGAAGGACCACCCTCATGTAGCTGCGTCCCTCGTCGGTCATGAAAACGGGAGGTTCGGATCCGTTGTCCTCCATCTCCTTGATGATCTTCGGGATACCGGTATTGCGGCCTTCGGCCAATCCGAGTTCCTTCAGGAAGTCGCCGAGACGCTTGTTCCTGTAATGGGTGGAAATCATCCTGTGCTCCCTGATGCTCTCGTCCGATATGCTCGGGTCGGGCCCGGGAAGATTGAGGATATCGATCGAATCCTGGTTCACGGTTATGGTTACTGGCTCATTCTGACTGTAGCTCTTGTGGTACACCGCGTTAACAACGGCCTCCTCCAACGCCCCGAATGGGTAGCTCTTCAGTCTCAGCGCCTCGGCCTGCCCTTCCACCTTGATTATCTTGGTGCTTATGGCCTGCTCTTTCAGGAGCTGCAATGCGCCCCTTATCTGGGAATCCAAGGGTCCGTCGAAAGTGTACTCCGTCATTTCGGACCCTGTTGGATCCTTCTTGAATACGACATCGATCCTGGCATACGGGAAGAAATCCTCGGGATGAGAGTTGAACATCATCAGAGCGACGTTTATCGGCTTCACGACTTCCTCGGGGCCTTTGATCAGGTTCATCATCCTGAGAAGCGTGTTCCTGTCGTATTCCTTCAGGTGGAGCTTGCTGCCCACCCTGATCAGGTATTCGTTCACAAGGTTCATGTGGATATCCTCGACAGAGGCACCTACGTTCATCAGACTGTCGAACGACGGGTTCTCCCTTCTGATGAGGAGATTGAGCTCCTCCTCCTGGGATGCCCTGATGGTGTGGGACATCTTCCTGATGAAGCATGCACGTTCGGAATTTGATATCTCGCTCTTCTTCCCGATGGATACCGGGCAACGGAACGGCCTGTTGACATCCGATACGGCCCAGATGACGGCTATCTTCTTTCCGTCAATCTCTTCCACGGAGAAACCGGGGATGTAATGGGGTGTGATGAGATTGCAGATGCTGAAGAGCTCGTTCTCGATCTTCTTCAATTCACTGTCGGTGAGACCGATGACATTCAGGCCATCCTCTTCGGAGATGCCTACCAGGATATATCCTCCTCCGACCTCCTCTATATCGTTGGCGAAGGCGCATACCGTATGCAGGATCTTCGTGGGATTCCAGCCGGATTTGTATTCGACACGGCTGCTCTCTATCCTCTTTCCGTACACTATGTTCTCAATGTTCACCGGTAATGACATACTAACAACAACACTTACACTTTGACTTATACTTATACTTGAACTTATACTTATACTTATAAAACCGTAGTAAGAGTTGAAAAAGAGCCGATATCGATCTTACTCATTGTCGGTACAACTGATATCCTTGACAGAGAATCTGACTTGACACGGCAATCATTGAAATATTCTCGCACCGGGGCCCTTCTCAGATGATACCATGGGATGGTTCACGGACGACAACTATGGAAAATCGACACAACAGATCGCAAGGGATTACTTCAACAAGACATACGCCCAGGTCAAAGGAGGAGAACGCTTCGAATACAACATGTTCCATGCGCATTACGTCGAGATGGATATGCTCGATAGGCTGCACAAGCAGATCTCCGACCTCCAGACAGAGGTCGAATCCCTCAGGAAAGAGATGAAGGAACTCAGGGGCATGTGATTGCATGGAACCGATCGACTCCATGCTAACCAAATATCTTCTCCAATCGAATGACGGATGGACGGAGAACACCTTCTCCGGCGATCCCTCCGGGACCTTCGGCAGCATGCTGATGGACTGCACCGACGACTGCTGTTTCCCGTGCTGTCTGAGCGGATTCATCTTAGCTATACCGTTGTTCTTCCTGTTCAAGTGACGACTCATTAACAAATAGGAGTAGTCCGTTGATACCTCAGATGGTAAAGGAGATTGTAATAGCCCTGATCGACGGATACATCGACGATCCCGCTGCCCTAGGTGTACCTCCGTACATCTCCCCGATGATCCGCTCCATAGCCGGGGCCGCATTGGATGCGGGTGCAGACAGGGTGGAATACATCTCCATAGACATGATCCGCAAGGGCAGGAGGATACCGGATGCGGCAGTGACCGTTGTACTATCGGGAAACACTGTGCCAGGTAAGTATCTGAGAACCATGCCCATGTCCCTCAAGGAGCTCTCGGAGATCACCCCGAAACTGAAGGGATGGAAGATGATCAGCGGATCGGCTGCGGACTCCAAGGAGGCCGAGGCCTTCGATTTCATTATCAAACAGGATCCTGCAGCTTCGCTCTATGACGGTATATCCGGTAAGGAGGTCCTGGAGAGATACAGGACCCTGGATGAATGGAACAGGTGGATGATGCTAGGTGCCGACATCGTGACACAGCATCAGGACTTCCCAGAACCATTGGTCGCTGAGATAGAATCATACAGGGGATGCCACCGCTACAAGTCAGGAGGATGCTCCTACTGCATAGAACCGATGAAAGGGAAACCGTTGATGAGATCCCCCGACGATATCCTTGCGGAAGCCCAGAGACTGAGGGACCTCGGCGTGAGGAACATAAGGATAGGCGGGCAGACATGCATCGTATCCTTCGGATCAGAGGACGACTCCGAGACACCGCGTCCGAATCCGTCCGCCGTGAGGGAGCTTTTCGAGGGTCTCAAGGCAATGGGATTCGACACTATCCATGTGGACAACGCCAACCCTGCGATCATCGCGACATATCCGGAAGAGGCCGAGGAGATCCTCCGCATCATAGCCGACAACTGTACCGACGGGAACGTGCTGGCACTTGGTATGGAGACCGCCGATCCGTTCGTGATCACCGAGAACAATCTCAACAGCATGCCCGACCAGGTCATGGACGCGGTCAGACTCATCAACAAGGTGGGTTCGGAGAGGGGAGAACGCGGAATGCCGAAACTCCTTCCCGGAATCAACATCATCTGCGGACTCGACGGCGAGACGAAGCAGACCTACGAGATGGACAAGGAGATCCTGAACAGGATGAAGGACGAGGACCTGATGATCCGCCGTATCAACATCCGTCAGGTCCTTCCTGTGAGAAGGCCTTTCGAGGTCAAGGTCGACCAGCACAGATTCAAGAAGTTCAAGGAAGAGGTCAGGGAGGATATCGACCGCGTCATGCTCGAGCGCATCGTACCTTACGGTACCATCCTCAAGGACGTCTACATGGAGCTGAACGACGGTAACACCACATTCGGTAGGCAGATCGGTTCATACCCGCTGCTCGTCGGAATCCCTTACAAGGTGGATACGGATGAGTTCTACGACGTCTTCGTGACCGAATGGGGATTCCGTTCCATCACCGGGATAACGTATCCCTTCGACATCAATCACATGCCCATGTCATCCCTTGCGGGACTCCCCGGGATCGGAAAGAAAAGAGCCAGCAAGCTCGTGATGGAGAGGCCGTTCTCCAGTATGGAGGAGCTTGCAGCCGTGATAGAGGACCCGTCGGTGGTCGAGAAACTGAAGGATATGATCGTCCTCGGCTGATCAATCGATGAATTCAACGCCACCTGTCTCGATGTCGTAGAGAGCGCCGATTATCCTGAGACCGTTCCTATGGTCCATGTCCTCCTTTATCAGACGGACGCTGTTCTTTATGTTCAATATGGATGCCTTCGTGGGATCCCTCTCGTCACCGATACCGTCTGCGATCTCCTTGATGATACGGATAGCATGCTCCTCATGGAATCCGTTTAGGGCCTCGGCGACGGCCCCGCACTTCGTATGGCCCATGACGACAATGAGATTGCATCCGAGATGGTCGACCGCGTATTCCAGGCTGCCCATGGTGTTGATATCGTCGACGACATTCCCTGCGGTCCTAATCACAAAGAGCTCTCCGATACCTGCGGAGAATATCACCTCGGGTATCACACGGGAATCGGAACAGCTGACGATGGCCGCGTAAGGGTGCTGACCGTTGATTGCTGCATCCTTGACCCTCTCCTCGGTTATATCCCCGCAATACTCTACATGTTTGACGAACAGGGAATTGCCCTCCCTGAGCCTGTTCAATGCTTCCTGTGCGGATATGTTACCTCTGGGTGCGGAGTGCGATGCCATGGGACGGGGTAACTGGTCGTCCGATATAGAAATTAGGGGATTCCTTGTCCTACTGACCCTATACTGCGGAGGACAACGCCTTCCGATTGTGTGACATCGGACGGATTTCGGTCCAATATTGTAAACCAAAGTACAAATCATACAATTCTGTCCAATATCAGACATATTCTGACCCGTATGCCCTAAAAAGTCAGGAGCCACACACTTCATTTTTCTCCATGTCAGAACGAAGGATACTGTTTCAAATACGGAATGCAAATCCATTATCACCGTCCGTGAACCGACAGGAGGAATCGGATGGGAACGAAAAAAAGAATAGCAATGTTTGCAGCGGTGGCCCTTGTACTGTGCGCCACAATAATGATCTATAATATTCAGGGTTCCGACGCCGGGACCGAGGAACAGACCGAGGATACCGGAAGCATCACCTGGATACTGGTATGCTCCGCACTGGTGTTCATAATGTCACCGGGGATCGCGTTCTTCTACGGGGGCATGCTGAGGAAACAGAGCATGTCGTCGATGATAACCCAGACGCTCATAGCCATTGGTGTCATGACAGTCTCGTGGGTAGTGGTGGGATATTCGCTGTCGTTCAGTGGGGAAGGTACCATCATAGGCGACCTGGAGCACATGTTCCTGAACGGTGTGACCGAGAACGCCCCTACAGGGATCTCGGAGATGGAGTTCGCCATATTCCAAGGGATGTTCGCAATGGTGACAGCAGCTATCGTACTCGGTGCATGCGCCGAACGTATCAGATACACAGCGATGGTCTGGTTCCTTGCGATCTGGTCCGTCATAGTATATGCTCCAATGGCCCACTGGGTGTGGGGAGGGGGACTGTTCGATCAGTATCTGACGGTACTCGATTATGCAGGAGGTACGGTGGTGCACATCTGCGCCGGTATCACTGGTATCGCACTGGTCCTCTTCGCCGGTAAGAGAAGCGATATGGTCCGCAACTCGAGAGCCCACAACATCCCTCTAGCGTTCCTCGGATGCGCCCTTCTGTGGTTCGGATGGATCGGATTCAACGGAGGATCCGGACTCTCCGCGAACGGGGAAGCGGTACGCGTGATACTGGTGACGATGACATCCGCGGCATGCGGTATGATCGCCTGGTTCGCGGTCCAATACTACATGGTAGGACGCGTAGGTGTACTGGGAATGATAGCGGGTTCGATAGCAGGACTCGTCGGTATAACCCCTGCTGCCGGCTATGTTGGGGTACCTGAAGCGATGCTCATCGGTGCCGTCACCGGGGTACTGTGCTTCTTCGCGGTCAGATACACCAAGGGAAGGGAGAAGCTGGATGATGCCCTGGACGTCTTCGCTGTCCACGGTGTCGGAGGTATCTGGGGAGCCATTGCTACCGGAATACTCGCCAACCCAGACTACACAGGAGGTGTCGCCGGTCTGATATACGGCTCAGCGGACCTGTTCATAGGACAGATCTTAGCGGTAATCACCACCCTCGTATTCTGCTTCGCCGTCTCCTACTGCATCATATTCGTGATCTCCAAATTCATGAGAGTTCGCGTGACCGAGGAGGAGATGCTCATCGGACAGGACATAATCGAGCACGGTGAGAACGCTTACATGTGAAGGTGAGAGGAATGAAACTAATCACAGCAGTGATACGTCCGGAGAAGTGCCAGGCAGTGAAGGATGCTCTCAAGGATCTCGGTATCAACGGTATGACGATAACCCATGTCTACGGCAGAGGAAGACAGGGTGGGGTGAAGTTCACCACAAGGGCAGGGGAGATCACCATAGACGAGCTTGAGAAGACCAAGATCGAGATCGTGGTCGAGGATGATTCACAAGTGGATCCTGCGATAGATGCCATAGTCAAGGCTGCACAAACGGGAAGACCCGGGGACGGACGTCTCATGGTAACTCCGGTCGAGAGATTCATCAGGATCAGACCAGAACCTCCCGAGAAACAGGAGTGAAACTATCATACAAAGGTAGGGTCGACCGCCCTGCCTGCTTTTCCTCATCGATTACAACGACTGCGACGGATATTGTTGCGACGCAACTCAAGTGTTATCTATCAGTACGTTCGTCATTCGAATATGGACACCAAACGTGCTGCAAGATATCCTTTCTTGAAGGAATCGGCCGAGTTCGCGGAGAAGAACTCTGCGGACCTGGAATCCCTGCTCACGTCAGAATCCTACGCTCCCGCACGCGTCAGGGGCAGGGAGAGAGTGCTCCAGGCATTGGAGAACTACGAGGTGTCCTATGTGGAGCTCATGACCGATTATGACAGGCTCATCGAGGTCATGTCCTACCCTTATGCAAGAATGCTCGTATCTCAGATCGGGGACCGTTTCCTCACCAAAAGGTACGCCCTGGCGGAAGCAGTCAGGATGAACGGACTCCTGAACAAGGAGGACAGGGAGACCGTTCTCATGGTGTCCGAGGAGCTTGGAGTATCATCAGCCGTAGCACGCGACGGTACCATACACATGAACTTCCCCGATTTCCTCAGACTCGCTAGCAGGCTGAACAGCGTGGAATGGAAGCTGATCAACAGCGACATCCATCACGGAGTGGTCTATCTCCCGCAGGACAAGTTCAGCCGTCTCATGCAGAATGCGCTACAGGACAAGATCGAGTCCGAACTGCCTCTGATGACACCTGAGGAGTACAAGGGATACCTGGCGGGGGACATCACAGCGGTGACCATGGCCTTGGCGGATACGAAGATGAAGATGAGCCCCACGAACGGAGAGGGAATGAAGCCCGAATACCTCCCTCCCTGCCTTGTCCACATCTTGGAGATGTCTAGGAACGGACTGAACCTTCCGCACAGTGCCAGATTTGCCGTGGTGACATTCCTGAAGGCGTTGGGACTCAGCTATGAGGACATCATCAAGGTGTTCGCCGAATCCCCGGATTTCGATGAATCCAAGTCGGAATATCAGATCAAGCACATCATGGGAGAACTGAGCGGGGGGGACGGTTATTCGCCTCCGGAATGCAAGACCATGAAGACCAACGGTCTCTGCTACAATCCCGACAAACTGTGCGAGCAGGAATGGATGACCCACCCGCTCAAATATTACAGAACCAAAGTGAAGGACAAAGATAAGGATGCCCAGAGGCCACCGGGGAGTCCGGCAGACCCCCAGTGATCATTCCTTCTTCTCCTGTTCCATCTTCTCGAGATTCTTCCAGGTGATTATCGCTCTCTGGATGGCGGTGAGGTTTCCGACGATCGCGAACCAGAGGATCATGATCTCGAGCCAATTGATGGTGAATGCCCAGGATCCGATCTCGATGTCGAACCATCCGAATCCTAATGCTGAAGCGACCACTTGGATTATGGGGAACAGCGTCGAGAGAACGACCCTGTCCGCACGTCCGAGGAATCCCGCATACAGACGGGGAGCACCTATGGCCTGAGCCTGGGTACCCATGTATGAGGTCAGCAATACTCCTACGAGAGCGACCATTCCGAGATAGGGGTTGCACCAGTATCCGCAGCACGCCACACCTCCGATCATGAAGATATCCGCATATCTGTCGAAGACGTGATCGAGATAGTCCCCTTTCGCACTGCATTTGTTGCCGAGCTTCGCGATCTTACCGTCAAGGGCATCGAAGTACCCGGAGACTATCACGAGGGCCGCACCAACGAGCAGGAGCCATTCCCTGTCCGCATCTCCGCTGAGGTAGAACACGACACCGCTCAGTACAGCGATGATGAGTCCGATCCACGACACGATGTTCGGGTTGACGTTGATAAATTTCCTTGCAACGGGGGCCAATAGGAAGTCGACCCTCGCTCTCTGCCCGTCTAGAACCATTTGTCCATCTCCTGCGACCAATCGGTCTTTCCAGGTACGTAATCGTCGGACTTCCCTTTTAGTATTTCTTCTATGGAATCAGCTGAAACAAAAATGTCATCGTGGGAACAGTCGACCTCCCAGACAGGGATGTCCGATTCGGTCGCCTCGCAGAGGATCACATCCAACACCTCGGATTGGACGTTCTCGCATACCTTGTTCTCGCCGTATCCGCGTGCCCTGAGCCTTTCGACGAGTATATCGGGATGGCATCTGAGGACGATTATCCCGCTGCAGTCCATGAAATGGGACAGGTGGCTGTCGATGAGATACAGATCGGGACTGTCGCGATATGTTTGAAGGGAATCGTTCAGGAGATCCAGGTCCACCTCGTGGGTGTCCCTCTCAACATCGAGTTCCCCCAGCAGTCCGTTGGCTTTGATGTGCTCCTTGCCATCGATGACGTTGTAACCCCTGCTGCGGAGCTCCTTGGAAAGTGAGGTCTTCCCCGTACCGGGGGTGCCGGTGAGGGCATAAAGGGTCATGCGATCTCTCTGAGATAGGGTTCCGCCCTCTCCATCACCGCATCCCATGTGGGGATATGAGTCAAAGCGCCCGTCTCCTCGATGACGAACGATGCGACGGCGGAAGCTATAGTGAGAGCTTCTGGCACATCGTATCCATTGTACAGTGCCGTATAGAATCCTGCCCTGTACGTGTCCCCGCATCCGGTGGGATCGGCTATCCTGTCGGCCTTGACCGTGGGGATAGAGATGATCTCCCCTCCGACCTTCGCCTTGCTGCCCTCGGCCCCGTGGGTGCAGACGACCATATCGACCGGTGCATCCATGATGTCGTCCGCTCCGATGTACTTCCTCAGCGACTCCGCCTCGAAGTTGTTGCAGAACAGGGCGTCGGACCTCTTCAGGGCCTCAGGGAAGTTCTGCCCGTTCCAGATCCTGTGGGATTCCTGTGCCGGGTCTATGGCGATCTTGGTGTTAGATGCGATGTCGTCCATGATGCTAATGTAATAGGACGGCTGACCCGTGCAGAAGTGAGTGAATTTAGATTTCTTCGCGTTGGATGTGAGCCTTATCCCTGTCTCGTCCGCGAAACCCTGAGGTCCCTGGTAGAACACCACCTTCTGGACCATGTTGGGATCGTTGACCACGACAGCTCCCGATGTCTCGAACTTGTCGACATGAAGGAACTCGTCCAGTATCAGACCGGACTCCTCGATCTGCCTCTCGTACATTCCCGGGAAGTCGTTGCCTACGAAGGCGCAAAGCGCCGTGGGGCATCCCAGCTTCGCCGCAGCCACGGCGATGTTGGTACCGGTACCTCCGAGGGTCGTCATCTTGGTGACGATGTCCTCGGTGGTGTTGTCCGCGGGGAACTTCCTGACTGTGAGGATCTGATCGACGGTGACGTGACCATAGACGGACAGGAAAGGCTGGCTCATGTGCCTTCCTTCCATCCCGTGGTGTATCTTATCTGGTCGTCGCTGAGTTTGTCGATGAGAACGCCCATCGATTCCAGCTTGATGCATGCGATCCTGGAATCTATTTCCTCAGGGACCCTGTAGACCTGGGGACTCATGTCCTTGTAGTTCTTGCTCATGTACTCGATACCGAGCGCCTGGGTAGCGAAGCTCATATCCATGATCTCTGCGGGGTGTCCCTGTCCTGCTGCGAGGTTCATGAGACGTCCCTCTCCGATCAGGTAGATGCGACGTCCGTCCTTCATCTTGTACTCGTCGATGAACTCGCGGACACGGGTGCGTGACTCTGAGAGCGCATACAGATGCTCCTTGTTGATCTCGTTGTCGAAGTGACCAACGTTACCGACGACACATCCGTCCTTCATGACCTGGAAGTGCTCAAGGGTGAGGATGTCCTTGCATCCGGTGACTGTGAACACCATGTCGGCGACCTTGACGGCGTCGATCATCCTCATGACCTGGAATCCGTCCATCTTTGCCTCGATGGCCTTGACGGGATCTACTTCTGTGACAATGACGCATGCTCCGAATCCCTTGGCCCTCATGGCGATACCCTTACCGCACCAGCCGTATCCGGCGACGACGACCGTCTTACCGGCAACGAGCAGGTTGGTGGAGTTCATCCATCCGTCGAAGGCAGACTGTCCCGTTCCGTATCTGTTGTCGAACAGGAATTTCATCTTGGCGTCGTTGACATCCAATACAGGGAAGCTGAGCGTTCCGTCGGCTGCCATCGCCTTGAGGCGTGTGACACCGGTGGTTGTCTCCTCGTTGGCTGCTTTGATGTTGGGCAACACCTCCCTGCGGGTTGTGTGTGCCATGGTGATGAGGTCCGCACCGTCATCGATGATGAGGTCCGGGTTCATGTTGAGCACCGTGTTCAGGTTCGCATAATACTCGTCCTGCGTCTCCCACTTCTTCGCGTAGACATCCAATCCGTACTCGTCACGCAACGCATGTGCGACGGAATCGTCGGTGGAAAGAGGGTTGCAACTTGCGAGACGGATGTTCGCTCCGGCATCGGCGAGTGTGATAGCCAGCATACCTGTCTTCGCCTCCGTGTGGAGGGCCATTCCGATCTTGAAACCCGCGAGGGGCTGTTCCTTGATGAATTTCTTTCTGATCTCTTGGAGCACGGGCATGTGGGTCTCCACCCAGTGCAGCTTCAGGGATCCCTGTTTGAGAAGGTCTTCCATTCAATCATCTCCCGATTCGAAACCGGACATCAGTGATTCACAGATGCACTTGACGGTCTCGCGACGGTTCTCTGAGCTATTGTATTGCTCAATCACTTTAAGGATTATCTCATCGTGTCCCCTGAGTTCCCCGATGAAACGGATTATGTTCTCCAATGCACGGGTCATCTCGTCCGAGATCGGTACGGTGGCCTTACATGACGTACGGGATAACGGGTTGAGGTCGATGGAGATGACAACCTTGCCCATGGAGACCAATGCCTCGGCACGGTCCCCGTCCTCTATCGGAACGACAATGACATCGCTGTCGAAGATGCCTTCCTTGGTGCAGAGGGCACGGTCATGGTTCAGTCCTTGGATCCTGCAGTCCGGTTCGCGTCCCAGAACGTGTTCTGCACCCTTGGATTCCAGATATGAGATCAATCCTTCCATCCTCTCGGGGGTCCTGTGGAACAGGTTGACCTCCATCTTGGCCGGAACGGCCTTCGCCAAAGCAATGAGGTTCTCCGGATCGAGAGCGGCGGCATTGCCGTTGACGCATACGACAGGGTTCTTTGCCCTGAGGAGATAGGCAGCGGCGACCTTCTCGGCCTCCAACGCGGGAGGGATGCTCTTCTCGCCCATGAGGTAGTCGTAGGCCTCTCCCCTTCCGTGAGATATGAGGCCGGTAGGGGTCACGAGACCCTCTTCCACCATATGAGCCAGACGTTCCCTTGTCATCAACGATTTGTATCTTGGATGGTCCTTCGGTATTTCCATTGGATTGTCCCCGTAGTGTACTGCCCCATCCATAACGGTACCAGATAGATAAGTGCATCCTAGACGGCCCTTTTGGGAAGGATGTCGAACATGTTATGTAACCGATGCTCCTCTCCATGGTCATGCCCGAAATCCGTGTGGTGATAGTCGGTCCCAAGTACGAAGGGAACGTCGGAGCGATAGCAAGATCGATGGCCAACTTCGACATGAAGGAGCTCTATCTAGTGAACCCCTGTGAACTGGGGGACGATGCATATCGCAGATCCAAGCACGGAGCGGATATCCTCGATTCAGCGGTCATGTGCACCACACTGGAGGAGGCCACCCAGGACTGTTTCCTCGTTGTCGGTACCAGCGGTGTCGTCACCAAGGGCGACAGCAACTACACACGTGTCCCCATGCCCGTGAGGGAGTTCGCGGAGCACTGCAGAGGATACACGGAGAAGATCGCCGTGGTCTTCGGAAGGGAGGATATCGGACTTCTGCAGGAGGAGCTGAACTACTGCGATGTCCTCATCACCATCCCGGCCAGCGAAGAATACCCTATCCTGAACCTCTCTCATGCGACGCACACTGTGCTCTACGAGTTCTTCACCGCCATGCACACCGAGCCCAGGAGGCCTGAGCCTGCGGATAAGAGGGAGAAGGAGCTGATGTTCGCGTACTTCGGGGATCTTCTGGATGCCATCGATTATCCCAAGGAGAGGCGTCCCAACACGGCTGTCATGTTCAGAAGAATGATGGGCCGTGCGATACCCACGAAATACGAGTACAACACGATAATGGGTGTCTTTGGGGATGCATCCAAGTATCTGAAGTACGGAAAACCGTGGAAGAAGGACAAGTCAGAATGATCTGACAGCTCTGAAGATTATCACTTTGGAATCGTCGGAATCGCTGCGGATAACTATCTCCGGGATCGTACCGCAGAGCATAGCTACTCTGTTCTTGATTTCGTCTATCTCGGATGACCTCACGTTGGATCCCAGCATGATCACCGATCTGTCCGTTGCACGTTCTATATCGAACATCAGATGGTCCCACGATCTTATGACCGCATTCACCGGAAGCACATCGGTGGAAGGAACGAATGCGTACATCCTGTCGGTGAATACCGAGAAGAAAGGTCCCTGCATGAACTCGACGATGGATCTGATGGAACTCCTGATCATACGGTCGCTCATCTTGAGGAACGTCGTCCACAGCTTGTCCTTGTTCAGTTCCATGTTGACATCCATCAGTTTCTGCATATCGACAACGAGACTGCAGTCCGACAGGGCGACTACCTCGGAGAGGTTCTTGAACGCCCTCTCGCGGCGCTCCGCCTCGAATCCCATGGGGATACCGAACACGGAGACCACGTTGCAATTCTTATTCCTGGCACATCTGATGACGTCCCTGATTATACCGGTCCCCATCTCGCCTCCGAGGATCAGGAAAGGTACGACGATACGCTTGCCCTCGAGGGCGTACTCTATCTCTTTGATGTCGTCCTTGGGGATCGTGGAGAACTTATCGGAGAGGACGTCGAAATGATGGCCGAACTCGTTCTTGGCCTCCTCGTACTGATCCCAAGGATTCCTGTCCTTGGAGTCTATGATGTCGAAGGCATTCTTTGCTGCACCTCCGCATACGATGACCGCGACATCCTCTTCCATGGTGCACCATATGAGCTACGTTTGATAAAAGGAACGGTGGAAATTAATGATGAGAAAAAGACCACAAAGGTTGTGGTAAGTGGTTTGTATTGACTCTAAAGATCAACTAACGTTCATCCGAAGAGTGCAGAGAGACCTGCTGCTGCATCCTCTTCGCTGACCTGCTCGACCTCGGGTTCCTCGGCCTTTGCGGGTGCGTCTGCGGCTGCGGGGGCGGCTCCAGCTGCGGGTGCTGCTGCGGGCGCTGCGACTGCGGCGTTCGCGATAGCATCTGCGATGTTGACTCCCTCGAGAGATGCAACCAATGCTTTGATCTTTGCTGCGTCAGCGTCGACTCCGGCGGCTGTGAGAACTGCCTTGACTGCGTCCTCGGTGATGTCTTTGCCAGCAGAGTAGAGCACCATTGCGCTGTAGATATACTCCATTTAATTCAACTCCTTTAATTTCATCCGAAGAGTGCCGAGAGGCCTGCTGCTGCATCCTCCTCGCTTACTTCCTCGGGCTCATCCTCTTTCACACTCTCGGCTGCGGGCGCTGCTGCGGCTGCTGCAACGGGTGCTGCGGCGGCTACTGCTCCTGCCCTAGCGGAGACAGAATCGCTCTGGTATCCTGCTGCGGATGCAACGGATAACATCTGTGCGTCTGCCTTTGCGACGAGTGTCTTGATACTTCCTTCGTTGGGTATCGCGGCTTCAACAGAGACTGCAACAGTCTCTCTGTACGCCTTTGCAATCAACAGCGGGAGCGTCTCCTTTGCGGGGTACGCGATCTCCACACCGAGTGCCAGGGCGTTGTGTGCTGCCGTAGCGAACATGTTAGCGTAGTAATCTTCGGGAATGTCCAAGACGTCCTTGTGGTAGACCGTTCCGTCCTCGTAGGCGGCCCTGAGGTCCAGTCCCACGATCATCGGAAGGATCTCGAGCTTGGGCAGCATTGCTGCTACGTTCGCGGGGATGGGCTCACCCTCCTTCACGAGCGTCGTGTCCTTCTTGATTCCTATCTTTCCTCCCTCGATAGCTGCGGGGAGGCCTATCTTCTGAAGTTCACCGATGATTGGTCCGGGTCCGAAGGGTGTCGGTCCCTTAGGTACAACGATGTCGAAGGGTGCGATCTGTCCCGGTTTAGCGGGAGCGGGAGACATTGTCTTCTTCAACTGTGCGAACAGTTTGAAGGGATCCATGTCAGTTGTGACGATCGCACACTGTCCATCGATTGCGTCCTTGAGTGCTTCGATTCCGGGTTTGTCCGCGGCAACCTCATCGAGGGCCAAGAGCATGAGTTTGTTCTTGGTCATCTTGAGTTTGGCGTGGGCCCTGAGTCCTGCCCTCATGGACTGGATCTGCTGTCCGGGGATGTTCTCCATGTCGACGACTGCGACGACGGGAGCCTCGCGCATATCCTGTACCAGCTCACTCACCAGGTCCTTCTTCCAAGTTGCGACGTGTGCCATCCTTCATACCTCCTTACAGAATCTTCTCCGAGGGACCCATTGTGGTCTTGACATATGCGGATGCGATATTGTGCCTTCCCTTTTCGAGGTGGGCCTCTACACGCTTGAGGACAAGGTCGATGTTGTCGGCGATTGCCTCTGCATCCATGTCGGCGGATCCAACGGGTGCGTGGAATGTCTTTCTGTCTTTCGTTCTGATGGACACAGACTTGCGGAGACCGTCGATCATCGGGGCGGGATCTGCTCCCGGAGCGATTGGTTTCGGCATCTTTCCGCGAGGTCCCAAAACGGTACCCAGCCTCTTACCGACCTGAGCCATCAGAGGTGCTTCTGCGATGAAGTATGTGGTACTGTTCGCGATCTTCTTTGCCTGCTTCTTGTCGTCTGCGATCGCTCCGAGTTCCTCGGGGGTGATCACGAGATCGGCCACGTCCTTGGCTTTCAAGGCTAGTTCGCCACCACCAATGACGCAGATCTTCACTGACTTTCCCCTTCCGTTCGGGAGAATGATATCCTCCTGGATACGGTTCTTAGGGATTGTCAGATCGACATCTGTGAGATTGATGGCCAACTCAACCGTCTCAGTAAAGTTGCGCTTCTTTGCACTCTCGAGTGCTTTCTGCACGGCCATTACGGTTGGTTTTTCTGCCAATACAATTCCTCCTGTAGTGCTTGCGAGCCTTGCGGCTCTCCTACAAGTAATTGTTCGTAATCTACAGCTTATATATAAAGATTAATAACTTTGTTCTAAGCGGACGGGGATCACGAGAACCTGCCAAAAAGCAAAGATAACGATTAGAAATATGATTTACACGGACATTTACACGGACATGACTCAACGGACTATTACCCACTTACCGTTCTTATCGGATCCTTCTCTCTTGATAGACCCTTGGTCCTTCAACAGAGCCAGTGCACGCCTTATTGTTCTCTCCGATACACCCAACCTTTCTGCGGCATCGACCGCGTTGGTATATCCGCCGTCAGCGATTAATCCGAGGACCAATTCTTCACAACCCGAAATCCTAGTGCCCTCCAAATCGACCAGGACATCCCGGATAGCTTCCAATATAAACTCTATAAAAACCGAGTTATCGTCATTATCGGTGGCCTCTCTGATGCACCTGTAATAATCCGACTGTCTATCCCTGATGATAGATTCTATGGGGATCCATTCGAAGATTGGATTCCACTTGGACAGAATCAAAGTCTGCCACAGGCGTCCCGTTCTTCCGTTCCCATCGGTGAACGGGTGTATATACTCGAACTCATGATGGAAAACAGAACTGACGATCAAAGGATGATCCTCTGCAGAAGATGCCCAATCCATCAGCTCACCGATGAACCTTGGAACGAAACTGGGATCTGGAGCATAATGGATTACCTCTCCAGTCCTGCTGTTGACAACATTCACACCGACCGTCCTGAACATGCCTGATTGCTCGGTCAACTCATCCATCATCACACCGTGTAGCTTCAGCAGATCCCCTATGGAATATGGATTGAGCTGGGGGATCATGTCATAGGCCCTGATAGCATTGGCGACCTCTTTAATATCCTTCTGAGGTCCGACAACACGTTTACCATCGAAAATCGCAGACACCTGTTCCAAGGTCAATGTATTGGCCTCGATCTGAAGAGAAGATTGGATCGACTTTACCCTGTTCTTTCTTCTAAGGTAAGGATCCCTTGACAATGAAGTGTGACCTATCTCGGTTACCAGGGACGATATCTCAGAGACCAGATTGATACTTCTGGCAGTTACGGAAAACTTTGGCTGATAACCGCACATGGGAATCACATATCAATACCGTGATTTAACTCAATCGAGAAACAACAAGAGTTACGAAGAAATGGATAAAAGGGGATTTCTCCCCTTGTGAAGTTTAGACTCAGAACTGGGAGTCGTACTCACCGGCCTTGACGGCCTTGGTGAAGTCCTTGGGCCCCTTTCCGTCGATCGTGACACCGATAGCGACACAGGCACCTGCTACTTCCAGGACCTTTGCCTTCAGTGTTGCTCCGAGGAGGTCGTCTCCCTTCATCTCGGCGATCTTCTTTGCCTGGTCGAGGGTCAGGTTTCCGACCTTCTCGGTCCTGGCGTTGTGGGCTCCGGACTCTACTCCGAGCTCGCCCTTGATCAGTGCGGACACGGGAGGTGTTCCGACCTTGACGTCGAATGTCTTGTCGTCGTTGATCAGGATCTTGACGGGAACCTTCATTCCGTCGAATGCCTTGGTCTTCTCGTTGATCTTAGCGATGACCTGACCGATGTTCACTCCTTTCGGGCCCAGTGCGGGACCGAGCGGTGGACCTGCGGAAGCGCGTCCTCCATCCACCAATGCCTCAACAGTATCTACCATTGCTCATTTCTCCTTTATATCGACTAACCTGACACTGTCTCCTTTGACAGTGACAGGAATGGGGACCATGGCCTCGGTGAGCTCGACTGTGATCTCCTCCTTGGCCTGATCAATCTGCTGCACCCTTGCTTTCTCACCCTTGAAGGGACCGTTGATGAGTTCGACTAAGTCTCCCTCCACGATTCCTACGACTGCGGATACGGGTGTGAGATAGGGGCTAATCTCGCTGATATCCGCCTCTCCCTCGATGAAGTTCCTGGCCTTCTTGATGTCCTTGGACTTCTCGCGGACGCGATCGGTGTTCATGCCTTCCACGAACACGTATCCTCTGAGTCCGGCAGGGCTCAGGATCGCATATATGTCCTTGTCGGTTCCCTTGTTCGCCTTGGATGCCAACTCGTTCGCGACGGTCTTCTCCTGGTCGATCTGGGTCTTAAGGACCATTATGGACTGTTGTGCTACGGCCTCGAATACCATGGATGCGACTCCGTCGTCTGCATCCGCGGTAACTGTCGTTGTAACGGAGTCGCCGTATCTTGCTCCGTTAGGGCATATGACTTGGAGCTTGAGCTCCTTTGCGTTCTTGCCCGGAAGAGGGACAGTGATCTCTGTCTTGCTTGTATCGTTGGTCCAGATCTCGCCCTCGGTGGCGTCCAGAAGACTGACCGTCCACTCGGGTGCATTCTCCGCATCGGGTCCTGCTACGACTGAGAACGAGAGTTTCGCTTTATCGGCACCCGAATTGAGCTGGAATGTCCAGTTGACGATACCGCTGGCTGCAACCTTCTTTAGATTGTTGTCACCAGTCAACATCATAAGTTTCCGGCCTCCTTCAGAAGTATCCCGGCAGGATAGTCATAAGCCACCAGATGGCGAATCCGACGGCTCCGATGAGGATGATACCGATGGCGGTGATGTATACCGTCTTCCTGTATTCGTCCCTGCTGGGCGTGCGTGCCATCTTCATGATCCTTCCGTACTTTCCCTTTCCGAATCCGCGTGCCTTAAACTCGAACTCGTCCTGAAGCTCTTCGTACGTTGACTCTTCTGCATCTGTCATTTGAATCGTTCTCCATCGGTTCGCGACCGATTTTTCCGTGCTTGCTTTCGCTGAAGCGATAACAACACAGAACAGAACCCTCTATTAAAGGGTCCATTATAAACCTTTCTCATTTTGGAGACTGTGTTTTGTATCCCGATTGTTCCGGCTAGGGACTGATTCTTTCTTTTGTTTCAAGCACTGATTCTCTCGTATCGTAATTTCAATTGTGTACATTCTAATATTTAACTTTTACTATAATTTATATATAGCTAAGTTATACGGAAATTGATAGAATTCAGGCATAGCCAGCAGGATGGCGGCCCCGGGATCCGGCGCCTCTTCCCTATCGACGAGCGACCCTGCTATGCGCGCATCAGAGCCCAGGGCCGTGGCGAAGCGTGTGGCCACATCCTTGCCGTGCACGTAGGTCCACAATCCGAAATTATCCGGCAGAGAAACGCTCCCGGGCATAAGCCACACCGTATGCCGTCCTTCCGAAACGGTCAGGGGGATGATGCAGAATGTATCGACCCCTTCATCATGCATGGCCTCCATTACATCTCCGGGACGGGCCCTCCGTAATAGTAGGATATGCGAACGTCCTTCCTTCCCCTGTCCTTCAGGAATTGCGCGCACCTTTCGGCGAACGGGTGCAGCCCCTCCTCTTCCGAATCCATCCCGATGATGATTACGCCGGTCTTCATGATATCATGCAGGGATGCCTGTCATTGGCCCTTGTCCTTCGGACCTACGAGGCTGCCCTTCAGATGGAATCCGTCATGGGTAATGGTGTAGCTGTGGACCACCAGGTCCGCATCGATACTGAACTCGACCGTCGAACCTTCGACGTCGTAGGTCCACAGCGTGCAGGGCACGCCATCTACGGTGGAATCGCCGAGGCGCTTGTACACTTCCGTGGCCGGGCCTTCCTTGGAGGAGCAGATGACCGAGAAAGATGTCTGCTCCTTCTCCGAACCCGGATAGGAGTACGTGGTGGTCACCATGTATACGAACCCGGACGGTTCGAATTTGTACTCGGATACGCCCTCGCCGATGGCCTCGGAGCCGTTGACCGTGCCGGAGACGTCGTAGGTGTAAGACTGCTTGTACTGGGCGTCCGGATCCCCCATCTGCGAGAACATGAAGACTGATACAAGGGTCGTACCGATCAGGATCACCGTCAGTAGGACCCCCAGAAGTATCTGCGATTGTCTGTCTCCGCTCATTTCAACGATTGAGGGGGAGGTCGTCCCCCTCTTAAATAGTGTTTCACAGCGTGCCGTAGTCCTTGAAGAAGTTGTCGATGTCCATCTCGTTCCTGTACTTCTCCTTCTCCAGGGTGAAATGGTCGATGAAGTATTCGAACTCCTCCTCGAAATCCAGGCTCAGGAGCCCGGGGTGCATCACGTTGAGGTAGAACAGCATCTCGATCACGTACAGGGGGCTGTTACCCGCCTCGCGGGCCATTCCGAGATAGTGGTTCTCGGTGACCGAGGTCTGTAGCTCCTTGGCCCAGGATGCCACAGTGACATCGAGGTCCCTCTGCCCGCGGAGTCCGTCGTGCTCGTTATCGATCCAATAGACAATAGAGTGGCCCGAATCCTTGGTCTCCTTGAGAATGGTCAGGATGTTCTCCGTCTTGAGGCTGTTGTAGTTCAGGGGGAGCCAGGAGCTGTGGTCGGCGATGACGTAGCATCCCGCCCAATCGGCATGGATCATGTTGGTGTTCCCCTTCCCAGTGAGGCTGTACGTCCCGGTGTCGATGTAGGACGGGGCGTTCCTCGACATTATGAGCGCTCCCTTGTCCGTCTCCTTGATCTTGGATGCGGCTTCCTTCGCGGCGTTCAGGGCTTTGTCATGCCATCCGAGGTACTCGTAGGTGAGCTTCATGTCCCCCTGAAGGAGGTATCCGAACATCACGATCGAGCGGTCGATGTATTCGTTCGGGATGTCTACTCCGCTGTTGTCACAGGTGTTCATGTACATGACGTCTATCCCTGCGGGGTTGAGCTTGCCCGGCGATTCCACATCGGCCTTGGAATCGCAGTATCCTGGGATGTACACATCGACCTTGCTCTCGATTAGAATCTCGTAGTTCGGGGTCTCGGTGCTTCCGAAGCTGCGGGCCTTTGCCGCATAGCTGTTCAGCTTCGCCCAGTACGTGGCTATGGTGTCGTCCACCGCGACGAGCTTGGGGGTAAGGCCGGTCGCCTCCGCGGTGTAGAGTCCGCTGCAGTAGCTCGTGGCTATGGTTTTCACCGGCCAGGACACCTTGGCGACCTTGAAGTAGTTGTCTATGTAGTAGACGTTCATCTTCGTGGACGAGTCCGCGGATATCATCTTCTTCAGGTGGTCGACGTCCTTGCTGTCGACGGTCCCGTCGGCATTGGCATCCGCCAGCTGCGTCTTCGGAAGGGTCCCTTTGATCATGCTCTCCAGCGCAGTCACGTCCTCCGAGTCGATCCTGTCGTCCTCGTTGGCGTTCCCGTAGACCCACAGTCTGGAATCGGAATCCGGGAAATCCGACTGGGATATGGTGTTCCCAACTCTTGCGCCCTCTTCGGCGCTGTCGTTGCTTCCTCCTCCGTTCAGGAGGGCGAAGGCGGCCACAGCGGCAATGGCTATGACGGCTACGACCGCGATCGCGATTATCACATTCTTGTTCAGTGCCATTGGAATCACTCAATCGTATCTGGGTATCAGATGGATCCGAGGGATGCCGTCCCTGACGGAGATCTCGGCATCCACATTGTAAACCGTTTTTATGTTCTCCGACGTCAGCACCTCCAGGGGGGAGCCGTCGGCGAACACCCTCTTCCCGTACATCAGCACCACGCGGTCCGCATAGGCGGCGGTTATGTTGAGGTCATGGCAGACCATTATCACAATTATGCCCCTGTCGCGCGCGTATGCCTTCAGGAACCTCATCACATCCATCTGGTACTTGATATCCAGCTTGGATGTGGGTTCGTCGAGTATCAGTATGTCGGGCTCCTGCACCAGCCCGCGGGCAATCAGGACCCTCTGGGTTTGTCCGGCGCTCAGCTGCCTGACGTCCCTTTTGGAGAACTCCTGTAGACCCAGCAGGTCTATTGCCGCATCGACCACCTTGATGTCGCGTTCCGATGTGGTCCATCCCGCACGGGGATGCCTTCCCATCAGTATGGCCTCCGGGACCGTCATCGAGAAGACGGAGGACTGCGAATTGGGGACGAAGGCAATGATCCTGGCTATGTCCAGGAGCCCCATGGTGCGCACATCCTTCCCGTTGACGAAGACGGTCCCGCTCTTGGGTTTGAGCAGCTTGTTGATGCATTTGACGATGGTCGTCTTCCCCACCCCGTTCGGACCCAGGATGCATAGGAGCCCCGGACGGTCCACGGCGAGGTCGATATGCTCGAGGATGTTGTTCTCGTCGTATCCGAAGGTCATGTCCTCGATCCTGACGCTGATGGGCTCCTCGCAGTTCTGGCGGGGCTGCAGCAGAAGAGAGATCTTGTCGGAATCGTCGGTCATGACCACACCTCCTTCGAGTTGCGCAGGATGAGGAACAGGAACAGCGGCCCGCCGATGCATGACGTTATCACTCCGACCGGAAGGATCGTGGGCTGAGCTATCGTCATGGCCACCAGATGGGAAAGCAGAAGCAACAGCGCTCCGAAGAATCCCGACGCCGGTATCAGATATCTGTTGTCGGTACCGATTATGGCCCTCACCATGTGGGGGGCGACCAGTCCTATGAATCCGATGATACCGGTGAAGCTGACGACGGTGGCGGCCACCAGTGTGACTACGATGAGCATCATCAGCCTTTTCCTCTCGACATCGACGCCGAGGGTCTTCGCGCTCTCGTCCCCGAGCCCCATAAGGTTGAGCTGGTTGGACATTATCTGCACATAAATCGTGCCGAGTACGGTCACGGCCAGCACCACGGCGGCCTCTCCCATGTCCGTCCCGTCGACCGATCCGATCATCCATTTGTAGACGGCCGACAGGTCCTCCGGATCGGCGATGAGCATGAACAGCTGCGTGGCCGCGTTGAAAAGGTACATCAGTGCGATACCACACAGGATCATCATCGTCGGGGTGGCGTTGCGGAATTTGCTGAGGAACAGGATGACAAGGGCCGGCAGAAGCGAGAACACGAATGCGTTGGTGACGATGCCGGCGCCTCCGATTATCTCGATCCCCAGGATTATGGCCAGCGCCGCACCGAATCCCGCACCTGACGATATCCCCATCGTGTACGGGTCGGCGAGCGGGTTCTTCAGCATGCTCTGCATGCACACGCCGCAGATGGCGAGGCCGAATCCGCATATCAGGGCGGTGACGATGGCAGGCATCCTCAGATTTACCACGATATGATAGATGCTGTCATCGGCAGGCGTCCTCATGAGGATCGCGTCCAATATGCTGTCGAACACCTCTTCGGCGGTCAGCGGGTATGAGCCCACCGTGGCCGCATATATCGTCAGCAGGAGGCATGCCACCACGCAGATCGCAATGAATCCCAATCTTTTGGCGGTCATCCTACGGTATTCGGACTCGAAATCCGATCTCTGCTCAAGACCTTCTCCGCTCATCGTCCATAAACCTTAGTAATACTATTTTAAGATTCGTGTTACCATATTTAAAAATTATTCAACATTTAATTCTGCTGGCATCACTATAATATAGACGCAGTAGTATTACGAATTTATAAAAAGTAATAACGATATGGCGATGGATCCAGAGACATTCAGGAGATACGGCCGCCAGATCTACGGCCATGAGGTCTGGATCGGCAAGATCGGCCGCGTGCACGGCGGGCCCCAGGTCATCCCGGATGACGCTGTGAGGCCTGGAATGAAGGTCATCCTTGTCATCTGCCACGACCTGAACATCACCTCGAGGTTCGCAGATCGTCTGATACTCCTATCTAAGGGAGTCATCGGTGCCGACAGCAAGGCTGCAGAGGTCATAACCGAGGAGAACATCAGGAACGTATACGGCATGGATACCGATGTGACGGAGGTCAGCGGAAGACCATACATCATCTATCATGCGGACGAGAACAACGATCCGGGGCTAGACAGATGATGTTCCAGAACTCCGGTCATCCGTCTGGAACATTTTCCTCCTCACACCGGGAATGAATCTAAGATTCGACCGCCAACGATATATATGTAATATTTTTACGCCACATCTAATCCTACGGGGGTAATGGCAATGGAAGAGATTCTGTGCAACGTAGAACTTGTGAAAGAGAACAATGATTTTGTCGTAAGGATCCAGAGCGATCTCGGCGGCGTCAGAGAATACAAATCGATGAACTTCGAGGAAGTCCTCGACCAGATGGTCCAGGATCTGCAGGAAGAGTTCGAGACCTTCTGATACTAACGGTGGTTAACATGGCCGACAAAGTCAAACAAATAACAGACGTTCTCGATATGCTCGCAGAAGACACATCCATCCCCAGAAACATCAGGAAGGGCGCAACCGACGCAAAGACCAGGCTCCTCGACACGAAGGAACCCATGGATGTCCGCGCTACCGGTGCGATCGTCATCCTTGACGACCTGGCGAACGACCCCAACATCCCCATGCACGGAAGGACGTTGATCTATCAGGTCATGAGCCAGCTTGAGATGATCAGTCAGGGCAACTGATTGATCCTCTCTGCCAACCCCAAACCCTTCTTTTTCCTACCTCATTTTAAACTAGCAATCAGCTGATTTCCTCATGCAACAGATTACCGAGGAAGAGCTGCTCGGAGTCGTACGCGAGAATCCGATGATCTGCACCCGTGCTATCATCAAGAAACTCTGTCCCGAGGAGTTCAAGGACAATCCGACATATCTGGAATACATAGCTTCGGTCAAACCTCTGCTCATGCGCCTTTGGGAGAACGGCGTCATCGTGTCCTCCAAGGTTCAATGCTGCACGTTCAACCTGAAGCAGTAGCAGATGTGCTGATCGCATATCGAGGGTGGTCAGGCTCTCATCTTCTCTCTTTTCCTTACGACCGCTACACTCTTGGGATAAACATAGCCAGCAGTACGGATCTTGCAATGATTATCAAAAGGAAGAGGGTTGATGAAAGGTGTTTTGGATATTTCCCCCGATCAGCTCTTGAGAACGACCACGAGGAAGATACCGACAGCAATCAATGCTCCGACGAGGATACCAAGCAAGTTGATGATTCCGTCCATGAACACGTCCCACAACGAAACTGCGTTGAAGGCCGATATGTCGCTGTAGCCACAGAGCCAGATGAGGATACCGATAAGGACGACTCCGATGACGCACATCAGACCGCCGTATCCTTTGGCCTTGCCGTGTCCGAAACCGGCAGCAAGGGCTCCAGCGAGAAGCATGACAATGCCGAATGCCAGTATGACGAGACTTAAGAACTCGACCGACCAGATTTCTAGTGCCATGTTTTCACTCCGTTTTTAGTCCCGTCAGACGGGATAAACTACTACTTGAAGAAACTGCCATCTATTTATTAATTATTAAATCGAGACGCTGGACATACGAAAATATCCACGCGGATCCGGCCGTTACTCGGCGGTTGCAGAACCGTTCCACGGACACCTCGGTTTCCTTTGGAAAGCAAGGCCAACTAACAACCAACGATTATCCATCCAGCAGTTAGGAAATAGTGACCATTATTTAAATATTAAAATAAGTAGAAAATTCGTGCTACCATATAAAGTGTAGCCAATCTTTTAAATAATAGGTGAGTATAATGAACAACCATTGGGTTCAGTACCCACAGTGGCGGAATAGGCTCATGGATTTTCTGGGAAATGTGAAGGAGATTACAACGGACGGCAGATTGATCGTCCAGTGCCCCGAAGCCCCGGATATCGGAGAGCCTGTATTCGATGCCAATCAGAACAAGATCGGCATCATAAAGAGAGTGTTCGGACCAGTTTCTGGACCTTATGCATCGATAGAGATCAAAACTGTGGCTACTGACGGGATAATAGGAACCGACCTTTATACCAGAGGGGGAAACAAACATGGTAAAGACAAAGGAAGGAGCAGAAGAAGTCGAGGTATGTCCAGAGTGCGGCAGCCATCACCTTGTTCGTGACTACGAAAGGGGAGAGCTCCTGTGCGAGGATTGCGGACTGGTCCTCGATGATCAATTCATCGATCAGGGACCCGAGTGGAGGGCCTTCGATGTGGAACAGGGAGAGAAGAGGGCACGTACCGGTGCGCCTATGACATATACCATCCACGACAAGGGACTATCCACCGAGATCTCGTGGAAGAACAAGGACTCTTACGGTAAGAGCATCCCCACCAGGAACAGAGCCCAGCTTTACAGGCTGAGGAAATGGCAGAGAAGAATCCGTGTATCCAATGCGACCGAGAGGAACCTGGCATTCGCCCTTTCGGAACTCGACAGGATGGCATCCGCAATGGGGCTTCCCAGGAACGTCAGGGAGACCGCTGCCATGATCTACAGGAAAGCGGTCAACAAGAACCTGATCAGAGGAAGGTCCATCGAGGGAGTCGTAGCGGCATCCCTTTACGCTGCGTGCAGGCAGTGCGGAGTGCCCAGGACTCTCGACGAGATCGGGAACAGCAGCCGTGTCGGAAGGAAGGAGATCGGAAGGACCTACAGGTTCATGACCCGCGAGCTGAAGCTGAAGCTGATGCCCACCAAGCCCCAGGACTACGTCCAGAGGTTCTGCTCCGAACTCAAATTGAGCGGAGAGGTCCAGACCAAGGCCGCCGAAATCCTCAAGGACGCATCCGAGAAGGAACTCACCTCTGGAAGGGGACCCACTGGTGTGGCCGCAGCAGCGATCTACATCTCGTCGATCATGTGCAACGAGCGCAGGACTCAGAGAGAGGTCGCCGATGTCGCCGGAGTGACCGAGGTCACCATCAGGAACAGGTACAAGGAACTCACCGAGAAACTCGGTATCGAGATCCAGCTCTGATAACAATTTAAGGGCCTCACGGCCCTTCTATTTTCGAACTTCTCTGATCCTTAAATCACTGATTTCATCTATCCCTGATTACGCTAGCCTTACGAGCAGGATCCAAAGAATTGAGCGGCAATTTCGTCACATTTTAAATAACTGACACAGTGATTGCGAAAACATGGCAGGAGCACTCAAAGTTCAGCTACTTGAGACATTCGCCGCCCTGATCACCGCCGCGTTCGGACTCGTCGCCGCTCTGGCATGGAACGAGACCATCAAGGACCTGGTTGCATTGATCTTCCCCAACGAAGATGATACAATCTGGGGTAACCTCGTGTACGCGATCATCGTGACAATCCTGGCCGTCATCATGACGTACTGGATCTCCAAGACCCTCAGCAAGGCAAAGGAAGCTTTAGCCGAAGAAGAGAAGAAGGAGTGAATGTGAAACCTGGGGGCCAACACCCCCACACCTTATAATATTCAGAGAACAACACTACTTTTAGTCATGGCTAAAGGAATTTAGCTTTTCTTATCAGGACATATATTAAATATTCGGTAAGAAATGTGAATTAACGAGGTTAATTAAATGCCTAAAGTCATCGAATCTGAGTGCGTCGCATGCGGAGCATGCTCAGACGCATGCCCCTCCGGAGCAATCACCATCGGCGATATCGCTGTAATCGACGCTAGCGTCTGCACAGAGTGCGGAGCATGCATCGACGAGTGCCCTGCCGGTGCCATCGAGTGAAGATAGAATACGGCTCCCCCGGGTCGCATTGAAGAAACCACTTACCCCTCATTTTCGTCACATCATCGATATTCTGTAATACGGCTCTATCGATATTCACAACGATGACCATGACTACGGAATCCCAGGAGATTTGGAACTCTACCAAGGACAGATTGGTGAGGACTATATTCGACCTAGGATTCCCCGAAGAGTTCGGTTATGAAATCGCCAAGGGCCTCGGTGCACCGAAAGCGATGGACCGCATGAGATCCTATCTGCTTCAGGCAAGACCGCGGGATCCGGAGACCATCGTCGACGAGATGCTCGCAATACGCGCGGAGATCGATACGTGGAGGTACAAGAAGCGTAGCGAAGAGGCCAACGCAAAGTACAATGAGCTCCTCCGTTACGGGTTCGATGGACCAGAAGATGAATGATCTGGCACTGTTGGATTATTAGTAACATGAATTTTTAAAAAGTGTTATTAGTATTCACTTTCCAGGGATAAGACCAGGCTTGTACCATTCGAACTCCAGGTACTGTATGGAGTTCCCTTTGACCATGGCGAAGAGGATCTCCTTCTTGACTCCGCCCGACAGTCTGACTGTCCTCGAGATGTCAGGCCACATCTTGGTTATCTCATAGGGCACCGCATGCACCAGGAATCTTGCATGACAGTAGTCCGGATCGTCCTGATAAACCCTGAAATGGGTACCGAACTTGAAACCGGCCTTTATGACCAGTCCTCTCTCCCTCAGATCGGTGTACACCTTCAGACGGTCCTCGAACTCGTCCTGCTCGTTGAAACCGTACTCGAACAGATCGTCGTAGTCCAGTTCCTTGCCGTCCATGTCCTTCACGGTCAGCTTTCCCTTTCCGATGAGATAGCAGGCCTCGACCAATGACAGCTGATAGATTCCGTTGATGAGCTTCCCGAAGAATCCGTAATCGTGCAGGAATCCGCTCTGAGACTGATCGAATATGAATACACGGTCACTTACCAGTACTCCGTCCGCATGTCCCTTGACATCCGTGGGGAACACCTTCCCTGCGGGATCCTTCACATGCAGCTTGTAGTATGTGACGTCGCCTTCCTCATCGACGACACCGTAGAGCAGGTTCTTCCTCCTCTCGTTGGTCTCCTTGGTCCCTTCGAGGGATTCGGAAGCGTCGAGGAGGCTCCTTTCGGATACGGCCCTGAGCATGTATGCTGGACGGGAATTGGACTGCCTCTTGCCCGCTCCGAACACGGAAAGGTCGTAGTTCCCGGTTTCCTGTTTAACGACGAGACCCCTTCCGAGACGGATGTCCCTGTAGACGATGTAGATGATATCGAAACCGTCGATGAGCTCCGAGGATAATCTGAACATGTTCTCGAACGAGAGCTTCTTCTTCCCGTCGAAGACATCCAACTTCCCCAGTTCGGTGAGGAGACATGCCTCTAGGAGATCCAGATCCACACCGCCTCCGCTGCGCGGATAACCGTAGTTGCCCTTGCCGTATAGGTGGTTGCCGTCCGTCTGGTCCCTAACGATCACGAATCCGTCTGACAGTTCTCCTCTCATCGTGATTTGATTGGCAGAGGACTATAAGAAAAGTGAGTCCGGGAGCGACATTGGGGTCCATGTATCGGCGGATCAAAAGAATAACAAAGATAACAACCAGCCGTTATTATACTCATGCGACCATGTAAGTATCATGATAACCGAGAATGCGATGGTCAAACCGTCCCTTCTGAAGCACGAGGACTCCATGGATAGGCTCACCCGTCTCATAATCGAGAGGGATGACCTCGTATACCATGTGGCCCCCGATCTCAGGGCGGAGTACATGATGAAGGTAGGTGCCCTCGAGAACCTGGTCTGGAAGAAGAGGCTGGAACTATCCATGGCGAAAAGGAGGCTCAACCTCATCCGTTCATACCTCAACAGGGAAGATGAGCCAGACATCGCACAGATCGAAGCTCAGATAGAATATGAGTACGAGGAGATGATGGCCGAACTCGAGGAAAGGAACGATGCCATCAAGGCACTCATGGACTACATGGAATCGGAATGCCTCTCCCAGGAGGATACCGAGGAGCTCAGGGGCCTCTACACGAAAATAGTGAAGAAGCTGCACCCGGATGTCAACCCCGATGCGACCGACGAGGACATACTGATGTTCGAGAAGGCCGTGAACGCCTACAAGACCGGGAACCTGGACATGATCCGCGCTCTCTACTACACCATGGATCCCGACAAGGCCGATGCCATCTACGTAGAGGATTTGAAAGCTAAGATCACCGAGGTCCAGGAGCAGATAGAGGCCATAAGGTCCTCGTACCCGTTCAACAAGGTCTCCTTCATGAAGGATAGGGAAGCCGTCCGCAGAAGGACCGAGGAGCTCAACCAGCTGATGGATTTCGTCACCGAGGAGCTTCAGACCGTCAACAAGGTGATCAAGGAGTTGATGCAATGACCGTACCTGCGATAAATCCCGATCAATACGATCTGATAGACCCGAGCACCCTGCCGCCGATCAATCCATCCTCTTTCAGGATGCCTCTGGCGGATACCATCATAGTCGGCACCTGCTTCAGAGGGGACCCATTCGAACTGACCGCAGGCCTGAAAGAAGGGGATGCCCTGAAACTCGTCCGCGAACCGGAGAACAGGTACGATACCCGTGCGATTAAGGTGCTGAACCCAGACGGCATGCACATCGGATACGTTCCCAGAAGCAAGAACGAAGTGATATCCAACCTGATGGATGCGGGGAAGCACGTGATGTGCGAGATAACCTGGATGAAGGAATACTTCGAGGGACCGGAGATCGGTATCAGGATCTCGATGGACGACTTCTGATCATCTGACCCTGAATGCGACGTTCATCCTCTGGGCGATGCGGGCGCATTCGTCCTCCGATTCCTGGGGGATGGAACCTCCCACTATGGAGACGGTCACGCCGTCGACGGTGCTCCTGCATTCGGTGATGAAGACCAGGACAGCCTGATAGGATCCGGGACCGAACCTGCTGCAGGTGACCTCGAGATACTCGTCCGCATCCTTGGCGTTGAGACTGATCGATACGGAATCCACCAGACCCTTCAGTTCCGGGACAATGTCCCTGCCGTTGATCAGGCTTCCCAATCCGTTGGTGTCCAAGCGGACCCTCTTATGGAGATCGGAGTGGATGAAAGCCGCTATCTCCTTGAGGTCGTCGAACCTCTCCGTAGGTTCCCCGTACCCGCAGAAGACGATCTCCTCAGTGGATGAGAGATCAAGTGCCAGCAATGCATCTTTCACCTCCTGTACGGTGGGTTCCCTGTCGAGCCACAGACTGTCCGCGTCACCGAGCGTCGGGGTCTGGTCCCTGACGCAGAAGATACATCTGCACGGACACCTGTTGGTCATGTTGATGTAGTAACGCGATCCGTATCTGTAGGTTATGGCGCTCATTTAGGACGGCTCCTGTGTGGATGAGTATTACATGTCCATGATAATAACCCAAACGGTATTACTCTCGTATTGTAACTCGCAAAACAGTATTTATCCGAATTTCGATACAGACGTATGGCCAAGGTGTGCTGGAACTGCGGTGAATATCACCCGAACAATGCTGTTCACTGTCCGTTCTGCGGTGCATCTCTTGAAGGCGGGAACAAGAATCTGATGGACAATCTCATAGGATTGTTCACATTCCAAGAGGATGAGAAGATCAGGATCAATTTCCACTTCGTCATACCGGCCGTGATCTTCATCGTCGCCATAGTTGCCATCGCAGCCTTCGTACTGTCCGAGGATCATGTTGAAACTCAAATTCCTCAACTGTATGGAATCCGGTACCATCAACAATCTTTTAGCGTCTTGGGAGACAAGCCTCTCTGATAGCGATACTGTCTACATGATGCTCTACAGCGAAACTACCAATCATGCAGATTACAAATCGCCAGCCGAATTCAACCCGAGTGAATATGGGGTCCAGTACTTTGTTTACAGTATCCTCAATACCGTGGATCTCAATGATCTGGAAGCAAGTATCAGATCCCCAAGCCATTCCATAGGGCTCGATCTCTTGATAGACGTCGATGCTAGTGTCTGAAACAAAACATCATTAATCCCTACGACCTACCGGCCGTCATGGCGAAGATGTGCTGGAAATGCGGGAAGTACCATGAGGACGGGGCCGAATCCTGTCCGTTCTGCGGTGCAGCATTCACTTCCGGCACGGAAAGATACGAGAGCGACGGTCGTACCATATCGAACAAGGATGAGACGGCCTACCTCAGATCGCCTCCTCCGAAATACAGGAGACAGCATGTCATCCTCCCTGTGGTGATTATAGGAGCGATCATCGTAGCCATGGTCTTCGTGGTAGCTCAGGGATATATTGTCGACAATGACCCAGACATCCGTTACAACTATTCCCTGTATACTACTTCCTATCTCCCGACCGATACGGGATACGAGCCTCCAGACGAAGGGATGCAGTTCGTGATCATGAATATTCTCATAGTCAACGACGATGTCACCTCCGGTGTCAGCAGCGACATCCTCGTGTGGGAGTTCTCACTCTGCAGCAGTAACAATTGGTATCCTGTCGATCCAAAGACGAAGGATTACAGTAACTATCAGGAACCGAGGATCATCCAGATAGGCGGTAAGACAGTGTTCTACGAGGTCTTCCAAATCCCGTCCGGATCGGGAGTGGACGATGTCTCGCTGAAATACAACGGAGAAGGGAAGGTCTATCGCGACGTCCATATCCTGGTATGATGAATAGAAGATGGGCCCGGAGGCCCTGAAATGTTTTTGATCAGCACCTGCGGATGATCATCGTCACCGCGTTTCCTCCACCGAGGCAGAGTGTACCGAGACCGACATCCTTGTTGCGATCCTGAAGTGCGTAGAGCAGTGTCGTGAGGACACGTGCACCGGAGCATCCAATCGGATGACCCAGAGCGACAGCTCCTCCGTTGACATTGAAGATCTCGTCAGGTACGTTGAGCTCCTTCTTGACCGCGCAGGATGCGCTGGCGAAGGCCTCGTTGTGCTCGAAGAGGTCGATATCGTCGATCGTCATTCCGACCTTCTTGAGGACGTGCCTTGTGGTAGGGATGGGTGCCTCCATGATGTACTCGGGCTTGACTCCCCTCTCTCCGTACGCTTCGATGGTAGCGAGAGGCTTGCATCCGTGCTCCTCCGCCCATTTCCTCGATGCGACTACGAGGGATGATGCTCCGTCGCTGAGCTGCGAGGAGTTACCTGCTGTGACGATTCCGTCCTTCTTGAACACAGGTTTGAGCTTTCCGAGGGTTTCCATGCTGGAATCCTCCCTGACTCCCTCATCGGTGTCGAAGATGATGTCACCCTTCTTGTTGGGGATGGTTATGGGAAGGATCTCCTTCTTGAACTTACCCTCCTTTATGGCCTTGGCGGCCTTCTGGTGGGATTCGACCGAAAGCTGGTCGGCATCCTCCCTTGTGACGTTGAACCTCTCGGCGACGATCTCCCCGGTGAATCCCATGTGCTGGTCGTTGAAGATGTCCCAGAGTCCGTCGTGGACCATGGCATCGACGACCTTCTGGTCGTTCATCCTGTATCCCCATCTCGCACCGTTCATGATGTAGGGTGCGTTCGACATGCTCTCCATTCCTCCGACTGCGAGGACGTTGTATTCGCCTGCCTTGATGGCATCGGCTGCGAGCATCGCTGCCTTCATTCCGGATCCGCACACTGCGTTGACTGTGAACGATCCGATCTCCTCGGGAAGGCCTGCTCCGATGGCCGCCTGCCTCGCGGGGTTCTGTCCGAGTCCTGCACTGATGACGTTACCCATGATGCATTCCTCGATGTCTATGGGCTGGAGACCGGCCCTGCTGACCGCCTCCTTCACGACCTTGGCACCGAGATCCGTGGCCTTGATGCCTGTGAGTGTCTTTCCGTATTTTCCTATGGGCGTTCTTACTGCACTGAGAATCACGACTTCGTCCATGGTATCTTTCCTATGGACGATTGATATGTATACAGTATTAAATATTGACGTTATTTGACTACGTTGATTGACGAATTCAAATATCTTATTGTTATCAAGAACGGCCGTTGATGAATTCTACGGGTTGGATCTGATCCATCCTCTTCAGGGGTTTTGAAAGATGTCTCCTCGCAGCCGTCGGAGGCTCGTACCAGCCAGGAACGATCCACCTCGTCATCTCTTCTAAGATTGGTTCTGTGGATGAGGTATGACATTTCTTGCATTTGTAGGGCTGACCCACACCCTTGGATTTCATGGTCCTGCCACACTTCGGGCATACGGGATTCGATACCTTTCTGTATTCCTCTGCAGAAGAGATCACGTGAATCTTCTCGATGTTCAAGGTACGGGGTTCGTCCCTTAGTTCCCCGACCATCTCGACCTCGTCTCCGGGAATGAGCCAGTCGACCGTATGGCGGAACTCCTTGGAGGGTTCGTAAGCACCGCAAGTGACGGTCCCGAACCTTGTCTCAATATCGATGAAGACATGTCCTCCGGAGATGTGCCTGGGCTGCGATGCAATAGTTCCCTTGAGTATGTATGACTGATTCGGGATCAGTTCCTTCGGATCCCTGATGAGATGATCGTCCGTTCCCTGATTCGTAAGGAAAACCATCCATCTCTCGATGGGTTCGGTGGATATCTCCTTGGAGGCCTTGATGAGATCCTTCTCATCGTCGCCTCTCAATCCGTACATGACAGGACACGGTGTAGCCGGTACCATAGCAACCTTCTGCATGCGGTCCTCCCAACTGTTGAATGTTGTGGGATAACCGTGTTCGACATTCCTTATCGTAATAGGATCGAAGATACGTTCCGTACCCCATCTGTTGGAAGGTCTGTAGGATAACAGTTCGAATGTAGTATCCCTTGGTCTCCATGCCATGCCACATGTGCAGCCGATGAGTCCCCTTCCGCAACCGATCTCAAACGTCGTTGCACCGATCCTTTCGATCTCCTCATTGATGACCTTGCGGTCCATGATGGTCCTGACACCTCTCCAATAGAAGCTTTGAGAGGGTTTGACCTTTGAGATCAGCAATCCGGGGTCGGCATCATTCTCATGATGAGCCTCGATGTGAGGGATTATCCTCTTCTTCATCATCTCCGGATCAGGTTCAAATGAGGTGCATCTGTCGTAACAGTAGATCTCCCTGTCGCTGATCATCCCGATGAAACGTCTCTTACCGACACCTTTCCCGAATCTCATCACAAGGGAACCATTCCCTCTGGTCTTCCAGGGCGTCGCCGGATTAAGACGTACCAATCTCGGATTCCCGATAAGATCGAGATCATGAAATTCCCTGATTATCTCCGTAGCCAAGAACGTCGTACAATTCCCTTTCATGGAATCGGTATCATCAACAGCTACGAACATAGACACTCAATCATTATTCTGGTAATTATCGATATCTAACCATCTCTCGACGAAGAATATGCCCCTATCATCAGAGAAACTTCCTCTGAACGAATAAAGACCCAGATCCTCAGGTTGGTCCGATGAGAAGCAGCGTATCGTATCCTCTGAGGTATCAATGAAGAAGATGTATCCATTGGTACTAGATTTCACATCATGAACTACGCCTGTGAACTGATATCCCGCATTTCTCTCATCGGAATAGTAAGCGAACAGGAGGATGAACGATACAACCGCGATAGCTATTAACGAATACCTTTTGATCGGGAACACCCGGAACTGAAGATTTCAGAATATGAATTAAAAAGATTGATATTGCGGTCAATGCTGCATAGACCCCCACCCCTCCATTTCCACTGGAAAAAGAAGAAGGGTGTGTACCCTTGTTTCAGCACAATGCGTTTATGAGGACGAGCAGTCCGATGAATGCGAGAATTCCGGCGATGCAGAGTCCGATCGTTATCCAACCTTTCATGAGAGTTACCTCTTGATATGAACTCCTTATCGTCGAAACGATATAAAATATTGTGACAACTGGAAAGATGATCCTAAGATGGATGAATCATTCGAAAATCATTCATCCTTCTGAAAAAAAAGAAAGAAAAACCGAAGAAGAAAAGGAGTTCGTAAAGTCATCTATACAGTGGAAATAAATACTCGAACCGGTATGAGCGATTGGAGATAAGAGAAGATGACGGAACCGAATATTTTTACTCAGTACATCGAGAGAAAGAACACGTTAGTGAAGAATAAGAAAATTCTTCAGACGACATATGTTCCAGATAATCTTCCTCACAGGGATGAATTGATCTCTCAGATAGCAGAGATTCTGTCACCTGCACTCTCTAAAAACAAACCCTCGAACATACTGATAATCGGAAAAACAGGAACCGGTAAGACAGCTGTGATTAATTATATCGGAAAAGAGCTTAAGAAAGCAGATCCGGAAGAGAGTAGCTGTTCGTTCATCTACATTAACTGCGAGATAGTCGATACTCCTTACGGAATCCTCTACAACATCGCAAATCAGATAATCTCGGACCCTTCAAGGAAGATTCCATTCACCGGATGGAGTGTAGATAAGATCCTTACGGAACTTACTAACTACATCGACGAGAACAACAAGATCTTCATCGTAACTCTTGATGAAATAGACAGAACATTCATGAAGAACGGTGATGACATCTTCTATTATCTCACTTCGATAAACAGTGGTCTGAAGAATTCGATGATCTCCATCATCGGAATCACGAATAATACAAAATTCACCGATCTTCTCAGTACAAGGATCAAGAGCAGATTGGGAGAGATGAAGATTGTCTTTCCTCCTTATTCTGTCGAGCAGCTGCAGGATATCCTTTATGATAGAGCTAAGGATGCTTTCGATGAAGGTATCCTTTCTGAAGGTGTCATTCCTTACTGTGCGGCTTTAACCGCTCAGGAAGGAGGAGATGCTAGAAGGGCGTTGGATCTTCTCCGGATGTCTGCTGAGATCGCAGAGAGGAATGGAGACAAAGTCATCTCCGAAGCACATGTCAAATCCGCTAAAGACAATGTCGAGATGGATGCTGTGGCTGAAGTCGTTAAAACTCTTAATCTTCAATCGAAAATGGTCCTTATGAGCATAATCAAGAATTCCGAAGAAGGGAAGAATGTCATGATCACCGGAGATGTGTTCTCCACTTACAAGTATCTCTGTGACATAACTGGCACTCCCATGATTACTCAAAGGAGAGTTGCTGATCTCATCTCTGAATTGGATATGCTCGGTATCGTTCATGCAAGAGTGAAATCCTTCGGAAGGGCAGGACGTACCAAAGAAATCGAACTCAGCGTATCTCAGGAATTCCTCTTGAATCTTCTGAAATCAGATAATATCTTCAAGAATATCGACAATTACAAGTCTCCGAAACAGACCACTCTGATTTGATCGGAAACACGAATATTCCCTTTCAGAATTTCCAGTGGAAATGGAGGGGTGGGGGTCTCTTGTCCTGTAGGGTCAGAGTTCTCTCAGTCTTTCTAATTCTTTCTGTTTCTGCTTGAGTTCCTTCTTCTGATAGAATATGTCGCAACAGTAGATTATGGCGAAGACCATTATGAATAGCGCTATCATGCTGTAGATGGAATTGGGGACGTGGTCGAGATATGCTTTCTTGCTTGGTGTCATGTATACCTTGATGACTCCCAACCAGGGAAGTTCATAGAGGGCGACGGATCTTATGTCATCGGTCCCGACAGGATGCGAGATTATTCCGACCGCCTGATCGAAGTATCTGTTGGATTCAGGGTTGTCGCCCATGGTAAGATATCCGCTCTGTTTCCCAAGATTGTCGAGGTTGATGCTGACCTCCTTATGCGATTGTGTGATGTCGGTGAAGGTCAATGTTCCAGACAGGGAACGGAAATCGGTCGAACCCGTGCATGTCCATGCGGTATAGGTCTGAAGAGACGGGGCTCTCCATGTACCGTTGCCGTTGTAATCCAACCAGACAATAGCTCTGTGGATACAGGGATTGACATCATCTCCGCGGTCATAGATCAGAACGGATCCGTAATCGCCGAATGTCTTGTGTCCGGTGGTCAGACCCTCGATGTAGCTTTGAATGTTCGCCTTGTTGGGATCCTGCACTACCATAACGTCTCCGGTATCGATCACACCGATTGCGGATTGATGGTTATCATGCTGCATACTGGATGACATGATGACGCTCAGAGGGGAATCCAGACCGGAAGCGGCATGTATACCGACGTATCCGCCGATGATACAGATCACAAGAAAGCCGCAGACGGCGATGAGAAACTTGCTTCCTCTCTTCACGGGACACTGAAATGACGAGTCACTATAAAATTATAATAGTGGATGTCAGTAACGCCCTTAACATTCTCACGGAAGGATAGAAGATGGATAGACCCAGCAATGACGAATACTTCATGGAGATGGCACAATTGGTATCCTCGCGTTCCACCTGTCTCAGGAGGAGAGTAGGCGCTGTCATCGTCAAGGAGAAGAGGGTCCTTTCCACTGGTTACAACGGGTCTCCCAAGGGCACAAAGCACTGCGAAGAATTGGGCTGTATACGTGTGAAACTCAATGTCCCTTCCGGTACGAGGCACGAGCTCTGTAGAGGCGTACACGCAGAGCAAAATGCAGTGACCCAGGCAGCCTATTTCGGTGTCAGTGTCGATGGTGCCACCATATATACCACAACGTACCCCTGTTCGATGTGTGCCAAGATCCTCATCAACGCGGGTATCAAGGAGATCATCTATAGCGAGGGTTATGCCGACGATCTCTCCAAGGACCTCCTCGAGGAAGCTGGGATCGAGATCAGGGAATATGTGCCCGTAAAGAAACTCTGAACAAAAAAATGGGCTAAACACGGAGTCCTGATGACCCATCCAACTAACCTCCTTCTTTTATAAATTAGTAAGGCACCCTTTAAGTAATAATTAGGGGATACAAGACTCAAGTCGGGGAGTGTAAATTTGAGCCGGACTGATATACTTACGGAGATAAAACTAGCGGAAGCGGAAGCTGACGCCGTGGTCGTCAAGGCCAAGGACGTGCAGAAAACAGCTCTCGCGGAAGCTCGCAGAGATTCTGTGAAGAAAATTCAGGACGCTGAAGCTCAGATGCGTAGCTCTTACGAGTCCGCCGTTGCCGCGGAAAAGGACAAACTTGCCAAAGAGCATGAAAGCAAGATTGCTGGAGGCAAGGCCGAAGCTGAGAAGATCAGTTCCGGATCCGAGGCAAAGAAGGGGGAAGCAAAGAAATACCTTACAAAAGAAGTTGAGAGGATTTTGAATGTTTCTTCCTGAGTCGATGAGTAGGATTGTGATCGTGGGCGCTAACTCATGCATCGATGAGACCATCGAGGTCTTGTACAGCATCGAGAATGTCCACCTGATCGATCATACCGTTGACGCGGATGAGGGTTTCACCCTCGGAACGCCCCGTCCGTACTCGCCCAAGACGGCCGAGAGGTTGTTGAAGGTGCGTGGGATGGAGAAGGATCTCGGTATCAACAAGCATACCAAGACCCAGCAGATTTTAGAGAGTGAAATCAGGAGCCAGATATCATCTGACAGCGTCGAATCTATCGAGGACGAGGTAAAAGCCGTCATCGATAAGAGGAATGATCTCAATCAGAGAATCACCGAATTAAACGCAAAGAAGAAGAATCTCGAGCTCCTTGCAAGACTGCCTATCGACATCGACCAGTACTCCGGTTACAAGAGTATTGTGGCGTTGATCGGTACCGTGGAGAGCGACCCCACAGCGGCCGTGGCCGATATGGGTGAGTTGTTCGTCTCCATGGACAAGAAGAACGGTAGCGTCGTGGCTTTGTTCGTTAAGAATGAGGACAGGACGAAGGCCCAGAACATCTTGTCCGAACACGGATTCACAGAGATCACCGTGCCTGAGGGCTCGGGAACTGTGCAGTCGAACCTGGCTATCATCACCGGGGAACTGGAGGTCGTAGCTAAGGAGATCGAAGCAGTCGAGAAGGAAATAGAGGTTCTTTTTGAGAAACACAAACACTTCCTTAGAGCTTGCGATGAGGAATTGACAGTGGATTCTGAGAAGGGTACATTGCCCGTCAGGATCGCTTCCACGAAATACACGTTCGTCATGGACGCGTGGGTACCCACCTACGAGGCCGGCGACATTAAGAACACCATCGAGTCGAAGGTAGGCAAGGTCTACGTCAGCATCGAGGAGAACCGTGGAAGGACAGTTGAGGAATCAGAGAAGCAGGAAGAGAGATTCCAGACCGTGCCCACTAAGATGAAGCACGGCAAAGTCACTAAATTGTTCGAATATCCGACATTGATGATGTCGGTACCCAAGTATAACGAGGTCGACCCTACGGTGTTGATCTCCATCTTCCTTCCATTGTTCTTCGGATTCATGGTGGGAGACTGCGGTTATGCGATACCCTTCATCATCCTCGGAGCATACGGTCTGAAGTTCGCCAAGAACCCTGACTGGCGCGCAATCGCGACAGTCCTGTTCTTCGGAGGAATCTGGGCATTCATCTTCGGTTTCTTCTTCTTCGGAGAGGCCTTGGGAATGCACTTTGTAGGACCGCAGGGCGAATCGGTCACGTACACATGGGCATACCTGTTGCACTTGGACAACCTTGAGAACTTCTTCGGAGCCTTCCTTATCAATGGTCACGGAGTAGGTAAGATTGACTCCGAGTACGTGGGAATGTTGCTTAGGCTTTCTGTCTACGTCGGTGTCGTGCACCTTGCTATCGGATATCTCGTAGCAATCTACAACAAGACCGTTCAGCACGGATTCGCGCACGGATTCAAGGAGAAGGGAGGACCGTTCCTCATCTTCTGCGGTGTCGTGCTTGTTGGATACGCGCTCGGTTTCAATATGATTATGAAGACATTGTCCGGAGAGGACATGATTCCCATCATGGGAGTCGGTATCGTACTGATCGTTATCGGAGCCATTTTGGTCATGAAGACGGAGGGTGCGATGTCCATCCTCATCGAAACGGTCGATGCTTTCGGAAACATTCTTTCATACACTCGTCTGGTCGCGATCGGTATGTCCAAGGCTGGAATGGCATTGGCATTCAACTATATCGCGCTCGGAATGATTGCCGGAATCAACCCTGATCCGGCACAGGCAGGAGAGGTATCGGTTATCATGGTAATCATCGGATTGCTGATATTCGCATTCCTGCATCTCATGATTTGGACTCTGGCCATCCTTTCGGGTGGACTGCATGCATTAAGGTTGCAGCTCGTCGAGTTCATGATCAAGTTCTATGAGGGAGAGGGAACAATGTTCACGCCCCTCAGATTCAAACATATCAAAACGATTTCAGATATATCTACAAAAGAGGCATAAAAATGGTCGACACAGGATTAGGATTTATCGCAATTGGAGCAGGACTCGCAGTCGGACTCGCCGGACTCGGAACCGGACTGGCACAGAAGGACATCGGAGCAGCAGCAGTCGGAGCAATCACAGAGGACTCCAAGATGCTGGGAAAGGCACTGATGTTCATGGTGCTGCCTGAGACTATCGTTATCTTCGGACTGGTCATCGCAATTCTCGCGTGTTTCGTGCTCCCCGGTATGTGAGTTTCCCTACCGAAATGAGGTAATCTCATGGCATTGAACGACGTAACCGCGGAGATCAAGACTCTGGCGGAGAACGATGTGAAGGCGATCGAGGCCGAGACGGCACAGGAGATCGCACGCATCCAGTCCGAGACAGAGGCGAAGATCGCCGGGTTAAAAGAAAGCGAAGACAAGAGGCTAGCGGATGCCATCGCCCGCATGGACCGTCAGGAGGCCTCCAGCTCAGAGCTGGAGAGCAAGAAGATCGTCCTTGCGAAGAAGAAGGAGATCCTCTCCAACGTCTTCGACGAGACGCTCAAAGAGCTTGAGGACGCCGATCCTAAGGACAAACTCAAGCACTACGTAAAGATGGTAGCGTACGCGAAGACGATCATTCCAGAGCCCACTGTGATCATGTCGAAGGACGACAAGTTCACAGCGAAGCAGCTGGAGGTCGCAGAGGTCAAGAGGGACGCTAAGATCAAGGGAGGACTCATCATCCAGAGCGAAGATGGTCAGATCGAGATTGACATGCAGTACTCTGCCCTTCTCCGCACCGTATGGGACCGCGGCATCAAGGACGTCTCCGACATTCTCTTCGGGTGAAGAAAATGTTCGGGTTCAGTAACAAAAAGGGCAACTACGCATACACCACGACCAGGGCTAAAGCGAAGAAGTCGCTTCTGCTCAAGGAAGAGGATTACAACAAGATGCTCCAGATGAGCACTGCTGAGATCGCCCGCTTCATTTCCGATTCGGGATACTCCAAGGAGATGATCGACCTCGGAAACAAGATGGAGGGAATGGATCTCGTAGAGCGCGCAACCTACAGGCACATGGCGGACTCCTTCAAGACTCTCTTGAACGGATCCCAGGGAGAGCTTCACACCCTCCTCGCCGCATACCTGGAGAAGTGGGACAACTGGAACATCAAAGTTATCCTTCGTGGGAAATCGTACGGTCTGTCGGCGGACGACATCAGGGATGACCTTGTCCCCGCCGGAAATCTGAGCTCCGAAGAGCTAGAAAGACTGATCGGGATGGAATCTCTCGATGAGATCATCGCAGCATACTGCAAGGACGAATCGATTACCATCCCCGCAGAGATAATGACCCAGTACAAGGCCGACGGAAACCTCGGTCAGATTGAGGACTACCTGGACAAGTTCAGGTACACCAGACTGATCAAGATCGTCAGCGCTGACACAGTCGCTTCCCGTATGTTCCTCGATTACATCAGGAGGGACATCGACGTGAGGAATTTCGAGACAATCATGAAACTGAAGTCCGAAGGGATCTACGGCGACAAGGTACTGGAATACATAATCCCCGGTGGAAAGCAGATCGACGCCAAGTTCGCCAAACAGTTGGCGGACTACGAGAAGATCACCGACACCTATCCCGATATCACACAGCTCGATTTCTACGAATCCGTCAAAGAGATCATCGACAACGGCGGCAACCCCCTGGAGGCCTCGATCGAAACGAGGAAGTACCAGAGGGAGCAGGCTAAGAAATTCTCGTCAGAGTACCCCTTGTCCGTACTTCCTGTAATCGACTACATGATGAGCATGGAGATCGAGACCAGGAACATCAGGACCATCGCGAGGGGACTCGAGAGCGGCCTTGACAAGGAAACTGTCAAACAATTGCTGGTGATCTGATGGAAATCGCAGTATTGGGAAGTGAGGAGTTCACACTCGGATTCAGGCTTGCCGGAATCAGGCGCGTATTCGTAGCGACCCCAGAAAACTATCAAGAAAAGATGCTGGAAGCAATTTCCCAGCCAACAATCGGTATCCTCGCAGTGGATGCGAAGGACCTCGACAACCTCCCCGCCGCCACCAGGCACAAGGTGACGGAGTCGATCCAGCCCGTCGTAGTAGCGGTAGGCGGATCCGACGGAGACCTCCGTGAGAAGGTCAAGAGGGCGATTGGCGTAGATTTATACAAGAATGAGGATGATTGAATGAGCACTGAAGGTGTAATTTACAGGGTCGCCGGACCTGTCGTGACCGCCACAGGTATCTCGCCCAAGATGTACGATGTCGTGCACGTTGGAAACGAGAAGCTGATGGGAGAGGTCATCAAAATCGTCGGCGAGTACTCCATCATCCAGGTCTATGAGGACACAGACAACGTCAAGCCGGGAGAGCCTGTCACAAACACAGGAAAGCCCCTGTCAGTTGAGCTCGGTCCCGGACTCTTGGAATCCGTTTACGACGGAATCCAGAGGCCTCTCCCCGTTCTGAGGGACAAGATGGGAGACTTCATCTACCGTGGAGTCTCAGCACCTGGATTGGATCACGAGAAGAAGTGGGACTTCGAGCCCACAGTGAAAGAGGGCGACACAGTCTCCCAGGGACAGATCATCGGTATCGTCCAGGAAGGACCCATGGAGCACAAGATCATGGTCCCCATCGGACTCAACGGAAAGGTCGACTCGATCAAGGCAGGCAGCTACACGATCGATGAGACAGTCGCCGTCATCGACGGAACGGATGTATGCATGGTCCAGTACTGGCCTGTACGTAACCCCAGGCCCGTCGAGGAGAAGTATCAGCCCGATATCCCCCTCGTCACAGGACTCCGTGTCCTTGATACCATGTTCCCCCTCGCAAAGGGAGGAGCAGCCGCTATCCCCGGAGCTTTCGGAACCGGAAAGACCGTCACACAGCAGTCGCTCGCTAAGTACTCCGATGCAGAGATCGTCGTCTACATCGGATGCGGAGAGCGTGGAAACGAGATGACCGAGGTTCTTACGGAGTTCCCCGAACTGGAGGACCCCAGGACCGGAATGAAGCTCATGAAGAGGACCGTCCTCATCGCCAACACATCCAATATGCCTGTGGCGGCAAGAGAGGCTTCCGTTTACACTGGAATGACCATCGCGGAGTACTTCCGTGACATGGGATATAACGTCGCACTCATGGCAGACTCCACCTCCAGGTGGGCAGAGGCCATGCGTGAGATCTCGTCCAGGTTGGAAGAGATGCCCGGAGAAGAGGGATACCCCGCATACCTTGCAGGACGTCTCTCCGAGTTCTACGAGCGTGCCGCAAGGGCCAAGGTGCTCAGCGGCGGTGACGGATCCGTCTCCGTTATCGGAGCAGTTTCTCCTCCCGGAGGAGACCTGTCCGAGCCTGTTACGCAGAACACACTCCGTATCGTCCGTGTCTTCTGGGCACTCGATACCAAACTGCGTGAGAGGAGGCACTTCCCCACAATCAACTGGCTGACATCGTACACTATGTACGACAAGCAGCTGCTCGACTGGTTCAAGGCCAACGTCGCAGAGGACTATCCCGCACTGAAGGCCTGGGCAATGAAGACCCTCCAGAAGGAGGCCGAACTTCAGGATGTCGTCCAGATGGTCGGATCCGATTCACTGCCCGACGAGCAGAAGATCACACTCGAGGTCGCCAAGATGATCCGTGAGATCTTCCTGCAGCAGAACGCATACGACCCCGTCGACTGTTACTGCCCTCTCAGCAGGCAGTACAAGATGCTCACACTGATCAAGAAGTACTCCGATCTCTCCGAGAAGGCACTTCAGGCAGGAGCACCCGTCGACAAGATCGCATACCTCCCCGTGAGGACAAGGTTCAACCAGTCCAAGTACGAGCCCAAGGTCGATGAGGAACTCGAGGCAGTCGACAAGGACATGGACCAGCAGTTCGCGGAGCTCGGAGCGTGATTCCAATGGCAAAGACAGCACAGATAAGCAAAGAGTACAAGACCGTATCCCAGATCGCCGGACCTCTTATCTACGTCAAGAAGACAGAGCCCGTCGGATACAAGGAAATGGTCAACATCAGGCTTACAGACGGAACCACCAGGAGGGGACAGGTCCTCGATTCCTCGGATGAGGTCGTCGTCGTTCAGGTGTTCGAGGGAACATCCGGTATCGACAGGGATGCATCCGTCAGGTTCCTCGGCGAGACAATGAAGATGCCCGTGTCCAAGGACATGCTCGGAAGGATCCTCTCCGGATCCGGACAGCCCCTGGACGGAGGAGCACCCATCGTTCCCGAGAAAGAGCTCGAGATCAACGGAGCCGCTATCAACCCGTGGGCAAGGGACTCACCTTCGGATTTCATCCAGACAGGTATCTCCACCATCGACGGAATGAACACCCTGGTCAGGGGTCAGAAGCTGCCTATCTTCTCCGCGTCGGGACTTCCCCACAACGAGATCGCTCTTCAGATCGCTCGTCAGGCAAAGGTACGCGGAGAGAACGAGGAGTTCGCCGTCGTGTTCATCGCAATGGGTATCACCAACGAAGAGAAGCAGATGTTCATGAAGGAGTTCGAGAGGACAGGTGCACTGAAGAACGCTGTCGTGTTCCTCAACCTGGCCGACGACCCTGCTGTGGAGCGTACCCTGACACCCCGTCTGGGACTCACCACCGCCGAGTACATGGCATTCGACCTCGGTATGCAGGTGCTGGTCATCATGACCGACATCACCAACTACTGTGAGGCACTGCGTCAGATTGGAGCAGCTCGTGAAGAGGTGCCCGGAAGGCGTGGATACCCCGGTTACATGTACACCGATCTGGCACAGCTGTACGAGCGTGCCGGAAGGATCAAGGGAAAGAAGGGATCCATCACTCAGATCCCCATCCTGTCCATGCCCGGAGGAGACATCACCCACCCGATCCCCGACCTGTCAGGATACATCACAGAGGGACAGATCGTTCTGTCCATGGACCTGCACAGGAACGGTATCTACCCGCCTGTCAACGTTTCATCATCCCTCAGCCGTCTGATGGGAGGAGGAACCGGAGAGGGCAGGACCCGTGAGGACCACAAGGGAGTGTCCGACCAGCTCTATGCGGCATACGCAGAGGGTAAGGATCTCCGTGGACTGGTCGCAATCGTCGGAAAGGAATCCCTGTCCGCAAAGGACAGGAAGCTGCTCGACTTCGCAGACCTCTTTGAGGACCGCTTCGTCAGGCAGGGACCCGAGGAGGACCGTTCCATCGAGGAGACACTGGACCTCGGTTGGGAACTGTTCACCGCTCTCGATCTCGACCAGATCACAAGGATCAGCCGTAAGTACATCGAGAAGTACATGCCCAAGAAGGCTTGATATCCGTGGGAGCACACGATGTCACCCCCAACCGTTCGGTACTTCTCCAGCTGAAGAGCAGGATCAAAC
>CALAVG010000231.1 GCA_937892275.1 uncultured Methanomicrobiales archaeon | reverse complement strand
GTTCTCGGTCTCCTTCTCCCATCCGCGGTGAAGGTATCCGACTATGGGCTCGGCGTCGGTGACGATCTCTCCGTCGAGCTTGACCTTGAGCGTCCACAGACCGTGGGAGAACGGGTGCTGAGGACCCATGATGACCCACATCTTGTCGGTGTCCATCTTCTCCATCTTCTCTTCGGCTTCGATGATGGGGACGATAGAGTCGGACATTCACTCCCACCCCCTGAGCTTGTAGGACTTCCTGAAGGGGAAGAACTCGTAGGTCTTGGGAGTGAGCAGCCTCTCGAGCTTGGGATGGTTGTCGAACACGATCCCGAAGAGCTCCCAGGTCTCCCTCTCGTGCCAGTTCGCGCCCTCCCAGATGGGGGTGACCGAATCTATGTGGAGGTCGTCGTTGGGGATGTCGCAGGTGAGCTCCAAGGCGGTGCCGGTGTAGTAGTTCGTGAGAACGTACACGGTCGACATGTGGTCGACGTAGTCGATCCCCATGACTATGGAGCAGTGCTCGAAGGTGAGGTTGTCATGTATGTATTTGCAGACGGCGAAGATGTGCTCCTTGGGCACTTTCGCGCTGACCCTGCGCGTGGCGGTCTTGGTGACCTGGACGCACGGGAACTTCTGAGCGAGCGCCTGGGCGATCTCTTCCTCAGTGGGCTTCTGTATTACGGCGTTCACGTCCATCCTCAGTCCTCCATGACTACTCCTCTCCTCATGTAGCTCTCGATCTTCTTCTGGAGCAGCATGAAGCCGTCGATCATCGCGTCGGGACGGGCAGGGCATCCGGGGATGTACACATCCACGGGCACGATCTGGTCGAGGCCCTGGACGGTGTTGTAGGAATCGTACCAGGGTCCGCCGGAAATCGCGCACTCGCCCATCGCGACGACCCATTTGGGGTTGGGGATCTGCTCGTACAGGCGCCTGAGGTCGCGACGGATCTTCTTGGAGATCCATCCGTTGACGAGAAGGATGTCGGTCTGCCTGGGCGACGAACGGTAGATCATACCGAGACGCTCGGCGTCGTATCTGGGAGCGGACGCGGCCGCCATCTCCAGGGCGCAACATGCGAGACCCCAGTGCAGAGGATGCATGGAGTTCTTCATGGCCCAGGCCCAGATAGGTCCGGTCAGCTCGTCAACCGTCCTTTTCGTTCCTGAGCTGAGGAGGTTATTGATCATGGAGTTGGACCATGACATAAACTCGTCAGCACTCATTGCTACAGCATGAGGGTAAAGGCTCATATCCATACGGTTTCCTCCTTTTTCAGAGCGTAAGTCACTCCGAGAATGAGTATGGCGAAGAACACCAGCATCATGACCTGGGCCCTCAGGGAGAGACCTCCAAAAGCGATGGCCCATATCATGAGGAACGTCGCAACCAGATCGAATACCACAAAAATAAGCGCGAACGCATAGTATTGGAACCTGAACTGGACGTGTGCTTCACCAATCGGTTCAGAACCGCACTCGTAGGTTGTCTCCATCCATTGAGTGGGTTTGAAAGGGCGTATGAACCTCGATACCCCCCATGCCAAGGGAGCAAAACCGAGAGCGATGACGCTCACGATTGCCAATGGCATGTAGTACACAATTAGTGACATTGTCTCTTGGCGATGAAGTGTTAGTACATAAAGGTTCCACAGAACTAAGTATATATCTGTGGAGAGTCCCAAGCATACGTCATATTTAAATATCTGGAATAATGAACGTTTATGTACAGATAATGAGTGTTAACTAATCCTACTCCGAAAGTGCCGCCCGGCCTCGGTCCCCCGACGTCACGGGAGGCCGCCCCTCCCCTGTCGGTGTTATCTACTGCGAACTGATACCTCGGGCCATGACAATCGGATTCATAGGCGCAGGCAAGATGGCGGAGGCCCTGATAGGAGGGCTGATCAGGAAGAACGTGTTCTCGAAGGACCAGGTCATCGCCTGCCCCCCTTCGGAGAGGACCCGCCTGCACATGTGGGAGACCTACGGGATCAGCATGTACGAGACGGCGAGGGAGCTGTCCGAGAAGGCCGACATCCTGGTCCTCGCCGTAAAGCCGAAGAACGTGGCCAG
>CALAVG010000230.1 GCA_937892275.1 uncultured Methanomicrobiales archaeon | reverse complement strand
GTAGCCGTGACTGGAGTTCAGACGTGTGCTCTTCCGATCTGCTACGAGAGCTAAGACTGCGATGACAGCTGCTCCCATCAGATTCCTTGCTTCCATGTTACGGACTCCTTGCATCGGTTTCGCCTGCCAAGTAGATAAAGGCCTCCACCGGACTGTCGGTAAAGGTACGTTTGACCATACATTATTTGAACATCCTCGATGCCCTTTAATCTAAACAGTCGCATACAGAGACTTATGGGACTAATCAAAGCCCTCGCAGGCTCCGTCGGAGGAACATTGGCAGACCAGTGGAAGGAATTCTTCTACTGCGAATCCATCCCGAAGGAGATCCTGATGGTGAAGGGTATCAAACAGGTAGGAAAGCGCTCCGCCAACACCAAAGGGAGCGACAACATCATCAGTAACGGTTCAGGTATCGCGGTTGCCGACGGTCAGTGTATGATCATCGTGGAATCCGGAAAGGTCGTTGAGATCTGTTCCGAGCCCGGTAACTACACGTACGACAAGTCCACTGAGCCCAGCATATTCACCGGAGGTCTCGGCAAGGGTGTGGTCAACACCTTCAAGACCATGGGCAGGCGTTTCACGTACGGCGGTGACACCGGAAAGGACCAGCGTGTCTACTACTTCAACATGAAGGAGATCCTGGACAACAAGTTCGGTACCGCCAATCCCATTCCGTTCCGCGTCGTCGACAGGAACATCGGACTGGACATAGATGTGTCCGTCCGCTGCCACGGAGTGTTCTCCTACAAGATCTCCGATCCCATCCTGTTCTACACCAACGTCTGCGGAAACGTCAAGGACAGATTCGAGAGGTCCGAGATAGACGACCAGCTGAAGGCAGAGTTCATCGGTGCCCTCCAGCCCGGTTTCGGGAAGCTATCCGACCTCGGACTCCGTCCCAACCAGATCGTCAGCCACAACATCGAGCTGCAGGATGCGATGAACGATGCACTCTCCGCGAAATGGTCGGAGACCCGCGGTTTGGATGTGGTCAGCGTCGCCATCGGATCGGTCACGCTGCCCCCGGAGGACATGGAGCTCATCAAGAACGCCCAGAAAGCAGGAATGCTCAGGGACCCATCCATGGCCGGTGCAACCCTCGTGGAGGCCCAGGCCGAGGCTCTCAAGGCAGCTGCCAGCAACGAGGCCGGTGCTGTTACAGGACTCATGGGAGTCGGGATGCTCGGTCAGATGGGCGGAGGTTCCATGAACGCCCAGGGATACTACGACAGGGCGGAGCAGCAAAGACAGCAGATGCCCCAGCAGACACAGCCCCCTGCGAACGCCTGGACATGCTCCTGCGGAGCCACTGCGACAGGGAAATTCTGTCCCGAGTGCGGTAAGAAGAAACCGGACAACGACGGATGGACATGCTCCTGCGGAGCGGTCAACAAGGGCAAGTTCTGCACGGAATGCGGAGCGAAGAAACCCGAGACACGCAAATACCGCTGCGACAAGTGCGGCTGGGAACCCAAGGATCCCACCAAGCCTCCGAAGTTCTGTCCCGAGTGCGGGGACCCCTTTAACGACGGGGATGCGAACTGATGTCGGACACAATCAATCACAAGTGTCCCTTCTGCGGAGGTTCGCTCGAGTTCGATATAGGATCACAGAGGGTGAAATGCCCTTACTGCGACAACGAGTTCGACCCCAACGAGTTGAAGAAGAACGAGGGGGACCTCTCCGTCAACGAGGAGCAGATTGAACTCGCTGCGGATGCTGGTTCCGAGTGGGACGATGCGGAACTCTACGGGATGTCGGAATACCAATGCAAGACATGTGGCGGTAACCTGTACACCGACGAGAACACATCGGCCACCATCTGCCCCTACTGCGGTAACGCGGTCATGCTCAAAGGACGTCTATCGGGTACGCTGAAACCCGATCTGGTGATACCGTTCCAGATGACCAAGGCACAAGCCCTGAAGGGACTCGAGGAGCACGCACGCAGCAAGTGGTTCGTCGCCAAGGCATACAAGGAGTACAACCAGCTAGAAGAGGTCAAAGGACTGTACGTCCCGTTCTGGGTTTACGATGCGGATCTCGATGCGGATGTCGTCTACAACTGTGTGGACGAGCGCACCTGGAGGACCGGCGACACAGAATACACAGAGCGCAAGTACTACAGAGTTAGAAGGGCGGGTGACATAGCATTCGACCATGTCCCTGCGGACGGATCGTCCAAGATGCCCGATGACCTGATGGAATCCATCGAACCCTTCGACCACAAGAAGGCCATGGACTTCACCACCGCCTATCTCTCGGGATACGTGGCGGATAAGTATGATATCGATCAGGAGACCGTGCGTCCCCGCGTCAGGAAGAGAATGGCCGAGGGTGCCGCAGATGCTTTCGCTTCTACCGTACACTACGATGAGGTCAGCGTGAACAGCTCCAACATCAAGGCGAAATCGTCCACTGTCAATTATACGCTGTATCCCGTCTGGCTTCTGAGCACGGACTGGAACGGTGAGAAGTTCATGTTCGCCATGAACGGTCAGACCGGGAAGATGGTTGGCAACCTGCCCATGGACAAGCTGAGACTCGGTTCCGCCACCGCCGGTGTGTTCGGTATCATAGCGGCCATAACGCTTGGTCTGTTCTTCTTCATGAAGGATTTCGATGTCGGAGGTCTCGGGATCGGTCTTGTGATCGCAGCGATCGCCGCCGCCATATTCTTCGCGCACTTCCAGGCCCAGCTCAAGAACGTCAAGTACCAACATGGTGCGGCCGATTACTACCGCGAAGGCAGTATGAACCTATCGGTCAAGGAGGATGTGTTCCTTTACAAGAGGACCACATCCAGAAGACTGAACAACAATTGAAACCGGGCCCGAAAAGGGCCCTTTTCCCTTTTTTCTGATTACCTGTCCTATGATCGATAGATACTATCGGCTCGTTATGGATACTATAGCATCTGACAAGGCCCAGCCTGGACCAGATAACATCCGGGTGACCGGATCATAAGGATTTGTGCATTCACATCGTGAATACGAAATAAATGGCCAGAACGACTATGACGCCGAATGCGATGAAGGGCATGGCGTTGACGATCTTGTCCTGAGTGGAAAGCTCGGGCTGCTTCATGTACTCTGGAAAGATTTCCACATATAAAGCCGATGCGCCAAGTTATAGTACTTCCAGACCTTTGTTCGGACGATCCCATGACCGTAAGTGTACTGTTCGTCTGTCACGGCAACATCTGCCGCAGCCCGTTGGCCGAGTTCGTCTTCAAGGATATGGTCGAAAAGGAAGGCCTCAGCGGGAAGATCTATGTAGAGTCCGCAGGGACCAGCGGATACCATATCGGGGATCCGGTGGACAGGCGTTCGGCGGAGGTCATGAGAAGGCACGGCATTTCCTGTGCCGGTAAGAAGAGCAGACAGCTGGAATACAAAGACTTCGATGAGTTCGATTACATCATCGCCATGGATAACGAGAACATTGAGAACATCAGCTACCTCCGTCCGAACCCCGAGTGTACGGTGAAGCTGCTGATGGACTATGCAGGAGGAGGAATCGTGGACGACCCCTACTTCACCTTGGATTTCGACAAGGCCTACGAGGACATCTCGAAGGGCTGCAGAGGATTGCTGGAATCCATCAAGAAGGACCTGTCATGAAAATCAGGATGTTCATCTCCATACCTGTCAAGGACAAACAGGCCCTCGCCCCTGTGCTTGCGGATATGAAGCTGACGAACAACGTCAGACCGTCCCCTGCTTCGCAGATGCACATCACCATGAGATTCATCGGCGACATAGACGACGGCAAGACCAAGAAGGTGGCAAAGGCCGTCTTCGATGCAGTGGCCGGAATGGAACCTTTCACAATCACAATAGGGAACGCCGGATGCTTCCCCAAGCCCGAGAGGCCTTCAGTCCTCTGGATAGGTGCTGAACCCAGCGATATCCTCAAAACCATCTCTGACGGAATCGCCAGGAACCTCAAAGCAGCGAACATACAATTCGACGAGAAGCCCTTCAAGAGCCATATCACCGTCGGCAGATGCACCGGACCGATGGATCCGAGGCCGTTCATCCAGAAGTATTCGGGAAAGGAACTAGAATCGTTCCTGTGCGACGAGATCCTCATCATGAGGTCCGAACTGAGTCCACAGGGTGCCAAGCACACCGTTCTTGAGAGAGTTCCTATCGGCTTGTCAAATTGACCGCAGTATCACTCATTTATATTCTGAACAGATGAAACACCTTCCGAGTGATATCTTGCTCGGGAAATTGAAAGGAAACAACATAGGAGGCATTGAAGGTCTCCCGCTGCAGCTGATGATAGTGATAATGGTCGCTACCATGGGAAGTGCAGTGATAATGGGATGGATGGGGAACATCGATACCCCACATTACATCAGCTCCCTAAACATCGAGGAGAACATCGTCTACATAGAGGACGGGGAGATCCCCGACATCCACATATTCGTCACAGATGAAGATGACAATCCTATGTCCGGTGTGACCGTACGTATCGTCAACAGCCAGGTTAACCATCCGGACGGAAAGGATTACGATGTCGTCACGGATTCCAAAGGAAGGGCAACGCTGAAGGGATGGACCTTGGAGGACTATCCGATGGGAACGATAACCTTGAAGATCTCCGCTTACAAATCAGGATACGCCACATACACCGAGGAGGTCCCCGGAGTGATCGTATGATTCGCTCCAGGAGCGGGGTCATCAGTCTTCCGATAAAACTGACGGTATCCTTCATGATACTAGCGCTGATGGTGCCTCCGATAGTGTCCTCGGTTGACAACATACAGGATTCGATGGAGAATGATAAGCTGACATCATGCGGGGCGGAACTGGCCAGTGTGCTTGACGGTCTCGGATCCAAAGGTCCTGAGTACAAGACGTGGCGTCAGTTCGAAGTGCCTGACGGAGGATGTCTGATCGTCGGGGGCGATGACGGGCACATAGTCCGTGTTCTGAAGGAGGGTGAGCTCATAGACGCCGTTCTGCTGAAACGTCCTGTGATAGGAGATGAGACCGCTCTGTCGGGTTCCTTCATACTCGAGATGTCCAACGGGACCGACGGGATATCCGTGAGGGAGATATGATCGAATTCACCCTGTCAAGAGTCGTACTGTGCGTATGCGGAGTGATACTGATCGCTTCCGTGACAGGAGTGCTGAACGGGATATACGATACGGAAAGGGATTCCCTTGATGAGGATCTCACTGATAGATTCGCATACATGCTGGACATATTCCAGTCTTCGGATGATGACACCATAATCCTCGACGGGAGCAGGATGCTGCCGGAAGGTTACACCGTATCCGTGCACAGTGGCTTCGTGGAATTGTTCGGGAACGGGAAGAGACAGATATCCGCAACTAAGTTCCTGGGAGAATTCCAATTGGAATGGGGCGATACGATAACGGTCACTCGCCGAACGTCTCTGCGATCTTCCTGACAGTGTCCGTGAAAATGTCGATTTCCTCGGGGCTGTTGTACAGGTACGTGGAGGCCCTAGCGCTGCCGTCAATGGCCCTGGAGACATAGAATGGGTGGGCACAGTGCATACCGGAACGGATCATGATGCCTGCCATGCTGTCCATCATCATCGCGATGTCATGTGAGACGAGACCGTCGATATTGAATGAAAGTACTCCGCACCTCTTCCCAGGCTGTTCGGGACCTACCATATGGAGGTTCCTGATATCCTCGAGATTGCCCATGGCCCTCTTCATCAGCTCGGTGTCCCATGCCTCGATGTTCTCCATCCCTACGGATGAGAGGTAATCCAGAGCTGCCTTGGTACCGATGATACCTGCGTAGTTCAGGAGACCTGCCTCGAACCTGTCCGGTATAGGTGCCATGTTCACGCTGTCGTATGTCGTGATACCTACGGTACCTCCTCCGTATGTGAGAGGATGCAGCTTCTCGAGGACCTCCCTCTTGCCGTACATGATGCCCACTCCGCTGGGACCCAGCATCTTGTGCATGGAGCAACAGTAGATGTCCGCATCGATCTTAGAGAGATCAACGGGCATGTGCGGGGCCGCCTGGGCACCATCAATGATTACCTTTGCACCGTAGTCGTGTGCGATCTCGGTGACGGCCTTCACCGGAACGGAACATCCGGTAACGTTGTTGGAATGCTGGACTGAAACGACTTTCACCTTCCTGTCCATGCAGGATTTGAAGGATTCGATGTCGAACTCTCCGGTCTTTCCGGACTTGGAGAATCTGCGTTCTATCCCTTTCATGTCTCTAAGCTGGAGCCACGGGACATGGTTGGAATTGTGCTCGGAATCCGTTGTGACCACAACATCCCCCTTCTTCAGATCCAGACCGAACGCTGCCGTATTGAGTCCTTCGGTGGTGTTCTTGGTGAAGATGTAGCATTCGGGATCCTTGGTGTTGAAGAACGATGCCAGCGTCTCCCTGCACTCGTCTACTCCCACAGAGACCTTCGTGGCCATGGAATGGACACTGCGTCCTCCGCAAGCGGGATAGTTTTCATAGTAATCCGTCATAGCCTGGATGACCTGGTCCGGCCTCAGGGATTGGCACGCATTGTCCAAATAGATCCCGAGATTCTTGCGGATGGTCGGAAAGTCCTTCCTGACGGATTCCACGTCCATGTTTGCCAATCCTATGAGGCGTTAATAAGGATATCTCTGCCATCAACCTAATATCGGAGTACCGCATCGGTCAAATCATGGTATCCTTGAAGACCGCAGTCGGAAGCATCAACTTGGAGAGACCGGGGATGATCGCATCCGGAATCATGGATGAGACAGGGGATTCCCTCGTACGCGTGCTGGAATCCGGAGCAGGTGCAGTTGTGACCAAATCCATCGGACTGGAACCCAATGCGGGCCATGACAACCCATGTTTCATGGAGGTCAGAGGAGGATACGTCAACGCCATGGGACTCCCGAATCCCGGGATCGAGCTGTTCAAGGAGGAGATGGAAATCGCCGTTCCCAAGGGAAAGGTCATCGGATCCATCTACGGAGCAGGTCCGGACGACTTCGCCAAGCTCGGTGCGAAGATGGAGGATTACGGGGCCTGCGCAGTGGAACTTAATCTCTCATGTCCCCACGCTAAGGGGTACGGGATGGAGGTCGGAACGGATCCGGAGCTGGTGAAGTCCATCGTATCCGCTGTCAAGTCAGCAGTTTCCATCCCTGTATGGGCGAAGATCACGCCCAATACCCACATCATCACCAAGATCGGTGAGGCGGTGCAGGATGCAGGCGGGGATGCGATTGTTGCGATCAACACGCTCAAAGCGATGGTAATCTCACCCGAATTCGCCAGACCGATTATGAGCAACAAGTTCTGCGGACTCTCGGGAGCGGCCGTCAAACCCGTCGGAGTGAGGGCGATCTATGATCTCAAATCCGCCCTGGACATACCGCTGGTCGGTGTCGGAGGTATCTCTGATTGGAGGGATGCAGCGGAATACATCATGGCCGGTGCGAGCGCATTCCAGATCGGAAGCGCTGTAGGCACTAAGGGACTTGAGGTCTTCCAGCAGGTCAACGAGGGACTGTCGTCCTTCATGGAGGAGTACGGTTATCCCTCTATCGAATCAATGGTAGGTGCTGCCCATGAGTGATGTTGTCAGGATTAAGAAGGTCATAGACGAAGCGTACGACACGAAGACCTTCGTCTTCGACTGGGATGCGGAGGTCAGACCGGGACAGTTCATCATGATATGGATCCCCGGCACCGACGAGATCCCCATGTCCGTCTCGGGAATATGCGAGCACACCAAGAGCATTACTGTCAAAGCCATCGGAGATGCCACTAAGAGACTCCACGAGTTCAGGGAGGGCGATAGGATCTCCATCAGGGGACCGTTCGGCAACGGATTCGACCTCTGGAACAAGAATGTGCTGATCATTGGAGGCGGAGTTGGAACAGCAGCGGTCATGCCGGTCGTCGTCCAGACAGGTGCAGATACAATAATCGCAGCGCGTTCGGATAAGGACCTCATCATGCTCGACAGGGCGGAGAAGCATGCGGCAAATCTCTGGATTGCCACGGATGACGGAAGCAAGGGATTCCACGGCAATGCGGTGCAGCTGATGAAGGAGAAGCTGAAGGAGAAGTCCTACGACTGCATCCTGGCGTGCGGACCCGAAGTAATGCTGTACTTCACATACAAAGCATGCGAGGAACTCGGCCAGGACTGCCAGCTCTCCCTCGAGAGATACATGAAATGCGGTGCAGGGGTCTGCGGATGCTGTGTCATGGACGACAAGCGCATCTGCAAGGACGGGCCTGTATTCACTAAGGGCCAGATCGCCCAGCTCACAGAGTTCGGGGTATCCAAGAGGGATGCCTGCGGACGCGTCGTTAAGTTCAGGTGAAGGATGACTCAGGCCGATCACGTCACCGTGATCCACGGGAGCATGACCGTGGACGTCCCCAGGAAGATCTTCAAGGGGAAGGAATGCAACATCGACGAGAAAGAGGTCGAACCCTTCAAGAGGATCGTCCAGAGCAGATATCCTTGGATATCGGACAATGCCGTAAGGGTCATCCTCAACAAGGCCCAGATGGAGATGCTCCGCGTCAGGGACGAGGAGACCAACGGCCGCGAATACAGCAAGACACTTGCCCAGAAAGGGAAGCTTGATGACGCCATCGCCCATCTGAAGCTCCGTCTGGAGCTGAACCCGGACGATGCCAAGGGCTGGTACGACCTCGGAGAACTCCTCTTCAAGAAGGGAGACGCTCAGGGAGGCTTCGACGCCTTCAAGAAAGGGGATGCCCTCTACAAGAGAAAGTAACGATATCAATAAATACGGTCAACTGATGTTGCGACCCAGCGTCGGGGTAACACAGTGGCTATGTGGCGGACTGCAGATCCGCATACGGGGGTTCGATCCCCTCTCCCGACCCCATTATTACTTCAAAAATGTCCTGTGTGGGCATGTCCATAGTTCGAGTTCTTACAAAGTGATATCTTTTTATGCCTGTTAATTAGTGACCCCTCATGGGCCAGAAGAGGATCGTCGGAGTATCGGCTATTCTGATAGCCACGACATGCTTCGGATTCCTCGGTCTCTTTAACCGTTTTCTTCAGAACGACTTCGGGCTGGCGTCCATCGATGTTACTTTTGTACGTTTATCCGTCGCATCGATAGTCCTGCTCATAGTACTGGCGATCTTCGCGCCCAAGACACTTCACATAACGCTGAAGGACATACCGTATATCATACTGTTCGCGGTCTTCAAGCTACTGTCCGACCTGTTCCTGTTCAACGCCCAGACCACCACATCGCTGTCTCTGGCGACACTGCTTCAGATGACATCGCCTTACTTCATCATGATCTTCTCGTTCCTGATATTCAAGGAGAGGATCACCGCTAAGAAGTTCATTGCGGCGATTGTAGCGAGCATCGGCTGCGTCCTGGTCACGCACGTCGTGACAGGCCATCTGTCCCTGGATGCTGCTGGGATTTTAAGCGGTATAATGTCCGGTCTTTGCTACGGGCTCTTCCTGCTGGGGAACAAGGTGTATTACGACAGAGGTATGAATCCTGCTGCCAGCCTGTTCTACACATTCGCCTTCGCCAGCGTGATGATACTACCATTCATCCACTTCGAACCGCTGGGGAACGCATTCACCGATGTGACCGGACTTGGAGCATGCATTGTGTTCGGTATCATACTGACCTTGGTCCCGTTCTACCTCCTGGCGATCAGCCTTAGGTACCTTGAGCCTACGACCGTGTCCGTACTCGGTGTCATGGAGCTAGTGGCCTCAACGATGGTCGGATTCTTCTTCTTCAACGAGGTCCTGGAACCGATCGACATCGGAGGGATACTCCTCGTCATAGCGGCCATATTCATCATCAATGCGGAGATATTCCTGTGGTTCCGCAAGAAATACGGTGAATACAGGCATGTGCCGGATAAGCCTGAGAAGGAGCATAGCGATACCTATACCATGGGCCGTACATTGGACGAGGATATCAGGAACAGAAAATGAAGTCCTGACACTTGTAGGATATCTGTTGCGCTTCTTGGTCCCGTTACCACACTGTATCGCAGAAACCGGGCAGCGATTGAATGACACATTACTCTTAGATCTAGCACGAACAGAAGCTTTCCCGTGATATCAGAATTCGATACCTTTCCTTGCGTCAATTCCTTTGTCCATCGGATGCTTGATGAGCTTCATCTCGGTTATGAGATCCGCATACTCCTCGAGCTCGTGGGTCAGTCCCCTTCCGGTGAGGACTATCTCCACGTGTGCAGGCCTCTTCTTCAGGGATTCGATCAGTTCCTGCGAAGTGATGAGACCTAAACGGACTGCATTCATCGCCTCGTCCAGTACCGCTAGGTCGTACTTCCCTGTACCTATGAGCTCCTCCGATTTCCTCAGAGCCTCATGCGCGGCATCGATATCCGGCTGCTTCGGATTCTTTCCTACGAAATGGCTCAGTCCCATGGAGATGACGGTGATCCTGTCCAGTTCGGCGCATGCCATCTGCTCCCCGTAACCCGCATCGGGTTTCAGGAACTGCAGGAACAGTACGTTCAATCCCCTTCCTGATGCCCTTAGGGACAGTCCTAAGGCAGCGGTGGTCTTCCCTTTACCGTTACCGGTGTAGATCTGAACAAGGCCGAGCTCTTTGCGGATATCTTCTGATTCCATCGTAACCACGCGGATAGAATTGCCTTGTACGAATATATAAACAGACTGAAGGTGCCGGGTATGACCCGGCTTGTATAAGTTTCACTCCCATTCGATGGTGGCACAGGGTTTGGGGGAGAGGTCATAGAGGACACGGTTGACACCCTTGACCTCTGTCAGGATCCTCTGTGTGATCTTATTCAGGAGCGGCCAGGGGACCTCTTCCACAGTTGCGGTCATCGCATCTTTCGTGTTGACCGCACGGATGATGACGGGCCAGTCCCAGAGACGCTTTCCGTCCTTGACACCGGTAGACCTGTAGTCGGGGACGATGGTGAAGTACTGCCAGACCTTGCCCTCGAGTCCCGCCTTCGCGAACTCCTCGCGAAGGATCGCATCCGACTCACGAACAGCCTCGAGACGGTCGCGTGTAATCGCTCCGGTACAGCGGACACCGAGTCCGGGTCCGGGGAAGGGCTGCCTGTACACCATGTTGTCAGGGAGTCCGAGCTGCTTTCCTACCACACGCACCTCATCCTTGAAGAGGAGCTTCACGGGCTCTACGAGCTCGAAACCGAACTTCTCGGGGAGCCCGCCCACGTTGTGGTGTGCCTTGACCCCGTTGCTCTCCAGGATATCGGGATAGATCGTACCCTGTCCGAGGAACTTGCATCCCTCGACCTTCTTGGCCTCCTCCTCGAAGACATCGATGAACTCCTTTCCGATGATCTTCCTCTTTTGCTCTGGATCGGATACTCCGGCGAGCTTGTCGAGGAACCTGTCCGTGGCATCCACATAGACCAGATTGGCCTTCATCTGGTTGCGGAAGACGTCGATGACCTGCTCGGCCTCTCCCTTCCTGAGGAGACCGTGGTTGACGTGAACGCATGTGAGGTTCTTTCCGATCGCCTTGATCAAGAGTGCCGCCACAACGGATGAGTCGACACCTCCGGACAATGCGAGGAGTACCTTTCCGTCCCCGATCTGCTTCTGCAGAGCGGCGACCTGTTCTTCGATGAATGCATCGGCGAGCGCGGGTGTTGTGATGCGCTCCATTGATTCCGGGCGTACGTTGCTGTCCATATGGATTACCTGTGTCAGGGTAGGGGAAAAATCACTTAAAAACATTATAGGGTGGCACAAGAGGACGGACCTGACCTCTGCGGAGAAACGATGTCAACCCGGAGGGATTCATATTCGGGGAGACTACGGCAACGGGATACGACCTTGGGGAGATACCCAGTAAGGTGGAGGACTACTATCTCAACGAGCAGTACTACCCCAGAGTATCCGTAACGATAGAGATTGAATAATCCCCTGATAATGATTAAATCTTCCTGAAACCGCGCAGGGAGAATTTGAAGAAGGTCTTCAGTGCGTAGAGGATGGATCTTATCGAATTCCTGTTCTCACTGAAGACACCTGAGATGTTTCCTGTCCTGATGGCCTCGACGGCCTCCTGCCAATTCGTAACGGTATCAGGCAGCTCCACGTAACCGAGACCGACATGACGGGGCACATGCGCATCCGAACCTGCGGTCACAGGCTTGCCGATCTCCGCGGCCAGCTTCTGGGCCCTCTTGTTGTCCCTTCCGGTGGAACGGCTGTTCCTGGCCTCGGTACCGTCGAAGCAGGGGTTCCTGGTGTTGTCCTCTCCCAGCCCCGACCACATCCTGTACGGATGTGCCGCATAAGCATATCCTCCGGCCTTGTGGATGAGATCCACGGTCTCCTCGATCGATAATCTGGGCGGGATGAGCCTGTCGATGCCCAGAGCGATTATGTGACCCGCAGTGGAGGATACCTCCTCCCCCGGGATCACTATGATGTCCTTGCGGTCCTTCAAAAGTTCGAAGGCCATGAACTCATTATGGTCCGTTATGGCGATGCAGCCCAGACCGCGGTCCTTGGCGACCGCTATGATGTCCTCTAACTGTGCCCTGGAATCGGGCGAGAACAGCGAGTGGACATGCAGGTCGGCCTTCATCTTACGTCTGCTCCGTCGAGGATGGTTGAATCCTCGTCTACCGTTATAACACAATCCTTGCCGTCGCCCAACGCCATTATCTCGTCGCCGTCGATGATTGCGGTGACCCTCTTGGGTGCGTTTGCGGGAAGTTTGATGTCCTTGCCTATGAACTTGCCGTCCACGACGGATGACATCTTGATCTTGACGGCCTCGAACTGCTTCAGCTCGATCCTTGAAGAAGAGTTCTCCAGTCCGCAGTTGAGCTTGGTTCCGTCGGGGACATCGGTGCTGGGCTTCAGGAGCGCCACACTACTTCCTCCGACCTTCTCGTCATCCGCGGCCATGAGCATACCGAACGACTCGACTCCACGGAACTTGGCCTTCTTCAGGTTAGCGATGACCAGGAGTCTCCTTCCCATCATGTATTCCTTGGGGAAGATCGACTTGATGTTGGTGACCAGCTGCCTGGGCCCGTCCTCCTCTCCAAGGTTGACCTTGAGCACGTACAGCTTCTCCGCCTCGGGATGATCCTCTACGGACACGATGGTACCGACGCGAATGTCCAGACGCCTGAAGTCCGCGAACGGTCCGGTGAAGGTCTTGGGCTGCTCCTGCTGCTTGTTGTCCTTGGGCTTGTTACCCTCCTTGAGCTCGGGGATGTCCAGCTTCTTGAAGACGGGGACAGGATCGTTGAGCTGCTGTCCGGTGACGACGTCCTTGGATGCCGCTCCGAGACCTGCTTTCTCGATGGTGCCCTCGTTGCCGAGGAATCCCCATACCTTCTCCGCTGCCGCAGGCACATAGGGCCAGGACAGTACTGACAGGGCCTGTACGAGCCTCAGGACGTTGTGCATGACCTTTCCGCATGCATCCTTGTCCTCCTTGACAAGCTTCCAGGGTGCCGCGTCGTTGAAGTACTTGTTACCGAAGGAGGAGAGGTTCATGACCGTCTTCAGTCCCTTCTTGAAATCGCAGTGTCCCACGAGGTCGTCGAACTCCTTAACGGCATCCTCGATCGCCTTGGTGACCTCGGGATCCATCTCGCCTGCGGGGATGGTGCCGAAGTTCTTCTTCGCGAAGTCCAGGGACCTGTGGAAGAAGTTACCCAGGTTTGCTACCAGTTCGGTGTTGTTCTTTGTCTGGAAATCCTCCCAGGTGAACTCCGAATCGTGGGTGTCCGGCATGACGGCGGAAAGATAGTACCTGACGACGTCAGCATCGTACTTCTCCAGCACGCTGGGGATGTCGATCGCCCCACCGCGGCTCTTGGATAGTTTTCCACCTCCGATCATGAGGTACTCGTTGGCGGGTATATCGTAGGGGAGCTGCATGTCTCCCAGGCCCATGAGTATTGCGGGCCAGATAATGGAATGGAACGGGATGTTATCCTTTCCGATGAAATAGTAGTGCTTGCAGTCCGGGTTCTGCCAGTACTCCTTCCAGAAGTCGGGCTTGCCGATCTGCCTCGAGTACTCGACGGATGCCGAAAGATAACCGATAACGGCGTCGAACCAGACGTAGATGACCTTGTCGTCCCAGCCCTCGATTGGGATGGGCACTCCCCAGGACATATCCCTGGTAATGGCCCTGTCGGTGAGTCCCTCTCCCTGGAGCCAGTTCTGTGTGAACGTCTTGACGTTGGATCTCCAGTAGTCCTTGTCCTTCACATAGTCGATGAGCTTGTCCGTAAAGGCGCTGAGCTTCAGGAAGAAGTGCTTGGTGAGCCTAATCTCGGGTGTGGAACCGCACAGTGTACAGTAGGGCTCCTTCAGGTCGCCGGGCTCGAAAGTCGTACCGCATGAGTCGCACTGGTCGGAACGGGTCTTCTCCGCACCGCACTTAGGGCAGATTCCCTCGACGTACCTGTCGGGGAGGAAGCGGTTGCATTTGGGACAGAAGTACTGCTCCGTCTCCTTGATGTAAATGTAGCCCTCATCCATGAGCTTCTTGAAGACGTCCTGCACGACCTCGAAGTGGACTGGGCAGTGGGTCTTGTTGAAGAAGTAGTGGATATTGAGGTCCTCGATGGCCTTCTTGTTGATCTCGTGATACTTGTCCGCATATGCCTCGGGAGTCATTCCGCATTTCTCGGCGGAGATGGTGATGGGGGTACCGTGCTGATCGGATCCTCCGACCACGAGCACCTCGTTTCCGAGGAGTAAGTTGTATCTCCTGAAGATGTCAGGAGGCAGGAGCGATCCTGCTACGTGTCCGAGATGAATAGGCCCGTTAGCGTACGGCCATGCTATGCTTATGCAGACTTTCGTCATTATTAACCGTGCCATCAATTGCGCACGTGTTACTTATAATTCATGTCGGGACTGTCGACATGACGCACTTCTCGACACGGTCCAGTATGATCTTTCCGTGTATCAGCATCGCTATTCCGCCCAGACCCTCTACGATGATAAGTGCAATTCCGATTCCGAAGAGGCTCGGCGCGACCAGGGACGCGATCCAATACGATATCGTGACAAGGATGTTCCTTACCAGGGTGTTGCACATGGCGTGGCCTGCCTTCTCGAGGGACTGCATCAGCGAGGAACCCACGAAGGTCATTGCGAAGACCGGCAGGAATCCTGCCATGGTGTACGAGAACATCACCATCTCGTCGTGCATGAACTCCATATCCTCTGTACGTATGAAGATGTCCGCCAGAAGACCTGCGCACAATGCGAAGACGGCACAGGCTGCCAGCACCATAAGGAACGAGCGCTTCACCGAGAAGTAGTATGCGTCGCGGATCATTCCGAACTCCTTCATACCGTACTCGGCGGAACATATGGCGACCAGTGCTCCTCCCATGGCCTGGGCCGGGATGACGGCGATATAACCGATCCTCCATACCATTGTGTACACGGCAAGACCCGCGGTCCCTGCGCAGATGATCACGAACATGTTCAGGAATATGTTGAAGAAGTTCATGACCGTCAGTTCAATGCTCTCCGGAAGACCGACGTTGAGGATCTCCTTGTCCAGAGCAGGGTTGAACCTTACCATGTTCTTCCTCCCCAGGCGGATGTACATCTCCTCACCATTCAGGTACCAGTAGAATGCCATCATGGATGAAATCACGAATGCGATGACCGTTGCCCATGCGGCTCCGGCCACACCCATGTCCATCCAGAATATCATGATGGGGTCTAGCACGATGTTTATTCCGGCCCCCACGACCTGGATGGCCATGGAACGCCTAGCTGCACCTTCCCCTCTCAGCATACCGGACATGACTCCGCTCAACACGATGAAGAAGGAACCGAGGTAGATGGGGAGACCGTAGGCAAGACACTCGCTCATCATATCCCCTCCGCCCATGATGTTGATCACGGGTTCTGCAGTGGCCACAAGTAGGATCGTCATGGCCAAGGAGATCACTAATGTTAGCAACAGACCCTGTCCAGCCACACCGTTGGCCCTGTCATGATCCTTCATACCGATGTTGCGGGCTATCGCAGCGGATACTCCGATACCGAGTCCGTTACCGATACCGATCAGGATGCAGTAGAGCGGATAGACGATACCGAGTGCCGCCATGGAATTCTGACCGAGATCCGCCACCCAGAAACTGTCGACGATGTTGTTGAGGTTCTGGACGAAGAGAGCTACGGCTATAGGCAACGTAAGGGCGAGCACACCCTTCCTCTGATCGCCCAATAGGACCTTTACGCCCTCTGTACCCTCGGCCATGTTCCTCCTCTACCCCTGCCCCCTATTTTAAAAGTTGGATTTTTCGTAATTTGCAACCTAAAATGCCCTATTCTACGAAATTCGTAGCCCAGGATACGGATATAAATCCTATTCGTCCCAGGTCGGACTTTTCGGATACCCATTTGTTCTTTACCGAACATCCCAAAAATTAGTATGTATGCCCTTTCCCGATGGGCATCGTTTTAAACAAGGTCGCTATCTCTGGCTTATGTCGGATGCACCAGCCGTCGAGAGGAAGGAGAACTATTTCCTCAGGACATTCTGCGTTCTAATCATCTTCTGCATAGTGTTCGTACACTACGAACCGTGCTACCAGCTGTTCGGAATGAATGCATACGACTTCGTGGAAGGGGTCGGAAGATTCGCCATGCCGGTGTTCTTCATGATCTCCGGATACTATCTTTATTCTGCTGACGGACATTCCGAAAGGAATCTCAAGAAGAAGACCCTGAGGATCCTGATCCTCCTGGTCATCATGAAGGTCCTATACTTCGTCCTGGACCTCATCTACTACGGTGCGGGCATCATCTCATCGGATGAGCTCATCAGCGGACTAACCACGATGAACTGGTCCAACAAGCACATCTGGTTCGTCATCTTCCTGTTCGCAGCGTACGTATTGCACTGGGCGCTGTACAAGTACCACAAGGACTTCAAGTACTCGATGATCTTCGGGATCATCTGCATCGCCATACTGATCTTCACGGCGGACGTCTGCGCATGGATCGGATTGGATGAGGTAGCAGGCATCGGAACATACAACATCGGACAGGTCTTCTACTGTTTCGAAGGTTTCTTCTTCTTCCCTCTGGGATACTACCTGCACAAGCGCAAGGATGTCACCGACAACTGGAGCACCCTGATGCTGTTCGCTCTGCTGATCATCGGAGCCGCGATGTCCGTCTGGGAGGTGCTGAACTTCCAGCCCATGACCGGTGTGCCCTACTCCAGTCTCTACTTCGGATCCGTCATCATCGCGATCCCCCTGTTCCTCCTGACCTTCCGCATACCGGAGAACAGGCTCAGGTGCAGACCCTTGGAGTACATGGGAAGGAACACCCTGCCTTGGATGTACGCGTTCTACATGGCGATCATGTTCTTCTTCAAGTTCGTGGTCATGCCCGGGATCGACGCACCCGAGGAGATCAAGGACCTGGTCGGAATACTCGCATCCGCGGTGCTCGACATCATCCTCGCATACCTGATGTTCAAGTTCATGACCCGCCTCTTCGGCAACAAGCTCACGAGAAGTGCGGAATTCAAACCGAACTGAGATCGGCCCCGGGACTAATGTACCAGGTAATTCGGTTTACATCAACTATAATAATGTGTTAGGATTTTCTGTGACTCATGGGAGTGGCCAAAGACCTGTTCGTCAGGTACCGGGAGATCATAATGTATCTTATCGTAGGGGGTGCCACCACCGTCATAAACTGGGGATCCTACTATCTTTTCACGGATTTCCTGTCCTTCGAACTGAACATCGCCAACATCTCGTCATGGCTGATATCGGTGATCTTCGCGTTCTTCACCAACAAGCTGTATGTGTTCCAATCCAAACATCTCGATGTGAAGACGGTCACCAAGGAATTGTCCGCCTTCATAGGCTCCAGGATCTTCACCGGAATCATAGCGTGGGTCCTGTTCCCCATTCTGCTCTATCTGGGAATAGACAGGTTCATCATCGAGACCCCTGGAATGTTGGCCAAGATCATCACCAGCGTAGTCGAAATCGTGCTGAACTGGGTGCTGAGCAAGTACTTCGTGTTCAGGAAGAAGCCTGAGCAGACAGAGTGAAATTATCGCGATGTACCTACCGTTCGTCCAGATTAATGGACGGTCTGGCTCAATTCCACTATTAAGTTTTATTAGCTCAGAATTTCTGTCATCATTGCGCCAAGCGCATAACGAGGCGACCCATTGACTAACGGTAACCCTAAGGCACTGATCCCTATCCTGGTATTCGTAGTACTCTATCTCGGATTGGGTATAATACTCGAATATGGACTAGGAATAACACAAGGGTTCTACAGCATCCCTGTGCTGCTGATATTCCTAATCGCCCTGGCGATCGCGTATCTGCAGACGAAAGCGAGTTCGGATGAACGCTTCAAGATCATGGGGGACGGTGTTGGGAATCCAAACGTCTTCATGATGATCCTCATCTTCCTTGCTGCCGGTGTCTTCACCGGTGTCATGAACAAGGCGGGTGCGGAGAGCGTGGCGAACTTCGTTCTGACCTATGTACCGATGGAATATGCGGTCATCGTCCTTTTCTTGGTCAGTGCGTTCGTATCCATCTCGATGGGAACATCGGTGGGTACCATCACAGTCATCACACCCATCGCGGTATCGATCTCGGACATCACGGGATTCAACCTTGCTCTTTGTGTTGGAACCGTCATCGGAGGTGCGATGTTCGGAGACAACCTGTCGTTCATCTCTGATACTACCATCGCTGCATGTAACGGACAGGGCTGTAACATGAAGGACAAGTTCAGGGAGAACTTCTGGATAGCACTCCTGGCGGCAATTGCCACCATCGTCATAATCGCCCTCATGACAGTGTTCAACGGCGGAGGATCCGGAATACCCGGCGATTACGACCTGGTCCTGATCATCCCGTACCTCATAGTCCTGATCGGAGATATCATTGGTGTCAATGTATTCATGGTGCTGGCGGCCGGTATGGTCACAGGTTCGATCATCATGGTCGCTACCGGAACGGTGGATGCTCTGGACCTGCTGCCTATGATCAGCGGAGGAATGGGCGGAATGCTGGAGACCGCAATGGTCGCCATTCTGGTATCGGCCATTTGTGCCATCATCGCCTACAACGGCGGATTCGATGCACTCCTGTCATGGATCAAGAACATCTTCAAGAGCCGCAAGGGCGGAATGCTTGGAATAGGACTTGTCGTCAGCGCCATGGATGTCGCTACCGCGAACAACACCGTCGCCATCGTGATGGCCAACCCCATCGCCAAGACGTTTCCGAGGAATACGGCATATCCTCGAAGACGACGGCATCCATCCTCGATACATTCTCGTGTATAATGCAGGGAATAATCCCCTACGGGGCCCAGATGCTTATCGCCATATCCGCGGTGACGATGCTCGGATTCTCGATAACGGCATTCCAGATCATCCCGTATCTGCTCTACCCGTACATGCTGCTGATCAGCGTGCTCATCTCCGTATTCCTGATCAGGGGCAGAAAGGAAGCACAGACGGCGGAAGCCTGAGTATAATCATCAACACTCCCGGGGCGGTACCGATCATACCTCCCTGGAAATAACACTTTCTGATAATAAACATCTGCAACAGCGTTGGTTCGGACTTACCTTATTTATATTATTATTAGAATCGACGAAAACATGCGGATAGCAGCAGTCCTGATTGACAGATGTCAGAACAGGAAATGTAATCACGAGTGCGAGAAGTTCTGCCCTCTCAACAGGACAGGCGTGGAATGCGTCACATTCGGTGAGAAAGGTAAACCAATCATCTCCGAGGAACTCTGCCAGGGCTGCGGAATCTGCGTGAACAAATGTACTTTCGATGCCATCAAGATCATCGGTCTCGCCGATGAGCTGAAGGAGCAGATGATACACCAGTACGGCGAGAACAGTTTCCGCCTGTACAGGCTGCCCGTCCCCAAGAAGGGGCTGGTGACCGGTATCCTCGGACCAAACGGTATCGGAAAGTCCACTGCCATCAAGATGTTGTCAGGTGCGGAGATCCCCAACCTCGGGAATTATGAGAACCCCCCTACCAAGGAAGAGGTGCTCAAGCACTTCGCGGGGACCGAACTGCATGACTATCTGAAGAACGTCTATGAAGGAAAGGTGAAGACCGCCATCAAACCCCAGTACGTCGACCTTCTGCCTAAAGCGTCCAACGGTGTGGTCAGGGATCTCCTCTCGAAGGTCCAGGAGCGCATGACGCTGGATCAGGCCGCGGAGTTATTCGACCTCACGGAGGTACTTGACAGGGAACTGTCCAAGCTATCCGGGGGAGAACTACAGCGCCTGGCCATGGCGGCAACCATGATGAAGGATGCGGACGTCTACTTCTTCGACGAGCCCACATCATATCTCGACATCTACCAAAGGGTCAAGATGGCAAGGCTCATCAAGGACCTCAGTGCCGAGAAGCAGGTCATGGTCATAGAGCACGACCTCGCTATCCTGGACTTCCTCGCTGACAACGTGAACGTCGTCTACGGTACCGAGGGAGCTTACGGAGTATTCACGATGGCCAGACAGGTCAGGACCGCTATCAACGTCTATCTCGACGGATATCTGCCCGAGGAGAACATCAGGTTCAGGGACAGGCCCATCGAGTTCGAGGCGTCGCCCCCCAGAGCGGACTGGCAGACTGCCGACATCATATCCTTCAAGGACCTGAAGAAGGACTTCGGGGAGTTCAGACTGGACATCTCCGGAGGGGCCGTCAAGATAGGTGAGTCCGTCGGTATCGTCGGACCCAACGCAACCGGTAAGACGACATTCGTGAAGATGCTCGCCGGCGCCATCAATCCCGATTCGGGAGAAATGGACAACAAGGTGAAGGTCGCGTACAAGGCGCAGTACATCTCCGCCTCTTTCGACGGTACGGTGCAGGACCTCCTGTTCATGAAGTACTACGACACGGTCAACACCAGCTTCTTCACCGGAGAGGTACTGGAGCCCCTGGGCATCAAGCACCTCATGGACAAACAGGTCAAGAACCTGTCCGGAGGAGAGCTTCAGCGCGTAGCGATCACCATGTGCCTTGCTACTGAGGCGGACATGTATCTTTTCGACGAACCATCCGCATATCTGGATTCAAACCAGAGGATGAACGCCGCGAAGACCATCAGGAGGATGATGGAGAAGACCGGACGCAGCGGAATGATCGTCGACCACGACATCTACTTCCTAGACATGGTCTCGGATTCCATGATGGTATTCGGAGGTGACCCGGGACACCACGGTGTCGGTGACGGACCCTTCGACATGCGCGACGGAATGAACAGATTCCTGGCAGCCGTGGACATAACTTTCAGGAGGGATGCGGATTCTCACCGTCCCAGGATCAATAAGCCCGAATCCAGATTGGACAGGGAGCAGAAATCCAAGGGCGAGTACTACTACTCCGACGCTCTCCAGCAGACAAATCAGTAAGGGGGCAAACATATGGGAAAAGCTGATACACACCTGCACACACAGTACTCGGGATACTCCAAGCTTGGAGTCATGAAGTTCCCCGAGTCGGTCATATCTCCGCAGATGCAGGTGGACAAGGGTAGGAAGAACGGAATGGACGTCATCGCTATCACCGATCACGACGAGACCAGAGCTGCCTTCATAGCCCAGGAATATGCAAAGAAATACGATGATATCGAAGTGATCGTCGGTGAGGAGATCACCACCCACGACGGAGAGGTCATAGGACTGTTCCTCAACGAGAGGATTCCCGAGGACCTTCCCATAGGGGAGACGATTGACATCATCCGCGAACAAGGAGGACTCGTCATCGCACCCCACCCGTTCAGCTATCACGTCTTTGGACTCAAGGAGCAGATGCTCGTAATGGACATCGATGGTTTCGAGACCATCAACGGCGGACACCCCGATTCCTATTCGAACAAGTTCGCCAAGATAGTCATGGACAAATATCCCGGCAGATGGGCCGAGATGTCCGGATCCGATGCGCATTCCCTATACACATCGGGATACAACTGGACCGAGTTCGAGGGAACGACTGCAGAGGATTTCAGGAAATCAATCCTCAACAGGACAACAAAGGCCGTCGGTATGCCCGCACCCGTCCTCGGTCAGGTACAATGGAGCATAGAGGTCGCGCTCGGAGGAGCCAAGCTCATCAGGAAGGCACTCAGGGGAGAACTCGTTCAGGAGCCTGACGACCATCTCGTCGAGAAGATTCTGAAGATCAATGATCTGAAGAAGGTCACCGGAATCCTGGCCGCATACGCTTACGCCACACCTTGGATGGCGGGTCTGGCCACCGTCCTCAGCACCGCATGGCTCGCCAAAGGTGCCAGGAGGATGAACGCCCAGATACCTCAGCGTCTGGCAGAGGTCGAACGCATCATAGAGGAATACGATGCAGGTAGAGTCCGACATCTTCAAGGTGGGAGTAAACATCCCTCCCGAATTCCTTCAGAACCTGATGGATTCCATCAACGACAGTATAGAATCATTATACCCACTGTACGACCGCACTTTCAATTACTGGCCCGTCAAAGGTACATGGAGACCTCTGCCGGGATCCACACCTTACAACGGGACCGTCGGCAAGATAGTCCTTGCAGACGAGATAAGAATGGAGTTCACTGTAAGGGAGAAAGACCTGAGTGAGGTCCTTGGGATCATCAGGGATGTCCACCCTTACCAGGAACCGGTCATCGATATCATACCGATGATCGAGTGGAAGAAGATCACTCCTTCGGACGCAGACTGAAAACGTTGTCGAATGTCTTCTGCATCCTGTGGATCTTGAGACTCTGCTTGCGGTAGGTCAGCTCATCCTGGTCCATTATACCGATCTCGACAAAACTGTCTAGTGCTTCTGTTGCACCCTCGTAATCGGAATCGACTCCGACCATCACATCGATCAGCCTGTTGCGGCAGTAGATGGTCTTCGGTAGTGTTCCTCCGTTATCCTCCAGGAACTCGTCCTTGATCTTCGGGAAAAGGTCCAGATTGTTGCAGCACTGTACCTTGAGCTCATCGAACTTCTCAGCTCCGAAGAGTCCGTCGATGTACGCCTCGGTGACCTTGAACCTGTCGTAATCGGAGAGGTCCTGCGACAGAGCATACTGTCCTGCCATAACGGACAGACCGTAATTGGAGTCCTTGCCTGAACGCATCATGAGATCGACCAGGAAATCCTGCCTGGATGTAGTATCGATACAATTCAGATACCTCTTCACCTTGACCTTGTTCATGTCGTTGAGAGAAGCATACCAATCATCCAATCCTACTGCGGAGATCTCCGCCGGTGTTTCCTGACTCATGACCCTCTTATCGGCCCTTGTTGTTTATAGAATTGCCGATTGTTACAATCCTGGGAGGGTTGTGCATATGCGGCATCATGAGCGATTCAGAGGTCCATCTCAGATGCTTCTCGAAGTCCTCGCACCTGCTGAAGCAGTTCCTGTCGCAGAACCTGCAGAACTGGTCGTTGCACGGAGCGGGGGTCACCGAGACCTCCACTGCCTCTCCGAACCTCCACTTGATGGCCTCTTCGATCTGGATCTCCTCCTCGTACGATTCCTCCGCATGCATGTCCTTGGGGACTATGAGATGGAGGTCCACGAAGATGCCGTGACCGTACTTAATCAGCCTGACCTTGTAGATGTCGATCCAATCGTCATGCCTATACTCGTTTAGGAGATCCGCCATCTGTGACATCAATTCCTCATCGTTCCTGTCCATGGAATCGTCGATGCTCTGTTTGATGACCCTGAGTCCGGTGTATCCGATGATCGCTCCGAAGACTATGGCGATGGAGGAATCGAGCCATGCCGCATCATATCCAAGAGCGATGGCGATGTACACGATGATCAGGCCCAATATGATACCGATTGAGGAGTACGTATCGGAACAGAGATGTCTTCCGCTTGCAACAAGCGCAGGGGAACGTGTCTTCTTCCCTTTGGCGATAGCGGCCCTGCCCACAGCGAAATTGACGGCCGCTGCACCGGCGATGATGACCAGACCGATATCGAGCTGCCTGATCTCGCCAGGATGTAGAAATGATAAAACGGATTCGTAAATGATTAATCCGCCTGCTACGAGGATCATGGACCCTTCGATGGTGGCGGAGATGTTCTCGATCTTCCCGTGTCCGAACGGATGCGACTGGTCCGCGGGCTGTGCCGACAGATACAATGCGTAGAGTCCGATGACGGCCGCGACCACGTTCACGATGGATTCCAGAGCGTCGGTTAGAATCGCAACGGAACCTGTCAGATAATACGCGACGAACTTGATGACCATCAGCAGTATGCCGATAACTGAGATTATCTTCTGAAAATTGAAATTCGTCTTTGCCGCATTATCCATATCAGATGAACGATTTTTCAGTATAAATCGATTGTTTTCAAGTAGTTGTATTTAAAATTTTTTAGGAATTCCTACTTTTTGCAAGAGTTAGGATGATTCTACCAAACTGACTGCCTGCGATCACTGCTCGGGCGCGTTCTTCTGACCTCTGAAGGCAGAAGTAATCATACCGGTGATGCACATCGCGAGACACACCATGAACGAGTAGCTCATCACCTGAAGGAATGACTCGTATGTTTCCGGCCTCAGGTTATCCATGGAACCCATGATGATAGTTATGAAGAACATGGCGACACCCATGCTAACGATCATACCAGTCTGCCTCATGACCGCAAGTACCCCTGATGCCTCGCTGGAATGGCTCGGAGGCACCGCCGACATGATGAGCGTGGTGTTCGGGGCCGAGAACATGGCGAAACCGATTCCTCCGATGACCATGGCAACCATTGCCATGTACAGCGAGGTATCCAGAGTGAACGTAATATATATCCCCAGACTGACGGCGGTGAGCATCATACCCACTGTAGGCAGTATAATCTTGTTCTGCATCTTGTCGGTGAGCCTTCCGAAGATTGGGGAGCATATGCACTGGATCAAGGGCTGCGTGACCATCACCAGCCCGGCCTCGGCAGATGACAGCTGACCGATGCTCTGCAGATACAGCGCAAGGAAGAACGAAATGGAATAGGAGGCGGCATAGCTCATGAACGCGGCTATGCAGGAACCGGTGAACGGCCAATACTTGAACAAATCCATGTTCAGAAGGCAATTCGAATTCCCTATCTGCGACCTGATAAACAGGATCATGAAGACGATACCGACTATCACTGCGATTATAGCCCAAATCGCTGGCAGGTTCATCACACCGCCCATGGTGAGAAGGATTGCTATTCCGTACGTGATAGAGTCCTTCGTATCGAACACTCCGTCCGGATCCGTGGTTATCTCGCCTTTGAATCCTGTCGTTATCAGGACTATGGAAGCTGCAGCCAGAGGTATCGTGATCAAGAAAAGCAGCCTCCATCCGATCAGGTCGTTGAGGGCACCTCCGATGACCGGACCCAACGAGAGACCCATGTAGATGAACATGGTGTTGTATCCCATGACGGTGCCCCTACGGTTCTTCGGGGTAACGTCGGTGAGCATTGAGATACTCATGGTCGCCAATGAAGCCGCTCCGCATCCGATTATCCCTCTTCCGATCACAACGAACCAGAAGTCGGGAGCCAGACAGGCGACGAAACACCCGATGACGATTATCGTGAGTCCTATCACGAACATTTTCTTCTTACCGACGATATCCGCCAATCTGGCGAACGGGACCATGAAGATGACCGATGTCAGCAGGAATGCAGAGTTCACATACGCAAGATCGTGCGATCCCACATCGAACTCCTCTCCGATGTTCACAAGGGAGAGGTTCATCATGGTACTCAACAGAGGGACAATGAAACCTGAGATGTAGCATGCCAGCACAACGGCCCTTACCTCCTTCTCCGAGTAACCCATGAACAACCGTATGCTATGTACTTAAAATAGGGAATGGTTGATTTTGGGGTCATGGCAGTATACAACGACATCGTCGAAACGATTGGTGAGACCCCCATAGTCCGTCTGAACAAGATCCCTGCGAAGGGTTCTAAAGTCTATGTGAAGATCGAGAGGGGCAACCCCGGCGGATCCATAAAGGATCGTGCCGCACTGTCGATGATCGAGGATGCCGAGGCCAAAGGCGTCATAGGACCCGGTGAGACGATTATAGAGCCCACGTCCGGGAACACCGGTATAGCTTTGGCGATGATTGCTGCCGTTCGCGGATACAGGATGATAGTCGTCATGCCGGACACGATGTCCCTCGAGCGCAGACAGGCCATCAGCGCGTACGGAGCTGAGATTGTCCTCACACCCGGAGAAGGAGGAATGGGTGCCGCTGTGGAGAAGGCGGAGGAGATAGCCAAGGAGACGGGAGGATGGGTAGCAGGACAGTTCGACAACCCCATGAACGCTGTCGCCCACCGTGTTGGTACGGGAAAGGAGATCCTCCGCGACCTGCCCGATGTGGATTATGTCTTCGCAGGCTTCGGAACAGCAGGTACAGTTACAGGTCTCGCTATGGCCTTCAAGGATGCTGGATCGAAAGCGAATGTCATCGGAGTCGAACCTGCAGAGAGCCCTCTTGTCACAGAGGGTAAGGCAGGAGCTCACAAGATCCAGGGTATCGGTGCCAATTTCATCCCCAAGATATTCGACAGGGGGCTTCTGGCCGATGTCATCACCGTCAAGGGCGACGATGCCATCAGGACAACCGTCGATATGGCCCGCAAGGAAGGCATATTCTGCGGTATCTCTTCCGGAGCAGCTGTTTTTGCGGCTCTGAAGAAGGCCGAGGAGGAACCAGACAAGGTCATCCTCGCGATATTGCCTGACGGCGGAGAGAAGTACATGAGCACCGGGATCTTCGACTGATCTCAGTGGCTGACGGTCTTGGGATTGATCAGTTTGCTGATAACCGCTTCCTTGACGAAGGGATTGAACTCGTCAAGGTCCGGTTCCTCGTCCAGTATCCTTTGAATGGATTGGGCCACGTGTGAGAATATCGCCTTGTATGCCTCGCATGATGCCCCGCCGTTGTTCTCCAATCCGTTCTCGTAACAGGCGTCAACACTACACCCTCCGTTGCAATACTTGAAAATCTCGCATGAGGCGCACTTATCGCGCCTCTCGATGGATCCTGCAAGGATGTTACCGAACCCTTCAGTCTGGAACGCTTCGGCTATTGTATCGATGTCATCGATGTTCCCCATGCAGAAGCTCTCGGGACAGGCCTTGGCACACGGATACAATGAACCGTCCGGATACATGCACAGCCATTTGGTCAGGCATGATGTGTGGGCACAGTCCGACGGGAACGGCTCCCCCAGATAGTGCATGATATACTGATAGAAGGGCATCAAGGGGACCCTGACGGTCTTATCGTAGAACCATTTATCATATGCCTCGATGCTTCCCTTTACGAATTCGTCCGTATCAGGGACATACGGTTTACCGCATCCGGCACCGATCACCGGGGACAGGGACACGCTGATGTCCTTCTCCCTGAAGTACTCGTAGATCTCCTTCTGCCTCGATGCGGATTCCTTGGATATGGTCGCACCGACGGAATACTTGTTGTCCTTATCGGACATGGTCTTGAGGGTCTTCTCCACATCCTCTGCCCTGAGGATGTTGTTACAGGGGCCCTCATAGGAAACTCCGATGTTGATCTTCTTCTCCCTGCAATACGCCATGAACCTCCTGTTCAAGAGGATACCGTTGGTGTTGATGGTGTTCCCGTACCTCATGGAGTTCTTGCCGAAATACTTCTCCTCTAGGGTTATGACCTGCTTGTAGAACGACATAGGCAATGTAAGAGGTTCCCCTCCGTGCCAGATGAACCAGGCGGTCTGATACTCCTCGGATGCCATCCTGATGAGCTTCTCCACCCTTTCGATGGAGATCTCACCCTTGACTCTCTCCTCGGACGTGTGATAACAGTGCTTGCAATCAATGTTGCAGAAAAGCGTGGGTTTGATAACGATGGTGATATGCGGCTTCATGATCGGATGATCCCGTCACGGACGATGCACCGTGACGGCATTATGTTCGGTGATCAGAACGGCCAGAATGTCCAGGCACCGAAGAATCCGTCTGTTGCGTAACAGCAGCAGGCCACAAGGACCACGACTGTTCCGATGATGCACAGGTGCCAGCCCCATGTATTGCAGAATCCCTTGTCGTTACAGCAGGAGTAGTCGCATCCGCTGAGCTCGGAATGCTCGTTGTCGGCCTCCTTGTCGAAACGCTCTGCGTGGTCGTTCTCCTGGGGGAGTCCTTCCATTGAGAACGCGATGAATGCGTTGGGGGACTGACTCTCGTACATAGCTGTCATTTTGGCGATGGATTCTGCATCGTAGGACATCAATTTCACCTTATCAGTGGGGGTCTGATAGGTTGGCTAAGAATTTGCCATTATTTAATATGTCACACTGGCGCACGCATGCGCGGGACTGCTGGACATCCATTTTTTATCGTAAGTGTGCGATGATGAAGCATGCTCGGATACACCCTGCCGTATTACAACCGGTTATCCCCTGCGGACAATGCGATCTACCGGAGGTATTACTGCGAGGGCTGCCACCAGCTCAAACAGGGTTTCGGGCTTAGGAGCACACTGACCGTCAACTACGACATGACGTTCAACACAATCCTCCTGAACAGCATCGCCGGGGATGTCCTGGACTTCGAAGGCACCCACCGCAAGCTGTGCTTCCTGGACAAGCCCAAGGCGGATTCGGATCTGCTCCGCGACATGGCCGCTTATACGATGATTTTGGTCAAATGGGAGCTCCGTGACGACGATACCGATAATCCTTCGATTAAATCCAAGGTCGCTTCCACCGCACTCTCCAACGCCATCAACAAGGCCGTCGACATGTTCCCGGAATACGACAGGATGGTCGGGGAGGGATTCGCTAACCTTCATGAACTGGAACTGCAGGGATGCAAGGATGCCGTGCTCATGGGGAAGACTTTCGGAGAGGGTCTGATCGGACCTCTGAGGGACATCGCAGGCGACTGTGCCAGCGACGATCTAGATAACGTATTCAGACAGCTCAGCACCGTGGTTTATCTGATGGATGCGATCGACGATCTCGACGAGGATTTCAAGGAAGGAACGTACAACCCCCTCCTGCCTGAGACGGGTTACAAGAATTCAAGCGATTTCAGGCTGAAGAACGTCTACAGCCTGACTTCTATGCTCAACGGGGAGATCGGTTCCCTGCAGGAATCGTATTCTAAGGTAAGGCCTCAGCTCCGTGCCTCACAGGGTATCTGCGACAACATCGTCTACATGGGAATCCCAGATTCCGCCAAGAAAGTAATGATGGGCAGCTCCACTGCCAGGACGAGCGTCCAGAACGTGATGTCAAACCGCAAGCAGCGCATATCAGACGGAACCTGATGGATCGTATTCCGTACAGACATCCAGTTCGTACTTCTCCTCATCGGTCCTTCTGCATATCGTTCCTTCATACATCGAGCAGTTCTCGCAGCATCCGGGACGGTACCTGTCGCATGTGGACTCCGGTTCGGTGCTCCTGACCTCGAGCACGCACACCCAAAGGTCCTCCTTATGATTGCAGTATCTGCACGTCTTGCATTTGCGGTACGCCTCGTTGGTCATCGTTCACAATATAACCAAGTTGAACATTATCCTTTCGTATCCATGAGCGAGATATCAGATGCAATCGAGCAGGACATGCGTTCCCTGGACGAGATCCTGAAAGAACTCAACAAGGAAGCCGCCAAACACAAGGCGGAGAGGGACAGGTACCACCAGCAGGCGGATGTCCTTGCGGAGAAGCGCGACAAGCTTCAGGAGAAGGCCAAGAGGCTTTCCTCAGAGGCCAGAGGCCTCAAGGCACAGAGGGACGATTACAACCTCACAGCATCGGAGATGAGGCAGAAGCGTGACGAGTGGAACGACAAGGCCAGAACCATGCGCGAGCGCGGTGGTCTCGGAGACATAAGCGGTGCCAAGCAGATGGCCGACACGTACCACCAGAAGATGGTGAAGGCCAACAGCAGCGGTCAGTTGATTCACGAGAAGATGCATCAGCTCTTCGAGGATGCGGACAAACTCAGGGCTGAGGCACAGGTGTGCCACGAGCAGTACCTCGACTGCAAGAAGGCAGCCGATGCGGAGCACGAGAAGTTCATACAGGTAGTGAAGAGGATCAACAACGTGAAGGACAACCTTCCGGACTGATCACATCACCTTGATACCCATTCCGTTCATGATGTCGAGGGCGAATTCCGATAGGTCGGTGTTCCTGCTCGCGACGCAGTTCTGACGGACGATGACATTGGCGCTGGGGTTGGCAGCCCTTGCTATGACGGCGTTGGCTAGGATATCCACATCGGTCTCCACTCCGCAGAGCTCTATCTCATCGTAACGGGCGAGCATCCTCATCAGTTCATCGGAACCGGGGGAGGATTTGCGTACCAGGTATCCCTTCGAAGAGAATTCGCCGACCCTTCCGTAAAGTTCCACGCCCTTGGTTCCCCTGACGCAGTAGTTCACATGGGACAGTTTTCCATTGACCATGGTCATGAAGTTCCCCTCGAAGTAGTCGATTACGAAGAACAGATCCCCTCTGGACATGAGGACCTCCTCGATGCGCTTGCAGATGTTGTTCTCGATCTTGGGAGCGTATTTGCAGCCCATGGAGCCTACGACATGGTCGTTCTGATAATCCACGACTACCAAAGCCTTCATATTGCCACGGACCCGTCAATCCCATACTCAAATATATAAGTCAGTTCGAACTATGAATCATCGACGGGTGGATTATATTGAGGATGACTCTCTTTTCACCGGACAGGATGCGTGCCTGAAGTATGGATACTATAGTCTACATAGTGGCCATCATCCTGCTGATGATATCCTCCGCTTTCTTCTCGATGTCCGAGACCGCTTTCACCAGCGCCAGCGAGATCAAGCTGAAGAAGCTGGCCAACGAGGGAAACCGCAATGCGGAGAAGGCCATAAGGATAATCGAGGGTTACGACAAGTTCCTGACCACCATCCTGATCGGTAACAACCTGGTCAACATCGCAGCATCATCGTTGGCCACCACGGTCTTCGCGATCCTGCTCGGAGCGGAGACCGGAGCGATAGCATCCACCGTGGTTATGACCTTAGCGCTACTGGTGTTCAGCGAGATCACCCCCAAGGCCCTGGCCAAGAAGCAGCCTGAGAGGATCTGTCTCGGGGTATGCACGATAGTCCATTGGATAATGGTCATCTTCTCGCCCCTGTCGTGGCTGTTCACCAAGCTCATGAAGCTCATCGGAAGCGATGAGGGGCCGACGCTCACCGAGGACGAACTGGAAGTGATGATCGACGAGATCCAATCCGACGGTATCCTCGAGAAAAGGGAGAGCGAGCTCATCAAGAACGCCATGAGGCTGGATGATATCCAGGTCGCGGATGTATACGTTCATCGCACAGATATCGTCGCCATCGATGTGGACGAGAGCGTCGAGGCCCTTGGGCAACTGTTCGTCACATCCGGATATTCTAGGATCCCGGTCTACGATAATACAATCGACAACATCATCGGTGTGGTGTACTCCAAGACATACTTCACCAACACGAAGCTCGGTGTATCCTTCAAGATACACGATATCCTGATGCCCGTGAAGTACATCCCCGAGACGGTCAGCGTCGCTGATGCTCTGAGCGAGATGCAGAAATCCAAGATGCACATGGCAGTGGTCCTGGACTCCTACGGAGGCACCAAGGGTATCATCACAATGGAGGATCTCCTGGAAGAACTGGTCGGGGACATATGGGACGAGAGCGATGCCGTTCAGCAGGACGTGAGCGCCTCCACCGGAGGATGCTACATCGTGAAGGGAATGGCCAACTTCGATGATGTCATGGACAAGGTAGGCATCTTCATCGACCGTGACGGTTACGAGGATACCAACTTCTCCGGGTTCATCATGCACAAGCTCCAGAGGGCGCCCACCAAGGGAGATGTCGTGGAACTCGATAACGCTACGATAACCGTGACCAATGTCAAGGGTCACCGCGTGATAGACTGTTCTCTGGAAGTCAAGAACGAGCCGATTGAGGAAGGTTCTTCCTGATACCCTCGATGAATTCGGTCATCACCTTCACGGCGACTTCCTTCTTAGCCGGATGAGCCTGGACCTTTCCGAATATGGATATCACATCGCCGTGATGGGCGATCTCGTAGATGCCCTGAACAGCCTTCTGCTTGTCGAGACGAAGGTAGAACATATCATCCTCGTCCACACGGTTGTCCATGTCCTCGAGGATGAAATCAAGGACGCTCTCACCGAGTTTGGAGAACAGGTCCGTGAACTCCCTCTGCTTAGTTATACGGGTCTCCAGGATCATCATGGTGTTCCCGTGCTCGCTCTCGGTGATCTCCTCCTCGAACTCGATGTCCCCGAGAAGCTCCTTCAGAGTATCCTCCAAGAGTTCCTGCCTCTCCGTTGCGTAACAGAATGTCTGGACCCTCACCCAGTGGAATGCCACCTGCATACTCATTCCTCCTTGGGGAGCAGTGCGGCGATCGCTTCGGGATCGTGGGTCGAGAAGTAGTATACCCTCTTCCCGGTGACCTTCAGTCCGACGGCCATCTCCTCTCCGACAACCGAATATGTCCTATACTTGACGCCCTTCAGATTCCAGTCGGAATAGTTCTTGATCTGGTTCATCTCGCCGACCCTGGTGGTGATGATCTCCGCTTTGGGAACGGTGACCGTTCTGAATATGTGGAAGATCTCGATCCTGTCCTCGTAGACAGTCACGGAATACCTGGCAGCAAAGCAAACGATAACACAGATGGCGAAGAATACGCCGCAGATCACTATGGCAGTCATGGACATGTCTTCGTAGTATGCGAACTTGGTCACCAGCATTGCGAGCCACGTGATAACCAGCATGGCCGATAGAAGGATCGCCAGATTATTCGGCAGAATCATATGCGATTCCTGATAGGAGGGCTCCATGCCAGTCAATCGGATTCACCATATAAATCCGTATCTTGATTATGATGTCCCCATACTCCGGCTGGACTCCATCCGGTCTTCCGGAGCTAACCGTCAAAGTTCTTTCAAAAGTTTAGACTCACCTAAATTTTAAATAGTCTTTTTAGTCATTCCTAAATTGATAGCATGAGTAAGGTAGCTATTGTATACTGGAGTGACACGGGCAACACCGAAGCCATGGCGAAGATCGTTAAGAACAGCCTCGAATCCGCAGGAGCGGAGACATCCCTCTTGTTCGCAGATTCCTTCGGGGCCGCTGACGTCGACGCATACGATGCGATCGCCTTCGGATGCCCTGCAATGGGAAGCGAGGTTCTTGAAGAGGATGTATTCGAACCCATGTTCACATCAGTGGAGGGGAAACTCTCGGGCAAGAAGATTGTCCTGTTCGGATCCTATGACTGGGGAGATGGGGAGTGGATGCGTGAATGGACCGACCGCACCAAATCGGACGGAGCAGATGTGGTCGCATCCGTGATTGCACATCTTGACGAGTTCGACGAGAAAGAGCTCGGGGATGCAGCTGCGAAACTGGTTTGAATACTGTAAATGGGAGGTCCCCCCTAAACAGAACAGAGCCTCTCCACCTTTTCCCTCATGCAACTTGTACCAAGATCAATGGAATAAACGGATGATCCTATCATCGACTGAAGGACTGTACCTTCGAGGATCATGGTATGCTAGACTTCTAATCCTATGACATTGCCAGCATATGTCCGGACAGCGTGTGATGCCTGGATAGGTTGGAGCGATTGTCGACACTGCTTTGTAATTGACAACCTTTATATGTGACCTATCTATCCTGGACTATGTTGGTCCCGTAGCTTAGCACGGTTTGAGCGTCCGGCTGATAACCGGAAGGTCCTGAGTTCAAATCTCAGCGGGACCACTCACCTCATTACTTCACTGCAATTCGCTCTGCCCTTTATTTGGAATTACCAGTAACACGAATTTCAAATTAGTAATACTTATGGTGGTCCGGATATGAGGGGTGCTCAGAATCCCATCCCTTCGAGCTTGTCCTTGACTGCCTGAACCTTGTCCGCGTCCATACCGACGTAATCGATAAGGTACTTGGTGAAGACCGCTTCGGGATCGTATTCGATATACTCAAGGTCCCTCCATTTGATATTAGGGATACTAGGAACCTGTTCATAGTGATTGAAGAGGAAGAATTCCCTGTTAGTATACATGTCCAGGATAACTTTGTACTCCTCGGAATCCTTTACGATCCCAAAGTAGTTGCAGATGGATTCCATGTAATCGTCCCTGATCTCCTGGTACGATGCCCCTGCAAGACCTTCCAAGATGGCACAATACAAGCCCGTGCGGTCCCTGCCGAGCTTACAGAATATACCGATCGATCCTTCCGATTCCAGGAACGTGTCCATGAACTTCTTGGTCTGCTCCGGGAAGGAATGAATCAATGTCTCATATTCTCCGCAGATGACCTTACCCTGTTTGAAGAGCTCGCTCGCGTAGTAATCGGGATGTTCGTCGACATACTTTGCAATCGTTTCGTAGCTCGCATCCATACAGATCAGGCAATCGACCCCGTTCTCTCTGTAGAACTCATCAGCATATGGGGCGCGGTTACCGCTGGTCCACGGCGATGCGGAACGGTACAGGAGACCTGGAGTGACCTCCCCCTCATCCACCATGCGGAAATTGCTGAACACTTCCATGGACGGGAAATCATCCGGATCAGAACTGTATTTCTTCGAATAGTTAGGGATCTTGTCGGCATAGGGATTCCTGCCGATCTTGGAGATGGTGACCACGTCGCCTTCCTTTATCGTCATCATCTTCTGCAGCTGGTAGTTGAACACACCGAACATAATCTCCGAATTCTTCCAAACGACGAATCCCTCGTAACTGGCGATACCGTTGTAATCCCGTGCCATCACCGCTACGAGCGATTGATCCCCCAATGTGGCGAGGAGATCGTCCCCGTAATCCACACCGATCTTCTGAAGATCGTCGAAGGTCGTATCGAGCTTCGCATTGTGGAAGAAATCGAATTCAAGGACCTCCGCTTCGACCGTCTTATCTCCATGGTCCCCGGCATAGCTGACACCCATTCCGATGATCAGGACTCCAAGGATCGTCAGGATTACCGCGATCTTAGCGTTCCTCTGCATGATTTGGAAAAGGGCGACTTTATAGAAATAATATCCCGATGGATCTCGGAAAGAAGTAAAGGAAGGGGACATGC
>CALAVG010000229.1 GCA_937892275.1 uncultured Methanomicrobiales archaeon | reverse complement strand
TATATGCCGGTTCGGCATTGAGCAATTCTCTATCCGCAGATAACCCAGTGGTTAGCGGTGCCGAATACGTACCGACAACGACGCGTCTGTCTGTCCCTGCCAGTATGTCGCAGCATGATATCTACAGGCAGAGTCTGGATTCTGCCTCATGGGACATGCCCATACCTTTATCGTCGGGCGACTATCCGAAGAACACGGACAATCCCTCAGGAGCATCCGGAGATTCTATCTGGACGAATAACGGTCAGAACTCCTGCCTCATCGTCGGTGGCAACTGGAACAACGGGGCCTCCGACGGTCTGTCTGCCTGGAACTCGAACAACGATCTGTCGAATTCGAACACGAACATCGGGGCTCGTCTGGCATATCCCCCTGAAGATCAAAGATTCAACATAACGCTCGGAAGGGACCCTGCCTCTTGGCAAAAGATCACTGAAAACAATAATCAACCGGCTGGTAGGCGGGCATACGGATATGCGCGTCCGAACGTCGGTAACGAGGTTGATAGGCCTTCAAGGGGGATGTGCCTTTGAAACGCATCTCCAATGTTTTCTGGAAGGTCGTCGACATGGACACCCTCCGCAAGGCCGCCAAGGCATGCTGTGCCCATCGTAAGGACAAGCGGGAGGTCGCAGAATTCAAGAAGGATGCCGAGGCAAAACTCCAGGCCCTGAGGCAATCTGTGTTGGACGGGACATTCGTCTCATCGGAATACATCTTCAGGCATAAGCAGGAAAGAGGGAAGACCAGGCTGATAGCCGATATAGCGCTCTACCCAGACCGCATACTGCATACCGCGGTCTGCATCGCGGCGGAGGATGAGCTGAACAGGAAGCTCATCTCCCAGACATACAGCGGAAGGAGGGGCATGGGCCAGCATCTCGCAGTCTCGAAGATGGCAGGCTATCTCCGGGAGGATCCCAAGATTAAATATGCCCTTCTTGTCGATGTGCATCAGTTCTACGCATCGATCGACAAGGATATTCTGAAAGAGAAGCTGAGGAGGTCGTTCAAGGACGAAAGATTCCTACAGCTCATTTTCCAGCTCATCGACGACTATCCCAGGGGAGGGATACCTCTGGGATCCAGATTCTCCACGATGCTCGCCAACCTGTACCTTTCGGAGATGGACCATGTCCTCTCAGAGGAGTATCATGTGCATTACAAGGCGAGATTCGCGGATGACTATGCCATCCTTGGTTATTCCAAGCCGTGGCTGAGGCGCATCCTCGGTGTCATCCAAGTGGAATTGGCGAAGGTGAAGCTAGAACTCAACTCCAACTGGCAGATCTTTCCCGTCGATGCACGCGGACTCAGGTTCCTAGGGTACGTGATCTACAGCGACCATGTGCTCCTGAAGAAGGAGACCAAGAAGAGAATGCAGAGGGCGGCAGGCCACATCTCCGAGAGATTGGAGAATAATGATTACATCATGGACAGGCACGATCTCGGGACGATCCATTCCTACGAGGGATGTCTCAAGTGGTGCGATGGGAAGCACCTGCAGCATCTGACTTTTGACGAGATCTATGAAAAGAACAGAATGAATCTAGAAAGGAAAAAGGTGATTGAATCATGAAATCGAACAATAAGACGCTGATCGCGTTCGCCCTCGTCATGCTGATGTTGGCGGTGCCTCTGACGGCTGTCGCTCCATCGGAGGATTCCGATGCTGCTTCGGTCGTCCCTGCAGGGACCAATTACGCATATCTCGTCACATACAGCACGGTGTCGGATGAGACACAGAAACAGTCTCAAATAACAGGCGTCTATAAAGACGGCGATATATCGACAAAGTCGTCCGCACTGACGCCTGTATCTCATGATGAAAGTTGGGTATACAGCCCCGGTTCTTGGACCTGGAATGATACTACCGGTCTTGGACCGTTTAACATGTTCTATGCAGCTATAAGCGTAGGCAACAATGCAGCGGATAAGAACGCATACAGCAATACTCCTGGGCACATCGCACACATCCTGAAACCATCTGATCTCACCAAGGATATAAAAGATAATGCAGTAACATTGGCAAACTTCAATGTGATGCTGGTCATCCCTACTATCTATTGGTACTCGAACGGAGCAGGGAATCTGTACATATCAAATACCAATACCAACTCCAATCTGTCAACGGTGAATAATCTGATGAAAGCTTATGCTCATCAGGTTGACGATGCCACGATCTATCCTTACCTCGCTATCGGTGTGTATGAGGCCTCGGTCGATCCCACTTACGGACTCATGTCCAAGACCGGAGTAAATCCCACGGCATCCAAGACGCTTAGCGGGTTCAGAGCCGAGGTCGAAAAGGCGAACTCGTTCGTCACCGACGGCGCCGGTACATACCAGATGTGGAACTTCTATGAGTGGACCCTTTACAAGATCATCTCCCAGGCGACGATGGGAAACAAGAACGCACAGTCCGTGATCGGAAGCGGAACATCATCCGGTTCGGTCTCCAGCACTGCCGGAAGCAATAGCAACGACAAAGGGCCGTACGCATCTTCGGGCGCTACTACTTCCGGAAACACTTCATACTCTAAACTTTACATAGAGAATTCATGGGGTTCGGTATGGGAATTCGTAGACAACACATACGTATCCGGTGGGAAACTCAAGGCAGGCAGCGGTCTGACAACGGGCCTATACGGTACCGATAGTGTCCTCAACTCCGGAATCTCGGGAGCGGACTACACCGGAGGAGATCTATCAGTACCAGCCGCAAGCAACACGAAAATCACATCGCATGTGCTCACCTCGGCGGCATGGGATATGCCCGCAGCAGCAACCGGTTCAGGCGAATCCGAATATGCGTCGGGCGACAACATGTGGTCCAACAACGTGGGTAATCGCTGCCTCATCGTCGGTGGCGCCTGGAACAACGGGGCCTCCGGCGG
>CALAVG010000228.1 GCA_937892275.1 uncultured Methanomicrobiales archaeon | reverse complement strand
TTCCGGAGGTTCGTAGATTATCTTCTCCCCCTCAGCTATGACGACTTTTCCGTTCCTGAATCCGTTTTCTTCTACGAGTCCCCACATTATGATGGATTCTATCTTCAGGAAGCAATCAACGGACATTATATCCGTTTTATCTATCAAACGATATGCTTCAATGGCATTCTTTGCCTCTGTTATCTCATCGAAAGGACCTTCAACAGGTTTGCCGTCAATAGTATCTTTTACTTTCAAGAAACCGAGAGAATTACCCTCGATTGTGATTGTTGAATGGATTGAGTTGATACGGGCAGTCTTTCTCAGAATAGGCCCAATAGTCCCTGAAGAGCGGCTTTTTTGATTGCCAACAATTGCCTTGATGGCTTCATCCGCTAATGCAATTTTTTGACTCTTCGGGATTAAGGGTAGATGAAGGGTCGGGGGAGACGGGCGGAATTGATGTTTCTTCCCTGTTTCCATTCCCCTGAGAAGCGGGAACCCGTGCTCAATGATCGACGTTGATGTGGATCATCAGCCCACATCTGTGGGAAACCGTCGGAACCGCCATAGCTGTCGCTATCGGCTAAGCGACATCCGCTCAGAACCTGAATTCCAATTCGCTCTGTCTGAGGAATATCATCTGGAAGAAGTTCTGCACGTTACGGTATCCGCAGGCCTGTCTGCGGATATCCTGTATGTTCTTGTTCACCCCCTCGGAGGCGGAGTTGCTGATGGGGAAGATCGCCCAGTCGAGTATCCTGCCGATCTTCTCACGGATCCACCTGACCTTGTCGACGAACTCCTTCGGCCCCTCGGATTCGACCCACCCTATCCACCACTTCAGCATAGCCGCCATGGAGTTACGGTCGCGTATCAGGATGATGTCGGAGAACACCTCCTTCATATCGAACGCTATTGCCAATTCCGGATTGACCATACGTATCTGGCTCATCTTCTCCTCCTGTTCCGGTGTCTGGTTCTGGAAATGCTTCAGGACCACGTATTTGACGCTCTTCAGACTCTCTCCCGAAGCTCTTTTCAACGTGCGTTTGCGCACGTTGTTCAGAGCTTCGTTCAGTGATTTGATGAGGTGGAAACGATCCCATACGAGGATGGCATTGCGGAAGTGTTCGAGGATACCGGATTCGTAAGCCGTGCTCATGTCGGTGCTGAAGAAACGGATGTTCCCGGGGTCCCCTCCCTGGAGGATGAGGTGTCCGCAGAACCTTTCCAACACATCCTTTCCGTGTCCCCTGCAAGCGTAGATCACCTTGTGGTTCTGGTCCAGGAACACGCTGATGTAATCCTGTCCGTGTCCGTACTGGGTCTCGTCGAGGAACACCCCGGACACATGGGACAGGTCCTGTTCCTTCATAGCATCCGTTATCTGACGGTCCAGGATGCTATCCACGATATCCGTGGAGATGAAGAGATCGGATGCCACAGAGGATCTGGACCTGCTTGTCAGGGACGACATGACCTCCTCGGCGAGGTCCCTCGTATAGCTGGCACGCCTGTCGCTCAGCGGGAACGGGACCTGCGGCGTGCCGCCACAGCCCCTGCATATCAACTTCGGTATCCTGGCTATGATCCAGCATTCGCATCCCTGTTCGGGGAGATGGTGGTACCTGCGGACCTCGTAGCACAACGGTTTGCAGGAACAACCGCACACGGGACAGCGGTAACGCTGTCCCGGCTGTGCACTGACGAATATCTCCACACAGCCCCTGCTCGTATGCTGGCGGGATCTCAACTGTGCAGCCGACACAACATCGAATTCCGGAACGTCATCGGAACGTTCCTCGCAGACCATATCGACATGCTTACCGACGACCTTCCAACGGTCGGAAAGCCTCAATTCGGCACGGACCAAGCGGTTATCGGGAGTCTCGGCATAGACAGTCTTATCAACAGGGAATAACGTGTTCATAATGTGGTTCGTCCTTCTTTGTGGTAAAAGTAGACAAACCACACTCCTTCTTAACCGATTCCCGCCGTCTCCCCCGACCCTTCATCTACCCTTAATC
>CALAVG010000227.1 GCA_937892275.1 uncultured Methanomicrobiales archaeon | reverse complement strand
CGCAACCCGGTGCCAAGATGAACCCTCCGTTCTGGCCGGCAGCGTCGATCACATCATAGCATGCCCTTTTGATCGAATCGGGGTCGCCCATCATCATGGTTCTGACGGGATCGATGTTCCCCATGATGGAGATCCTGTTCCCGGCTGTGATCTTGGCCTTCGATGGATCCACGGCATGATCGAAGCTTAGACAGTCCGCACCTGTCTCGGGCATCTCCTTGAGTATCTCCAGGGTGTTCCCGCATATGTGGACGAACGTCGGGATCGAGCTATCCATGTTATTGACATCCTTCACGATGTCCGTGATGTACGGTGCGGAGAATTCATGGAACATCGCAGGGGATATGAGGTCCTCCGAGGATGTAGGGTCGGCCATCCACATCACCGTGGCCCCGGCATCGATCATGCGCCTCTGTATCGCTGATACGAAAGGCGTGACCTTCTTCTGGAGGTTCTTGACCATGTCTGGGTCCATGAGGATTCCCATGACCATGTTCTCCACCCCCATGATGTAACCGGATGTGGTGATGGGCCCCCAGGACAGTCCGCATATGTGCAGGTCCTCGGGGATGATCCTGGAGGTCTCCTCGAGTGCTTCCACGAACACCTTTTGGAAGTTGGGGCATTCAGATGCCTTCTCAGGATCGAAGAAAGCGAGCTGGTCGATATGCTCTGCATCCTCAGCTATCGGCTTCAGGATCTGACCGTAGTCGTCCTCCGGGAAGCGCACCTCCATCCCAAAATCCATGAACGGTACCTGGGAATCCAATACGGGCTTAACGAAATCGGATTTGGTCTTGACGGCATGGTCCACCGAAACCTTGGCGGAGATTTTGGGATCCCACCTGGCCTTGTCCACGGTCATTCCGGCACTGCGTGCAGCAGTTGCAAGAACGAAATTGTTCACTGGTGTCCTGTCCGTCTTCTCATGGTCGAGCGCCGCTTCGACGCATTCCCTGTGACCAGCATCTATCATGATGGCTGGAACTCAGTACAGCCATAAAAAAGTCATGCGAGACGTGATTGGATATGTTCGATGACGGCGTCGGTGAACTGCTCTGCTGTGAGAGTGCCTCCGAGGTCGGGAGTCCTTTTGTTCTCTAGATATGTGTCCGTGAGCGAGTCTCTGACGATGGCGCCTTCCTTGTCCAGGCCGCTCAGTCTGAGCATGGATGCGACGGATTGGATCACGGCGGTCGGATTGACGTGCTGTGCCTCGACGGTATCGTCGTAATCGGGTCTCCTGAGGGGCATGTAGAGTCTGTACTCCTCTCCAACGAAGCATGTCGGTGCGAGATACCCGAATCCGGTCACGCTCCCTAGGATTCCAGCAGCGATCTGGCTGTAGAGGTCCACACAGAGGACGCACTGATCCTGCGGCGGTTCCTTCATCGCCTTAGCAGCCCAGTCGCCCACGTTCATTATCTGGGTCTCGTACTCCTCCGCAGGGAAGGTGCTCTCGAATGATTCCCTGAACATGCCGCTGCTCAAGGGGAAGAAATCTGTCTTGAGCAGACATGATATCCTCTTGATGCCGTACTTGTCGTTGTTGGCACGTGCCAGCTGCATCATTCTGTTGTACGCCGTGTTTTTGACGTACTTGCTCAGCGTAATGCCGTCGAGGTCGGGAATCTCCGATATCTCCGCTTCTGTATTGTTGTTGCAACTCCAGAGAGCTATATCGGCACCCTGGACCCCCAGATCGGGGGCGAGGGTCCTGAAGTGTTTGACCTTTGCGAAAAGGTCCAGCTGGATGGTCAGGGTCTTGAGGGCATCCTCCCTCAGGTCGCCTTTATAAACGGGGCCGCTGAGGATGATCTTGCATTCGTCCAGGAGGTCCATGGTGTCATGGGGCAGGTATTGTCCGGTCTTGTCGAACGCGGCCCTCCCTATCTCGCCGTGGATGACCTCCACCGAATCGGTCGCGGCCTTGAGCACACGCTCGGCCGATGCAAGCATGGACGGGCCTACCCCGTCCCCTTCCAGGAACAGAATCTTCTCTGACATCAGAGTCTGTCCACGAGTGATGCGTAGATCATCGGGAGGGTGATGGTCGCATCCCCTTCCACAGTCATCTTCTTCGCTTCGGGCTTGACCTTACCCCAGGAGATCGCCTCCCTGAGCCTGGCACCGGACAGCGATCCGTCGTATTCCTCGGCGGTCGTGAGGTATACGGCGTAATCCAGCCCTCCGCGGAACTGGTTCCACCAGATGACATGGTGTTTGGAGATTCCTCCACCGATCATGAGGGCTCCGGTGTTGACGGCGTGGTTTGTCATCTCGGACAGCATCTGCTCGTCGCCGAAGAGGTCGATCCTGAACTTCCTGTGGGTCTGGTAGTACATCCAGAGCTGGCATCCGAAGGACCCGTCGGTGATGCCGGGGACGACGATCGGGACCTGGTTCTTCCAGCACTGGTACATGAGGGAGTCCTCGTTGGCCATCCTCTTTCCGACCTCCCAGATGATCTCGTGGGTGGTCATGGAGTCCTTGCCCTTGAAGATCTCGTCGAACATGGGGAGGATCTCGCCCTCGAGGACCTCTCCGTAGCAGGAGTCGGGCACCAGGACGTTCCCGAGCCTGGATATGGAGTACTCTTCCCTCAGCTTAGCGTCGTCCATCATGAAGTCGCCCTTGAAGTAGTCCTCGTAGGTCCTGGAGATGTCGTGGTCCAGGGTGCCGCAGGTGGTGATTATCAGGTCGACCATGTGGTTCTTCACCATGTCGACGATGACCCCGTGCGTCCCGGTGGCGTTGATGCAAGCCGGGAAGGAGAGGATCTTGAGGCAGTCCTTGTCCTTGATCATCCTCTCGGCGATGTCCGTGGCGTCGGACAGCTTCTGCGCGGTGAAGCCTCCGGCGCGCCCCATGGCCCTCATCATCTGGTCCACGGTCATCCCTTTGGTCACCTTGATATCCTCGACTGCAATAAGCTCCAATTCTTCTGGCATTTATATCGCTGGAGCCGGGCTAGGCCCACGCCGTTAAAATATGTTGCTGACGGAGGGGACGAGCCCGTCCCTCGGCGGAGGGCGTCGGGGGGCATCGACAGGATCCCATC
>CALAVG010000226.1 GCA_937892275.1 uncultured Methanomicrobiales archaeon | reverse complement strand
ACGAACAGGACAACGGCCACGATAGCGGTTGTTTTCTTGATCATAGAGATACCTCTTGTCAGTTGGCTGACACATTAAAATCATTGTAAGAGTTGATAAGCATATCCCAACAATCCCCATTTTCGATAATCTTTTAATCCCCCCCCATACTTATTCATGGAACAGAATGTTCTTGTTACGAAAATGATAGGGATCGTGGTAGCCGTCATAGTGGCTGCCGTGGTCCTCGTGCCGATCTGCAACTCCCTGACCGAAGGGGACGGAGGTAGCGGAGAAGGCAGCGGAGGTTCAGCACCCGTTCAGGTCGATGGGGAAGTATTGAACAGTCTGAACACCGTTCTCGCAGATGATAAGATTGAGACCACATATACGGGGTATGAGTCCTATTATGTCGGTAAATCCGGCTCTGGACCTTCCTATTCGTTTACCCTTTCGGATGCACAGGGATACATGGATGCATTTGAGAAGGTCGGGACCATGTATTACGACAGCGTTTCCGTACCTATTATGAAACTTGAGGCCAGCCATAACGATTATGATCTTATTGCATTGACTTTGAATGTTGTTACATACAAATCGGATGGCAGCAAGGCAATAACGGTATCGGGAGATTTCTTGGACAGAACAGGCACCAATGCGCCTGTGTCGATTGGCGGTCTTGGTGGTGGTGCATCGCTCGATTCATTCCAGACCTTCAGCATAACCGCGAACAGCAACATGACTGCGACCATCGACATCATCGGGGCATCCGTGAATCTTCAATTGACGGGGGTTTCCATCAATAGGATAGATTATGTCACCGAGTCCGATAATTGTTGGGTTCCGTTCTTTGTTGCGCCTACCTATCCTATCCTCTATGTTGAGGAAGGATCCGCATTTATGCTGAATCTGTTTCTTGATAGTGATTCTGGGACTGACCGGAAATTTTACACAATGGACGTTACCTCGGATATGATAGAGGATCTTCAGGTACAGACAACCATTACAGGTACTTTTGCATCTGAAGATTACGAGATTGTGCTGACTATCAATCTGACACAGTATGACGATGGTGTTGGTTTGACCGGGCCTGTATCCGTGAATGTTTCCGGGAATTATAATCAGAATTGGAATGTTGTTTCAGAAGCATATTATGTGTC
>CALAVG010000225.1 GCA_937892275.1 uncultured Methanomicrobiales archaeon | reverse complement strand
TAAGCGATTTTGGAAACAGAAGCTTCCCTCAGTGACCGAAGGTGGGTATCAAGCTCATCGGTCATGGAATCCCCCATCTTGGAACGGAGATAGGCCCTTTCGGGATTGGTTAGCTTGGGGTAGTTATCCTTGAGCATGTTGGGCAGGGAGTCGATGACGAGGACTTTCTCTTCGTATATGCTGCCTATTCCGTTCTCTTCGAAACTCCTCCTGAGCTTGTCCTCTTCGCTAATCTCACTCACGGGAAGGTTCTTCTTCAGCGTTGTTACGAAGAGGATGTTATGCTCTCCTCTGTTCTTGATGTATCCTGCGATGAAATTCACGACACTGGAAGTTTTCCTGGTACCTGTAGGCAGTACCACAGGCATGAAATTGTAATCTGTCTGATCCTCAGCACAGAATTTCTCGATGATTGTTTCCAGGGCCTTATCGGTCTCCCGATTTATCGATTCGTTATCTGTGTGGAAACACTCAGATAGGATGATTTTTGGTTCCTTGTCGATTTGAGTGGATGAGGCAATCGGTTGGATGTAACTCCGGGGTTTCCGATATATCGTTCTTCGGCCATCTCCGTGCATGAAGACCAACTTCGAAGGATGGTTGCGCCAGAACATCGGCATCGGTGAGGTGTGGGCCATCGATGATGTCGAGTTCCTGGAGGCACCTCTGGGCGTCGATGTCCGTGTATCGTACCGCGGTCCGCTTCATTGTCCGATCTGTGGTAAGGAATGCCGCAGATACGATACCCGCAAACGTACCTGGAGGGACCTGGATTTCGCGGATTCCCCCTGCAGGATAACCGCCGAGTTCCCCCGCGTGGAGTGTCCGGACCACGGGGTCCACGAGGTGGATGTGGAATGGTCCGGGGAGACCTCCCGATTGACCCGCAGGTTCGAACGCCTGTGCGCAGAATACTCCAGGGTCATGCCCGTGCATCTGGCGGCCGATCTCCTGGGCGTCGGCGACCACACGATATGGAACATCGTAAGGCTGTATGCGGACAGAGGCATGCGGGATCTCGATCTCTCGGATATGCGCCGCCTCTGCATTGACGAGACATCGTACCGCAAGGGTCACAGGTACGTCACGTGGATCATCAACCCGGATACCGGCGGAATAGTGTTCGGAACCCTCGGAAAAGACGGTTCCGTCCTCACAGAATTCCGCATCTGGCTCATCCATCACGGCGGCGATCCCGATAATATAAAGGTGGCTTGCGGGGACATGAGTCCTGCGTTCATCGCAGGCATAGAACGTGAATTCCCCAATGCAGTGATGGTGTTCGACAAGTTCCACGTAGTGAAACTCGCTACCGACACCGTCGACGAGGTCAGGAGGACATCGGGGCTGAAGGGCCGCGATGCCAAGAGCCTGAGGTTCAAGCTCCTCCGCAACCGCGAATCCCTCTCCCCCGAGGAGAAAGGACGCATCGACAGGATCTCAGACGAATACTTCCACATCGGGAAGGCATACGTCATAAAGGAGATGCTCAGGGATTTCTACACCATGACCGATCCGGAAAGTGCCAGGATATTCCTCTACACGATAATAGACAAGTGCCTCGACTCGTCGGACGGTTCCATATTCGATCTTGGTCTCGCCATCGACGACCACCAGGAAGGCATCATGGCCTGGCACTATCATCACATATCCAACGGACTGGCCGAAGGGAACAACAGCGTCATCCAGGCAATCAAGAGGTCCGCGAGAGGATTCACGGATCCGGAACTGCTCATATCGTTGGTGTATCTGAGGAACATGAGGAAGAACGGGATCGCATGAGGTTACATCCAACCGATTGCCTCATCCACTCAAATCGACAAGGAACCCGAAATTCCGTGATTTCGCCCTGAAATCAGGATTCAGCGAGGCGACCCTCGACGGCATACTCGGATTCGTGGCGACCAAGAAGGAGATCAAACCATCCGCTGCGGAGGAGCTCGACGGCCTCTTCATGCGCTTCATGGACGGCGACCTCTCACTCGCATCCGTTGCGAGGATGATCACCGCCCATGGATACGAAACGGTCAACCACATAAACCAATAC
>CALAVG010000224.1 GCA_937892275.1 uncultured Methanomicrobiales archaeon | reverse complement strand
CCTCTCCTCGACGTTCTTCAGCCTCGGGAACTCGTCTATGTTGGTCCATGTAAGGTCCATCACGACCAATCCCTTCCTCGCAGCATGTATGTCCGCAGGGGACATGGCCCTGTCGGAGAAAGGGGACAGTACTATGGAACCCTTCGGTATCGCACCGAGTGTCTTGGCCTCCTTACCGAGACCGAACTTCATCATACGTTTGGCAGTGCACTTCTTAGGGTCGCATTGACACTTATCGAATATGATCACCGGGATCATGCCGATACCAGGGGTTTGAGCTTCTCGGGATCGGACATGTACTCCTTTACCCATTCCCTTACCTCGTTCATCACCCTGACATACTCATCATAGAGTTCTGCATCATCCGTGGCCGTGAATTCGGATCTCATCCTCATGGGAACGCAGATCTGCCTCCCCTGCCAGGGGGATTTCTTGGCATACTCATCGAAGATGGGCTGCTCTAGATAGATCACGAAATCATAATAGTCATCCTTCGGCAGGAGTTCATCGTTCTTGAGATCCTTCGCGACCTGCCTTCTCATATCCTCTCCGTTCTGATACATCACAGAGATGAGATCGCAATCGATTATGTCGTGTTCGAATCCGGCACTGTAGACCTCATACATACCTTCATAGAACTGATTCGTGAAGTATTCTGCGATCTGCGATACATAATCGTTCTTCCTATCGAGGAACAGGATACGCGCCTTCTTTTCGACCTTTTTTCCGAACATTGGATGACCTGTTCCGGGTATATGCTCAGATAGATAAGAAATACGGTACGGATGGATCGATCTTCACACACCGTCGGAATCATACGGGAATATACCTGCGCAGATACTTCGCAAGATTTGGATTGCATGCGTACACATAGCAACCACGGATACCACGGGTCATCATCACCTTGTAGGAGTTGATGACGAACTCCCTCACCTCCTCAACGGTGCAGCCCTTCTTGACATTCATATCCTTGAGCAGTTTGGGATCCACAACGATCCTGTTCTCCTCTGGATCGTAATCGATCTCCTTCCCGAATATCACACCGACGTAGTTGAGATCGTAACCTTGTGTGGTATGGACGCAACCGATCTCGTGGACGGATCTAGGGTTCGTGATCCATTCCTTCCCTTCCTTATCATCAAGATTGTTCCATACGAAATGATGTCCGTCGATATCGATATCATAGGGCATGCTTGAATCATCCGACACCTTGGAAGCATCGATATGAAGGTTCTTCGTGGCCCATTCCCACGAATATCCGGCAACGACACGGCATAGTGTCTCCGACGAATCCTTCTCTTTGATGACATCTACCATCTCCTGCACATCATCGAAGATCCTGAAACCGTAGACACTGCCGAACTGCAACCTCTCCGGACCTCTGCAATCCAATACGGCCTTCA
>CALAVG010000223.1 GCA_937892275.1 uncultured Methanomicrobiales archaeon | reverse complement strand
AGGGCGGATTCGTCCCCGAGGACCTCGAGAAGATAGAGGCCGAGATGAAGAAGATCGTGAAGGAGAACCTCAAGCTCGAGACATACACAATGTCCAGGCAGGACGCCATCGAGTATCTGAAATCAAAGGGCGAGATCTACAAGGTGCAACTCGTTGTGGAATTACCCCAGGACGCACGCATCAGCTTCTACAAGCAGGGCGAGTTCGTGGATCTCTGCGCCGGACCGCACGCATTATACACCAAGGCGGTCAAAGCGTTCAAGCTCACATCCATCGCGGGAGCCTACTGGAGAGGCGACGAGAAGAACAAGATGCTCTCCCGTATCTACGGTACCGCATGGGAATCAAAGGAATCCCTCGAGAAGTACCTCACAATGCTCGAGGAGGCGAAGAAGAGGGACCACAGGAAGCTCGGAAAGGAATTGGGTCTCTTCGCCATAATGGAGGAGGGACAGGGATTCCCCTTCTACCTCCCCAAGGGAATGATCCTCAGGAACACCCTCATCGACTACTGGAGGGAGCTCCACACAAGGGAGAGCTACCATGAGATCTCCACCCCCATGATCCTCGACCAGCAGCTCTGGTTAAGATCGGGTCACTGGGACCACTACAAGGAGAACATGTACACCACCATGATCGACGACCAGGTCCACTGCATCAAGCCGATGAACTGCCCCGGAAGCATCCTCGTGTACAAGAACGAGAACCACTCCTACAAGGAGCTGCCCCTCAGGTTGGCCGAGATCGGTACCGTCCACAGGCACGAGAGGTCCGGTACCCTGCACGGTCTGTTCAGGGTCAGGTGCTTCACGCAGGATGATGCACATATCTACATGACACCGGATCAGATCCCCAAGGAGATCGCCAACGTCGTAAGGTTAGTTGACGAAGTGTACACCAAATTCGGATTCAACTACCACATCGAGCTGTCCACCAGGCCGGATAACTCCATGGGATCCGACGAGGACTGGGAACTGGCAACCAACGGTCTGAGATCCGCACTCGACAATCTCGGAAAGGAGTACGCGGTCAACGAAGGCGACGGAGCCTTCTACGGACCCAAGATCGACTTCCACGTGGAGGATTCCCTCGGAAGGACATGGCAGTGCGGAACCATCCAGCTGGACTTCCAGCTGCCCCAGAGGTTCGACATCAACTACATCGGTGCCGACGGAGAGAAGCACAGGCCCATCATGATCCACCGTGTAATCTACGGATCCATCGACAGGTTCATGGGAATCCTCATCGAGCACTTCGGAGGAAAGTTCCCCACATGGCTCGCACCCGTGCAGGTAAGGGTACTGTCCGTTTCCGAGAAGTCCTTCGACTATGCGGAGCAGGTAGCTGCGAAGCTGAAGGAAGCAGGCGTCAGGGTCAAGTTGGACAACAGGGGCGAGAAGATCGGATACAAGATCCGTGAGGCACAGCTCCAGAAGGTCCCGTACATGCTGGTAATCGGAGAGAACGAGGTCCAGGACGGAACCGTCGTCACCGTGAGGAAGAGGGACGGCGGGGATCAGGGAACCGTCAAGTTGGACGACTTCATCGCCGGCATCCAGAAAGAGATCGCCGACAGAGTCTGATACAAATCACTTCCCCGCCGGGGGACCGGCGGGATACCTTCTCAAGCTCCCAGAGACTTCAGGGGCAGAGCATACACATCCTTCGTTATAGGATACGGCCTGTCCGCCAGACATAATATGCATCCTGCCTTATCCAGGGAGGTCTGCAGCCTGCCGAATGCCTTGATGTCACCGGTCCCGCATTCCGCACCTGCCTTGCATTCGATCATGTTCAGCTTCCCGTCGTACAGCATCACCAGATCCACCTCGTTGTTGTTGGAATCACGATAATAGAAGAACGGAGTCTCCAATCCCTTGTTCGCGTGGGTCTTCATCACTTCGTTAATCATGAACGTCTCCACCATCGGGCCCTTGAGATAGCTGGCGGACAGGATCTTGGCATCGGGGATCTTCGCCAGATAGCACGCGAGACCGGTATCGCGGAAATAGATCATCGGATGCTTCGACACCCTCTTGGTGACCGATCTGTCAGAATATGGTTCGAGGAGCGTGATTATGTCCCCGGCCAGAAGAACGCTGATCCAGTTCTTCACCGTGCGCAGATCTATGCCGACGGCCTTGGTGATGCTCTCGTAGGTCAGCTGCTGCCCTGTCAGGGACGCCATGACCTCCATGAAGGACCTGAACTTCTCCTTGTCCCTTACATTTATGATATCCGAGACGTCGCGCATGATGTATGTGTCCACATAATCGGCATAGAACCTGCTCAGGGTGATCCCTTTCGTGATCGCCTCCGGATACATACCGCGGTGGATCCTCTCCATCATACCCATGTCATCCTTGACATCGGAACACCTGCGGAAGGATTCCTCCGGAGATATCGTGAAAGGAGACTCTTCGAGCGAATACTCCTCGCTGAGGGATATGGCAGGGACCCTTATGATCCCTACCCTGCCAGACATCGATTGGGATACGCCTTCCATGAGCAGAAAAGACTGTCTTCCGGACAGCACAAAAAGACCATGGGCATCCGGATCTGCGAAGCGTTCCCTATCAACGATGGATTCTATCTCTTGGAACAACCCCGGTGCGTACTGGACCTCGTCTATGATCAACGGGAACGGGTGTATCTTCAGGAACATGGAAGGGTCCGCATTGGCAAGCCGGCGCTCCTCAAAGTCGGCAAGGGTGACGTATTCCATGCCAGATTCCTCCATGAGCTTCTTGCAGAGCGTGGTCTTACCCACCTGACGCGCACCGGTAATCATCGTCACTGGTTTGATAGATACTGTCCTGACAATCGTATCGTAGATCTCCCTCTTGATCATAGTACCTGATTATTGTATGCAAAATCAGTATATAACTGCTACTTTTTCATAACTTTTTGAAATAAATTTTATGTAAAATAAGTATATGACTACATGAATTGCATAACTTCTTTTCCAAGTAGATCCCTTTCCCAGCCAGAGAGAATAGTCAGTATCCCGGCAACCTCTTATCTACGACCAACACATTCTGACACCCATAGGAATGGTTCATATGGACAAAGGAATCAAGACCGTTGCCACCTTCCTTGTGGCGTTCGCCTTCGTCATCTGTGCGATACCTCCCGAAGAGGAGCTCACCGCAGATGATAATGCGATCGTCGCTGACGACGGACAGCTGGCACTGGAGACCGGTGCACCCCTCACAAAGGAGAAGAGCCCCTATGGAGAGAACTACGTCCACTGGTTCTCCCTGGCGATCGTAGCCCTGCTCGTACTCGCGGCACTCGGCTACCTTCACATCAAGGCCCGCAAACACTGATTAAAACAGGGCTGTCGGAAGACAGCCCATCTTCATACTGTTTACTACGAACTTTACGTAGCATTATTCCCAGAGCTCCAATCCTGTTATCCAGCCGTTAGAGCGATGATCCAAATGCTTCGTCCGATTTAGTAAGAGTACTCTAAACTGTCATGTCAACATATTATCCCAATTCGCAGTTTTACGACAATCAATTCACTATTATTCGTATAGATTTCAACGAAATTCGTAAAAATAACCAGCTAAAATCACTAATTAATAAATAAACAGCGAATGCTACCAACTCCCAACCAACTGGTGGATAATAATGACAGTTAACACTATAGATGCGCAGATGAGCAGGAAAAGAGCCCTGATCATCGTCGGGGTAATCCTCATCCTGCTCGTGTGCGCGTTCACAGTTGCCCCTAAGGACGGCGGAGGTATCACAGGCCTTTCGGCTGAGGACGATACCTATTACAACGTCGCCAAGGACGGCACATTCTCGATTGACTATGTATCGGATTACAAGCTCGTGGGCGACGAGATACAGCTCATCGGCTACGGCGAGATACTCGACACGTTCCCGATCATCGACAACAAAGTTACAATCGACCGCGTTTATGACCAGTTCACCCTGAGCGTGAACTACGAGCTCACCAAGGACGATAAAGGAGACCTCGTCCTCCGCGACCTTTCTGAAGAGGAGGATGACATCTATGTCGGAGGAGGAGCATTCTCCATCACCGACACATTCGACTTCTCAATCGACGGACAGAAGGGAGTCACAGCTACCATCAAGGACATGGAAGCATACTATCCCCTTGTCGACGGCGAGATTGAGATCGAAGGCACCGTATACAGCGCCGATGTCAACAGATTCTTCGCTACCTTCTGGGCACTCGTGCCCCCGGTTGTCGCAATCGTTCTTGCGCTGATCACGAAGGAAGTGTTCTCATCGCTCTTCGTCGGAATCCTTATGGGAGCTATACTCTCCGCTGATTTCGATCTCCTCGGAACCATCAGTCTCGTCGTCAACGACGGATTCGTAGGATCCATAGCGGACATGTGGGACGCAGGTATCCTGGTGTTCCTTGTCGTACTGGGAGTGATAGGAGTGTTGGTCCTGAAATCCGGAGGTACAAAGGCCTACGGAGAATGGGCATTGAAACATATCAAATCCAGAAGGTCCGCACAGCTGTCGACCTTCTTCCTGGGAGTCCTCATCTTCGTGGACGACTACTTCAACTGTCTCACAGTGGGATCGATCATGCGTCCCCTAACGGACAAATTCAAGATCTCCCGTGCCAAGCTCGCATATCTCATCGATTCGACTGCAGCACCCATCTGTATCATCGCCCCCGTCAGCTCATGGGCTGCGGCGGTCAGCTCCAACCTTGGTGACTCCGTCATGGGACACAACACCATGTCCGTCTTCATCGAGTGCATACCCTTCAACTTCTATGCTCTTCTGACAATAGCTATGGTCATCGCCATCTGCTGGTTCGAGTTCGACTTCGGACCCATGAAGAAGCATGAGATGAACGCTGTCGAGAACGGCGATCTGTTCTCCACCACCGACAGGCCTTACGAGAACGTCGTAGAGGAGAAGATCAATGAGAACGGCCACATCCTCGACCTGGTGATCCCGATCTTCGTATTCCTGATCCCCCTGTGCATATTCTTCCTCGTCTACAGCGGAGGAATCCTGGACGGAGCCGACTTCGTCACCGCATTCGCGGATGCCGATGCGGCTACCGGACTCGCAATGGGATCCGTCGTCGCACTGTTGATCACCATCATCTACCTGGTCCTGCGTAAGGCTTCCAACTTCCACGACCTGATGGACTCGCTGCCCAAGGGATTCCGTAACATGGTCCCTGCGATCCTGATTCTAATCTTCGCCTGGACCCTGTCCACGATGACCGGATCCCTCGGATCCTCGGCATTCGTCGGAGGACTCCTGGACAACGCCGGTGCCCTGGCCAACTTCCTGCCTGCGATCTTAATGCTCGTAGCATGCTTCATCGCATTCTCGACCGGAACCTCCTGGGGAACCATGGCCATCCTGCTGCCCATCGTCAGCTCCGTGTTCACCACCGATTACCAGCTGCTCATCGTCGGAATCTCCGCATGTATGGCAGGAGCGGTATTCGGAGACCACTGCTCGCCCATCTCGGACACCACCATCATGTCGTCCGCGGGAGCACAGTGCAGTCATGTAGTGCACGTCTCGACCCAGGCGCCCTATGCGCTACTGGTCGCAGGAGTATCCTTCGTGTTCTTCCTGATTGCCGGATTCTGGCAGAGCTACATCCTCACCGCTATCGGTATCGTCACTATGTTCGTGGTCATCTACGTCATGAAGAGAGTACTGGACAATGGCGGATACAAGCCTGCCGAACCTGCAGCCTGAAACCTATGAACAATGCCGGGGGAGATCCCCGGCCCCTTACTCACCTTTAATAACGACCATCAGGATTGTGCCCCCATGGAAGCGGAGGAGCGTGTATCGATACTCCTGGGGAACCCCAGGAAGGCCATCATAACGATGGCGATACCGATAATAATCTCCCTGCTGGTCTCCCAGGTGAACGTCCTTGCGGACCGTGCGTGGTGCTCCGGATTGGGGGACGATGCTATGTCAGCTATCGCCGTGGTCATGCCGGTGTACATGACACTGGTAGGATTGGGAAGCGGATTCGGTGTCGGTGCATCCGCCGTGATCTCAAGGATGATCGGTGCCGCCGACAAGGACCGCGCATCGTTATCCGCGGTTCAAGCAGTGATCTTCTCCCTGATCTTCGGACTGGTCATGACGCCCATAATGGTGTTCGGCCAGGATGGTCTCCTCTCCATACTGGGAAGGGACAACATCCTGGAGCTCACATGCACCTACATGCTCCCTTACTCCCTGTGCACCATACTAATCATCTTCAACGGTACCGTCGCAGGTATCCTCAACGGACAGGGAGCCACGCAGTACTCCATGCTCCTCATGGCGGTACAGGCAATTGTGAACATCGTCCTGGACCCGGTATTAATCTACGTCCTTGACATGGGACTTCAGGGAGCTGCTGTCGCTACGGTAATCGCTACCGTGGCATCAGTCATCATAGGGACACTTCTGATCGTCAGCAAGAAGACCTACCTCCCTATACGCAGGAAGAGCATCGTCTACGACAGCGGATGCATGCGTATGTTGCTTGCAGCCGGGATCCCGCAGATGTTGGAGTACACTGTGATGTACTTCATGGACGCTATCCTGAACTACATCGTCCTGATGGCAGAAGCAGGTTCCCATGCCCTCACGGTATATTCCGTCCCGGACAACCTGATGAACCTCATAGTCATCCCCGCCATAGCGATAGGCTCCGCCCTCATACCCGTGGCATCATCCGCATTGGGTCAGAAGGACGCGGAGCGCATGAGGGCATCGTTCAGATATGCCTTTACCAGAGGCATACTCATCGTTGTAATCCTAGCCATCATCGTTGAACTCTTCCCCGACCAGTTCCTGTTCATCTTCTCCTATTCCGGAGAGATGCTGGACAACAGACCTGAGATGGCGGAGATGCTGAAAGTCATGTGCCTCTACATAGGGTTCTTCGCCTTCACACCCATATGTTCCGGATACATGCAGGCCATGGGGCATCCTAATAGATCCCTCATCGTGGCATTGTGGAGGAACTTTGTCCTTATCTGTTTCTTCTGGATCGCCATGCAGCAGCCGGAACTCACATCCTTCGGATGGGCACTGGTGTTCGGACACATAGTCGGAGCATCAACGATCTTCCTGGTCACCCTTTACACCGACAGACAGGTGTCCAAGAGGATGGAATCATCTCACACCGTTTAATTACGTGTAAGTGTTGCGCGTACGCATGGATTATAGAAAGAGAACGATCATCGCACTCGCAGTGGTCGCCGTTGTCCTTCTTTCCGCAGTACCTTTAGCTACGCAAGCGGACGGCGACGACGCACCCGACAGATACGGAACAACGTTCGGTATCACCTACGACGAGATCAACGAATTCCTCATCGAGGTCACCGGTATGGACATGAAAGAGCTCCTCAGGAGTCTGGCCAAGGAATTCATCGCACACGATATCGACTGCGAACCATTACTCGAATCAAACTTCGCACTGTCGAGGGACATCGAACAGAACGGAGGCATGTTCTTCATCACGGACAGACTATCCGGATACATCGTCCTGTCGAGCTTCATCACCTCCGAAGGCAAGTTCCCCGCAGCAGGTACCTACGAACCCAAAGAAGGGGAGAGCGGCACCGATTTCATCAAGAGACTTTTCACCACAGAATCCACAGAACAGCATACGATCAACTCCACCGTAGAATCCGCGATGACCCTCGACGTTACCATCGAGACATCCATAGATGCGGGATCCGGAGAGGTGGAGGAAGTGCTCATCTCGATCTGCCCCTCCATAGCATTGAGCAACGCCGGAGATTTCACCATCGATCTGGATGTGGACGACGACGGGAACATCAGGAGCATAACCATAACATACGACGAATCCAACGACTACAGCAACATGTACGCGGACTTCCAGATTCAGCTCACAGTAGATGATCTCAAGGTCCTCGGAGAGGGGACCTGGAAATCGGAACCTGTCATCACCGAATCCGTTGTGAAAGCCGTTGTGTCCAAGGACATGGTCGACGGAGTCTGGGAACTCATCAGCAGCCAGATGGAAGGGAAGGTCAACAGCCCCATGGTCGAACTGCTGATTGATATCATCAGTTCCTCGGACAAGAAGCTCGACCTCTTCAAGACCATAGAGTCTCTGACGAGCAACCCCATCCCCGACATCACTTTCGTAGCGAATGCGGAGATCAACAATTTCACCGACGAACACGGTGACAAGTACGTCATCATCAAGATCGCCCGCGACGGTGGTTCCACCGTGATCAACCTGCCAATGGCGGGATACAGGATCACGACATCGGACATCCTCGACCTCATACCCGAGAGCATCCTGAGCGAGGAAGCGAGGTTCATCATCGATATCGCCATAGGCATCCTCGGATGGGAATCCTTCGACGTGGAGGACATAAACGACAACCCGGAGAAGCAGAAGGACATCTACGACATCCAGAACATGGTCGACGAGTACAACAAATGGAACGAGGACTACAAGTTCGAACTCCCGATGGTGTACCTTGTCACCGCCATAATCATAGCGATCCTCGCTGTCGTGGTCGCAGCACTCATGTGGAGGGGGAGGATATGATCGACCTCAAGAACATGACAGTCGAGGAGAGGAACCGTGCCATCGCCATGTGGGGAATAGCGGCATGCGTCTTCGCAGCGGCGATGGGATGGATGCTCATGAGGTTCGGTATCTCATGGAGCGTAGCGGACCTTCCGGAATCGGACAACATGGTCCGTATCATCCCCGCATACATCATCAGCGAGATCGCAATGATGCCCATTGGAGCGAAACTCGTGGATCTTTATGGTGTCAAGAAGGTGCTCATCTTCGGACCCTTGATCTTCATCCTCGGATCCATTCTCTCGATCGTATCCCTCAACGTGGAGATGCTCATAGCCTTCAGGTTCATCGAGGGTATCGGAGGAGGTCTCGTGCTCGGTCTCGCGTTCTCCGCAGTCGGAAAGTACTATGAAGCGGACAAGAGGAACCAGGGCCATGAGCTCATGACGGCATCCTTCGCATTCGGTTCCCTGTTCGCAGCGGCCATCGGATACTTCTTCACCTCCACATTCAACTGGAGGGCAGGATTCATCGTGCTCGCTCTGGTCATGATGCTCGGACTCCTGATGGCATGGAAGTTCCTTCCGGCGCAGGAAGGTTCGGGAAGGCCCCTGGACTGGACCAACACAGTCCTGGTCACGCTCCTGTTCGGAGTAGCGGCATTCTACACCCAGTCGGTCAACGTGGATTATAAGCTCCTCAGCGTTGAATCAGCCATAGTTGTGGCAGTGATCATCGTATTGCTTGCACTGGTCTTCTGGCAGTCGAAGAGGTCCGATGACCCGCTGATCCCGATGGGCATCACGACCTTCGAGAAGAAGATCATCGTACTGATGTTCCTGTTCAGCATGTGCGGACTCGGACTGATCCAGTACTACTTCAAGGTCTATCTGACCTACTATGAATTCGACATCTACATGGCGAGTCTGAACTTCCTGATTATGATCATCGGAGCCGCAGTACCGTCCCTGCTGGGATGCAAGCTTGTTATGAAGACAGGCATCAGACCTTGGGTCACGGTGGGAGCCGTAGTCGTCACCATTTCGTTGGTCATGACGCACTTCCTCGCATCCGAGAGCACGTTCTTCTTCGCTCTCTGCCTGTTCGTGTTCGGAGCTGGTCTTGGAATGATCGTCACGGAACTGATCATCTCCCTGCAGAGCATCACACCAAAGAAGGACATGGGACAGCACACCGGTAACCTGATGGCGGTCCGTATGATCGGTATCCTTGCCGGTAACGCGGTTGTAGGGGCGTACATCAAGGAGGTCGTGCAGGGAGGATATGTATCTGAAATCATCGACCTGTCCGCTTCCAAGAGCATCCTCGCAGATATCGGAGTGCACATCGCCAACGACCTACAGTACATGAGCAGCGCCCTCAACGACGGATTCACCGTCACCGTTCTAATCATGGCCGTGGTCACCGCGATTCTCGCAATCGTAGCGTACTCTCTGAAGAAATTCGACATCGAGAACCGCTGCGATGAGTGATATTAAACAGGGTCCGCCAGGCGGGCCCTTTCTTTATAAAAACTATATAAAAAACGGTACTTTTCCAACGATTTCTACATTTTCTGACATAAAATCAGAGCTATTAAATACAAAGAACGCCAAATGAGGTTCGTCAAATATGTAACATAATCTGCAAAGAGCGTGTTTCGACCGTCCCTTACGGGTCGGAGATTTGACAAGTAGTCCAGCGCAAGCCGGGCTACCGCACGGTACGCACGTATGTACGTAGCGAGGAGGGGTTCGCGGTTCATCCCGCTTGGCAGTGATGCCCACCTTTCCTCGACCAGCACCACATGGTGCCATCGTTACGAGGAGCGACGCCCCACGGCGCCGTTCTACATACGTAAAGGTGCCCGCATAGGGGCGATCCGCGGTTCATCCCGCTCGGCAGTAATGCCCTCGCCCCTCTCCTGGTGCGCTCACGCGCTCATGCGAGCTCCCCAGTACCCGCGAGGTACGAGCACAACAGTCAGTACGCGGTTCATCCCGCTTGGCAGCGATGCCATACTGCTCTTTGAGGGGAAACGGTTCAACCCGTTCCTTGTGCGCCCGCGGTTCATCCCGCTCGGTTGTGCCTCGCGTAATGCGGCCGAACAGGGCAAGTACACGCCGTCATGGCGTAGGCAGCGATGCCTCACTGCCTGTTCAGCAGACTGCTCACGCAGTCTTTTCGGTCGCAACAGCGGTGGTTGGACGGAGGGACATCCCCTCCGTTCATCCAGAATCATTCTCACTACAATTCAGAAACGGATCTGGTACCCAAATTGCATGTTTGATGAAATTATTCAGTTATGCAGTATGTGAATGGACGGACAGACCTTCATACAATCACGACATCCATTACACCTGGATGCATTCAGATGGATCCTCCCATCTTTGAACGTCAGAGCGGAACTCCGGCATTGATAGGTACATAGAGTGCACTCCAAACAGAACGTCGCCATAAATGAGAGGTTCAGGATATCATCGGCCGATCTCTTAAGATCCTTGTCCGCACCTTCGGTCGGAATAGCATGCCCGTCGGGCGATATGCGGAGATCGCCGGTGACCAGACAATCCCCATCCATATGACCCTGCCTGCTGATTATCGGTAGGAGAGGCAGGAGCTCTGAAGGGTCGAAAGCCCTTCCGAAGGAGACTGAATCACCTGAGACCATAGCTCTGTAGGTGGAAATACGCTGTTTATTCTCGATGTCCTTCAGGACCTCCGGATCGACACCAGGCATCTCTCCAGAGATTTTGCGATATCTCCAGAGCATCTTATCATGCCACACCTGCGGCATATCCTTCTCCTTACCGTACCTGTCGATACTTTCTTTCCACCGGATCGCGACAGGATCCTCCCACTGGGCCTCAGCGAGCTGTGTCGGTGTCTCCACCGGACACCAATAGCAGCCTATGCGGTCGAAACCGTGCTCATACAATCTGTTGTAAGGTGCATCCTCTGCTGTCAGGAACATCCAGACATGCAGAGCGTTCCATTCCTGTATTGGGGATGCGCATGTCTGACTCGGCGAGGATTGGTTTATCCATTCTCTTCCGTTCTGCATCCTCTTGGTACCTTCATATCTGCGCTGACCGACGAACGAGAGATTCTGGCCCCCGATCGTCAATGCCAGTATCTGGAATTGTGAGAGCTGATGGATCTTGCAGCACCATCTGTAATCTATCGAAGGAGGTCCCAAACGCTCTATGTTCCTGTAAAGGACATCCTCCGGGATCCCACATGATACGATCTCCAGCCCATACCTCTTCGCTATGCTCTTGACCAACGGCGCGGACCCGCAATCCATATGCGTCTCGGCATAGATTATCTTAGGCTTGACACCTGCCTTCAGAACCACCAGGAGAGTGGCCAGACTGTCCTTGCCTCCCGATAGGGATACCGTACAGGCCATGCCCTTGTGCCTGTTCAAGACATCTTTGACATAATCCGCAGGTCTCTTAACTACGGCGTCGATGTTCTTCTTGTTCAATCTGACGGTCTCTTCCCATGTGTATCCTTTGCCTGGTACGCTCAGGTCCCCGTTCAGGATGACAGCGTTCTTCACTGCGAACTTGGCGTTCCCGAGTCCATCCGAATCCGTCATGGCCCTTCCGCAGCACCTAACGGCCCCGGACCCGTTCCTGATGAACACCATGTCACCTTTCCTGATCTCCGGATCGGGATCCCTGATCACCTCTCCGGGGACATAATGCATCCTGACAGCCATGGACTGACCACGGGAAGTCACCGTTACCAGTCTCTTAGAAACGACACCGGCCATGAGCGATGCCGCCCTCTGCGTCGGGAAGAACCTCCAGACCCCATCATCGGCATCCAGATCCCCCAGCACATATCCGTCGCAGATCACCCTGTACGAGACATCTTCCTTGAACTCGATACCGAAAAGGATCAGACGGTCATCGGGCACCAGACGATCGAACACACCTTCCCCGTACTGCCAGTCCACCGTCCTTCTGAGACGATCCCTGTCATATTGGAACGCCGGGCGGATATCGAAATTGTATTCGATTCTGTACGTCTCACCTCCGCACCTGGGGCATCTTTTCGAATCCAGGACAGCGAGGTTGCATCCGCGACACCAACATAGGACGGCTATGCCTAAGGGCCTCATACTGACCGTATCTTCAAGTCCATATATAATCGGATTATCCGCCCGTAATTCACAGGGGCGAGACAAATGCACAATCGATGACCATCCAACTGAAACATCCATATCCTATGATGAATTACGCGCCGTCATGGCCATCGTGCTTGGAAAGAACTGTCTGAATTGGTGTTACGGCTGCAACATGCCTGTCGTCAGTGTCAAGACCTGCCCCAAATGCAAATCCCCCGCCGAGCCAGTCCCCGTCTCCTCACCGTGGGACCTGAGGCCCGCCTTCAAAAGTGATGTGGAACTCATACGCGGACTCGCAGATGAGGAATACGGGAAGGGATGCGGACGTGATCTGATCCCAGATGACCGCGTCGTCATCCTCAATGATAATTCCCGTGGGGCCAACAGCGTCGAGATCGTGATCGACGGATGCGTCATCGGAACCATGAGATTCGAGTACGACATGAAATGGCATCTCACGCTGGACATCGCCGGATTCAGGAAGGTCATCCCACACCTGCAGAGGCACAAGATGATCGCCAACCACAGCGGACTATTCATGATGAAGAGGACCAAGAACCTCCTCGTGAAAGGCGTGAAGGAATGCGATCCGGATTCGCAGGCAGGGGACAAGGTTGCGATACTATCGGACAAGGGAGAACTCGTCAGCTGCGGTGCCCTATGCATGTCGCCTTCTGAGATCCAGACCGCCGAACGCGGTATGGCCGTAAGGGTGAAGGAGACCAACAAAGGCCACCTCAACTACGATAAATCCGTGAACTGGGAACAGACAATCCGCTGGAACAAACCCATGATGGAGAAGATGGTCGCCGATGCCATAGCCGAGATAAAGAAGATTAAGAAGGAATACCCCAAACTCCCTATGGGTGTCTCGTTCTCCGGCGGTAAGGACAGTCAGGCCGTGCTGATGCTGTTCATGGATGCCAAGATAAAGACAAACGTCATCTTCGCCGACACCGGCCTAGAATACCCCGAGACCGTGGAATTCGTCAAGTCCTATGTGAAGAGTAGCGGAATGAAACTCTACGTCACCGAGGCATCCTTCGAGAGCTTCCTGAAGAACATGAAGGTGTTCGGTCCCCCGGCGGAAGGGTACAGATGGTGCTGTAAGACCAACAAGCTCAGCGCCATAGCCGCAGCGGAATCCGACATCTTCCCCAACGGTTCCGTCCAGTTCGTGGGACAGCGCAGATACGAATCAAAGAACAGGATGCGCAACGGGAAGGTATTCAAGAACCAGTGGATCCCCAACCAGGTCGCCGTCGCACCCATCCAGGATTGGAATGCATTGCACGTCTGGTTATACATTCTGATGAGGAAGCAGCCGTTCAACCCGAAGTACGAGCAGCACATGCCCCGTATCGGATGCATGCTTTGTCCGTTCATGTCCCTCGCCGAGATCGAGATGAACAAGGGCACCAGCGAGAAGTTCCAGAGATGGTACGATGCCATCGAGGAATATGGTAAATCCAGAGGCATGCCGGAGGAGTGGATGAAGTTCCACCTCTGGAGATTCAGACAGCTTCCGATGGGCGTGTATAATGAGATTGCCCCCCTCTGCGGAAAGAGCTACGAGGAACTCACAAAGCGCACCCTGCCTCCGGTGAGGCAGCCCCTGAAGCTGAAGATGCAGGAAGGATTCTCCCCATGCGTATTGGGATACAGCGTGGAAGCTGGATTGTCTCGTCCTGTGGATGTCAATAGGCTCCATGGGTTCTCGAAGATACTAGGCAAGAAGACCGAGCTGGAGGAGGATTCATACCTAGCGATCGGTGACCTCACAGTCTATTCAGAAGGTGCGATAATCTCGAAAGGAGAGGACCTCAAGGAGGTAAAGAGATTCATCCGCAAGGTGTTCGAAATCCTCATCAAATCGGAGGAATGCTGCGGATGCAGACAGTGCTCCACCAGATGTCCGACAGGTGCTCTCACGTTGGTGGATGAGAAGGTCGAGATGGATCCCTCAAAATGTATCTCGTGCCAGAGGTGCCTGTGCACCTGTCCGTCGCTGAAGTACTCCACGGACTAATCGTCTTTAACGGGGCGTTCAGCCCCGTTTTGAAGATTATGTCAATAGGATGGTCGGTGTGGACGAAGCCACACCGATTGAAGTTTCAATGCTCCTCGAAGGGGCCTTCGTCGATGTCGACGCCTTCCTGCTTGAGCTGCAGGGTGGTCTTCGCCCTGATGGTGAGTCCCACTAGACCTGCGACCAGGATGATAGCGCCTCCGGCGATGAATCCGAAGTCGACGGAGTTCACGAACGCCTGCAGGATCGCATTCGCGACATCGTCCAATCCCTGCTGGAGATATCCGATGACGGGACCGATGAACTCTGTAGCCTTGTCCGTCACACCGGGATAATCCGCATACTCACCGAGCTGACCTACGTAGTAGGAGTTGATCAGCATGGTGAACACGGCGGTTCCCAGTGCGGTACCCATGGACCTGAGAAGGTTCACGGCGGATGTGTTCATTCCGAGCTCCCTTGGATCGGAACTATTCTGCACCGCAGCGAACACGGGAGTCATCATGCATCCGAGACCGATTCCCAGCACGAACTGTGCAACGCAGTACATGTCAATCGGCTTTCCGATGATCGAGTAGTACGGTTCCTCCGCTCTCGCTACGACTGCATCCACACCCAAGGTGGAGAACAGAAACAGTCCGATGAACACGATGACGGGACCGATCACAAGCCAAGGCCTGTATCCGGTCCTCTCGCACAGACTTCCGGATGTCATGGCGGTGATCATCATACCGATCACCAGGAACAAGGTGTAGTAACTGGACGTCAACGTATCCAATTCGAACAGGATGAAGGTACCGAAGTAACCCGCGAAGGTCATGGCACCCATCATACCTATTCCGAACAGCAGCATGTAGAACCCTCCGGCTATGACCGTACGGTTCTTCAGGAGCTTCGGCGCAAGGATGGGCTCCGCCGCCTTCCTCTCGATCATGACGAACAGGATCGCACATACGACCACCACTGCGATGAGACCGAACGTGATGGGGCTGACCCATTCGAACTCGTTTCCGCCGCACTCGAATATGACGATGAGCGCCGTGAGCAGTGCGGTCAATACAACCATACCCTTGTAGTCGATGATGGGTTTGGAGGATATCACGGGTGACGGGAACTTCTTGATCGTTAGTATGAACGAGATCAGTGCCAGGGGCACGTTGATGTAGAAGCACCAGCGCCAGTCGATGTTCTCGGTTATGAATCCTCCGATTATGGGTCCGATACCGGAACCGATACCGAATATTGCCGAGAGCATTCCCTGCATCCTCGCCCTTACGCTCGGAGCATAGAGATCTGCTATAGCGGCCGTGGCCACGGGGATGAGGATACCTCCTCCCAATCCCTGTACCGCACGGCATATGACCATCATGGTCATGTTCACCGACATTCCTGCCAATACCGAACCCAGAACGAAGATGAAGAGTCCGATGAGGAACAGCGGTTTCCTTCCATACAGATCGGATAGCTTACCGGCTATCGGGATAGTCACGCACTCGCACAGGAGGTACGCTGTGACCATCCATGTGAACAGTCCGTTGCCGTCGAGCTCGTTGGCTATCTTCGTACCGCATGTACCGATGATCGTACCATCGAAACACGAGCAGAGCATAGCCAGACAGAGACCTATCATGATAGAGCGACGGATCTTCGGATCTATGTTTTTGTATGTCACTTGTTCAACTGCCATAACATCACTTACTGCTCGCGCGTATTTTGATGATGTATTTAAACCTACGACGAGCGGCCGACACCTTTTCGAAAAAGGATGACCGGACTTCTGACCTATTATGCCAGCATGATCAAAGCTTGCATCCGCAGGACGGACAGAAATTGTGGCTCGCCGGATAGGTCTTGCCGCATATCGGACATGTCCTCACCGCAGGGTCCACGGAACTGCTGCCGTAGACCTCCTCGAGCCTTGCACCGCACATGTTGCAGAAGCGGGACTGGTCCTCGAACCTCTTGTCGCAGACGGGACACCTCTTGTACAGAACCACGGGCTTAGCCAGCATGTGCCGTTCGCCGTTCTTGCCGAAGAATACTGAACCACCCTCGAAGACCCTACCGCAGAAAGGACACCTGGATTCCTTGAATTCCTCCTGCTCTGCAACACGAAGACGGCTCTCCGTACGCGGAGCGACCGGCCTGTCGAAGATTTTGCCACAGAATGAACATGATTCGGCATCGTCGGCCATGTAGGTATCGCAGTTCGGGCAGATCATCATATCTGGAATATGATAGGCACTATAAAAACCAAAATTAACAGGAATCGATCATGTGTTAAAAAGTAATTAACCTAACAGAGGGGGGTACAGGGGGGAGGGAAACCTCCTGGCCAACTGAAAGTTTGAAGAAAAGTGGACTCCTTATAGGAAATTGCAATGACCACAAGAAGTCCAGATAAGAGAGAACAGAACCGCCTTAAAAAGGTTGAGAACGACAAGCAACGCAGAAGGTTCTTGGCTGCCGAATATGTGAAGAAGGGACTATCCCTTCGGGAAGCCGCGAAGAAGGTAGACAGGAGCCCATATTTCGTAATGGAATGGAGAGACAAGCTTCTGGACTGCAAGGTCGTCAGAAAGCCAGTTAGGGGCGGCCTGAAGACCGTCCGCGTGTATACGTGGAAGAAAGGCCACAAGGAACTGCTTAAGTCCAAGAAGCCTGGCCCCAGGCCAGGCAACTGTCCGAAGGCCTAGGCGATCAAGGATAAGGTCCTGGAACAGAAGGAGAAGCCGTTCTGCAAGAATATAGGGTCGAGGAAGATCGGCCTCATGAGCGGAGTCGATGCGAGCGCCCCTACGGTCCACAAGGTCTTGATGTCGGCAGGATATGAACCCGTCAGGAAACAGAAGGGGAAGCATCTCAAGAGATACGCCAAGCCATCTGGCAACTATCAGTGGAACATCGACTTCGTAGAGATAGGTGTCGACAGGATCACCGGAAGGAAGATCGAATCCCTTTCAGTAACCGATGACCATTCCAGATACACCTTCAGCTCGGATGCGACGATATTCGCGACCACAGAGCACGTCATAGACGTGCTGGAGAGGCTCATAAGACTCTATGGGAAACCGAAGATAATCCATTCGGACCATGGCGTGCAGTGGTATTCGACGTCGAGTGGTGAGTCCAGATTCGATAAATGGTGCGAGGAGATGGGGATCATACACACCATGGCACCAATAAGGACGCCTTCATGCAATGGCAAGGTCGAAAGATACCATGGTTGCCTCCGCACGGAGGCAACACTGCCTAAGGAAGGCACCGTTGAAGACTATCAGAACATCCTGAGGGACTTCAGGATCTTCTTCAACAACCAACGCCCTCATTGTTCCCTAGATTATCGTACGCCCGCAGAGGTCTATAACAAGACCTTCACGTGCGAGTATCATCGGAAAGAGTTCGATCGGCTCCTTACTGCTTGTTGATAGCACGGAGGAACAACACAAATGCGATAGAATCAGCGGAAGCTCTCTCCTGATTTTTGATGGTTCGATGGAAAATCGCGTTTTCAAGCCTAAAGACAGAATCTTCACTCGCACAGCTCGCTCATCTTCTGTCTTTAGGCTTTTATCTTTGTTCGTTCTTTCTTCTTCTGTAAGGTTATCCACTTTTCATCAGAGGCCAGGAAAGAGTTACCGATCAAGGCAGATCGGAACTGGACATGCGCCTGTGCTTCTTCCCTTTGCCCTGATCCTCGAGGTAGTCGTTCCTCAGGCTGTAGGGATAACCTCCTGCGCCGAACCTCTGATCCTCCGGAGGAGGGGTCATGTAATCGCCGTACATCTTGGTCAGGATCTCATCGTATTCTGCCGGGATCGGCATGGTGGTGTCCTCGAATTCCATCTCTACGGTCTTGTCGAAACAGCGGCGGGGCCAGCAGTACTTGCTGACCTTCACCTCCCTGATGCAGAGCATGGGGCTGTCCTCTTTGGCGAAGAGCCTTCCCATCTTCCTGGCCACGGACTGGATGCCATAGAACAATCCTTTGATGATCCTGGAATCATGCTCCTCGATCATCTTGTGAGAAAGAAGCTCGAATCCGATGCACGGGTAGGATAACGCATACCTTACCGATGATGCGGGATAGTCTACCAGCAGGAAGATGTCGATGAAGTTCAGCTTCCTATCCTCCATATCCTTCTCGAAATCCGGGGTCTTGATGATCACATGAGGATGGCTGTCCGCACTGGGGTTATGATAATAGTACTTCTCCGGATTGAGACCTTCCGTCAGGGCCTTGTTCACCCTGTCCAGATCCTTTCCGAACACAGCTAGGTCGATGTCATCGTCCCAAGGGATTATTCCCTTGTGCCTGACCGCTCCGAGAGCGGTTCCGTACATCCCGAAGAACGTTATGCCGTTGTCGGTCAGGACCTTCGCAATGTCCTCGTAAGCACTGAGCAGCAATGCATGGTTCCCGTTGTTCGCGGTCATATCCTGACTCCGATTCACTGGTGGTCGTAAAAGTAATCGATGCCCTTGAGTTTGGCGTATACCCTTGCGAAAAGCCTTCCGACACATCCGCACTGGTGGAACGTCATCATGACGACCTTGGGGCTGATGTGCGACTCTCCGACCTCCCTCTTCTCGAAGATGTAGTGCTCCTCGTCGATCTTGATGTCCCTGGGACCCCATCTGAGGAGATCCAGGAGGACCTTCCATCCCTGCATCTCAAGCTTGTCCCAGTTGTCCTTGATCACGGGTACGAAGACATCCGTCCTTCCGGCGATGAGACCGCTCATGTTGTCCTTTGATGTGGGCTTGCGGTGCCAAAAGAGGAACACGTTGGCGAAGATGGTGAAACACCAGGAACCGAACCAGCGCTTGAATCCCATCGCTGTCCTGTCGTCCCTGGTACCGATGACGAGGTCCGCCCCGTTCTCCAGCTTCTCATACATGCCCTTCAGGGTGCTGAGCGGGTGCTGGAAGTCGCAGTCGACCGTCATGAAGTAATCGGTACCACATTCCAGTATCCCCTGGAACACGCTTGCGGCAAGTCCCCTCTCCTCGGGTTTCCTGACGATCATTATCGTAAGGGGATCGTTCAGCTCATCGATGAACTGCTTGGAACGGTCCGTGGAGTTGTCATCCATGAACATGACGCGGAATTCGGGATACTGTTCCCTTATGGCCTTGGCCATATTGGGTGCATTGATCTCTTCGTTGTATGTCGGGATGACTATAGTACAGGTTCCTGCCATGGTTACCGAACCTACGAACGGAGGACACATATATATCCGTGCGCACGCGAATGGCGGCATCAGCCTATTATAAGGCATCAGGGATACGATGGCCATGAACTCCGGAGAATCAGTCAGAAACATCATTGTCGGTGCCATCACGGGCGTCTTCATGACACTCCCAGGTGCCAGCGGTGCGACCATGGCCGTGCTCTTCGGAGTGTATGAGAGGCTCATCCGCGACATTTCGAAACTTAGGGAATTCCTGATAAAGGACTTCTTCTGGCTCCTCACCCTCGGTATCGGGGTGCTCATAGGGGTCGTCGCATGCTCGAAGGGCCTGGATTTCCTGATCGATGAACACAGGATTCCTCTGATGTTCTTCTTCGCAACGCTGATCTTCGTGCAGCTTCCTGACATCTGGAAGCAGTCCGCTGACGGTCAGCCCCTTACCAGGAACAACGTGATTGCTGTCATAGCAGGATTCGCAATCATGATGGTCATCCTCTTCGTCGGGATGCAGGGCCTGAACATGGAAGGCGACACCGGAGCAGTCACGATGTTCCTGGCCGGAATGATCTATGCCGTCTGTGCCATATCCCCCGGGATCAGCGGTTCCACGATACTGCTGGCACTCGGAATGTTCACCGCCGTCGTGGAAAGCGTGAGCAACCTGGATTTCGGAGCAATCCTTCCCCTTGCATTGGGTGCCGTAATCGCAGTGCTCCTGTTCGCGAAGGCCATGGACCATTTCTTCAAAAACCACAGGAAGTCCACCTACTGCGTCATATTCGGACTGACCCTCGGATCGGTCGTCACCGTCGTAGCGGAGGCCATCAGGGATATGGAGGCCGGGGCCGATTATCTGGTCCCCTGCATAATAACCGTGGCGCTGGGAATCGTATTGGGGTACGGGATGCATCTCCTCACAGGATATATGCGCAGCAAGAACACGCCCGAATGAACAATAATAAACTCCGAGCGCGGTACGGCACACATGGCATCAGGTGGGGCTACGATGGAATGGGTCAGAAAGAACCCTGACACCTCGTTCATCATCCTGTATACCATCCTGTATGCGGTCATCATCGTTCTTTCCGATGTGATTAACGGCGTGGTGGGTAACAACTATGCCTGGTATGACGTGTACTTCTATTGGGAGCACGCCAGGGACATCATGGCCGGTGCGATACCGTACGTCGACTTCCAGACGGCATACCCTCCGTTCTCTTTCGTAGTTGACCTGATCCCTTATTTCTTCACACCCGACGAGATAATGTTCCATTATGGATTCTCGATATTCACCTACCTCGCATCGCTCCTGGCGATCTTCGGACTGTTCAAGTTCTGCGACAAGGTCGGACTGGGACACAAATATGTCTATCTTACATTCCTTCTGCTGGTCCTCGGACTCAACAACTTCTTCATCGCAAGGAACGACACCATCACCACCGTGTTCGTGGTCCTGTGCCTGCTGTTCTACTTCGACAAGAGGTATGTTCCGTCGTTCATCTTCCTCGCATCGGGGATAATGACGAAGATCTATCCGATCTTCCTGCTGCCGGTGCTCCTGATACCCTTCCTCGCCAAGAAGGACCTGAAGAGCACAATCGGATTCGGAGCGCTCACGGCTCTGATCTGTCTGATCATCGAACTGCCGTTCCTGATCAACGATCCCTCCACGGCATTCAGCTATCTCTTCCAGCATTCCGGAAGGGGCATGGAGATCGAATCCATCGTAGCGATACCGTTCATGATCGTCGGTCTGATCGACTCAGACCTGGTCTACGTCGGAATGGATGAATCGTGGGACCTGTTCGGACCTCTCACGGAGATCGTAGAACCGTTCCTCATGCCGTTCACTTTTGCCATGATCCTTCTGTTCCTGGTTTACTTCCTGTTCAAAATGTGGAAGACCAGAACCGATGAGGACAAAGTGCTTCCGGTGACCTTCCTCGCCTGTGCGATTACATTGCTCCTCTTTATGGCCCTGAACAAGGTGTACTGCGCCCAGTACATCATGTGGGTGATCATGCTGTATCCGATTCTAATCTGGTCGTTCAAGGAACTCGGACTGGATCATAGCCAGATGCTGAAATACATGGCCATCCTGGCTGCCACGACGCTCCTGAATGTCCTGTGCATGACGGATGCTACGGACCAGATATCCGTCATCTACATCCTTTCGGATATTCTGAGAGCGGCAGCGACAATAATCATGTGCGTTTACATATTCAAAGCGTTCAAAGGCGCGTTCATGCCCGCACCGACCAGCGATTGAATCAATCCTTATCGTCCCTGAGCTTCTTCCATACGCTCCAGATGTGCTGCGCCTTCAGTTCGCGCATGACTATGAGCAGAGCAAGGAAGATGGTCTCTCCCATTATTCCGCCTATGGCGAGCATCATGAAGCCATGCACTCCGACGAAGAAGTCCAGGCAGTAAAGCAATGTGAGCGTGATAGCGAAAGCAATTGCAATCTTCCAAATCCTGGGGTACATCCTGAATCCGGTGTACCTCTTCACCATGTAGGACAGGACCAGGAAGAAGAGCGTGTATGCGATGACGACAGAGACCGCCGCACCGTTCCCTCCGTAGCTGAAGTCGAAGGGAAGAACTCCCGTTTCCGGAATGAGCAAAAAGAACCCTAGGACAGCACTGATGCAAAGAATCACGGATGCCCTCAGATACGCATTGCCCTTGTTGGCAGCGTACAGGACCTGCGTCATTATACCTGCGAATACGAACGGGATGATGTAGACCGCCAGAATCGATATCTCGGCTCCGGCAGGTGTCATATGATCTCCGAACAGCACAGTGGCAATCTCCTTACCATAAGCGATGAAGAATGCCACAAAAGGCAGGAGGAGGGTGCACATCATCCTCTCGAGGCCCCAGATGGTCTTCTCCGTATATTTGGAGTCCTCCATCGTATGGGACAGATGCGGGAGCAAAACTGTGTTGAGCGATATCCCGAAGGATGTGAACGATGCGATCAATCCCACGGCAGTGCTGTAGAAAGTGACCTCGATACTCTCATAGGACAGTCCAAGAATGACCTTGTCCAGGTTCGTCACGACCGATGTCAGGATCAATGCCGCTGCCAGAGGCATGGCGAACATGGAGTATTCTCTAAGATAGATCGGTTTGACGAGTCTGATGCCCTCTCTCCAGATCAGGATGAAACTTACCACTCCTGAGACCGCGGTACCGATGACGTATGCGGAGCTCAGCGTTGTGGCATCCACATATGCGAAGGCCATCACGACCAGGACGATGTTCCTGATGCTGCACTCGATGATGGTCAGATAAGAGCTCTTACCGCTCATCTGCAGTCCGTCCAGCGTGTAATAAACGGCAAACTGGAAGTTCGAAATGACCTGATAGATTATGAAGATCAGACAGACGATGACCGCTTCTTCGGATATGGATCCGGAGGCCTCCATTACGAACAGGGTGACCAGCGTTATCAAAATCATTATCGCCGTCAGGATGAGCTTGACGACCATGAAGGTACTGAAACAGGCCTGTTTGTCATAGCCTTCCTTGGCGATGAACTTGAGATTGGCAGAATTGAATCCTAAGTCCGCAACAGTGTTAACGAGACTGACGAGGGCAAGACCCCACATCATAACCCCGTACTCGCTCGCCACGTACCTGCTCATCACCATCATGGAAGCGAATGCCATCAACGCTGCCAGTAATTGGGAGAAGACCTTGAACGTGAAATTGCGGGCTAGCAAGGGACCAATCCTTGCTAAGCCATGCATGTAATTATTAAAAGGCTATCGTTGACAATTGGACGTCAACAGTCCTTAAGGATCAGCCCGACGGCATCGGAGAATGTCAGTCCACGCCCGACCCTAATCGACCTTCTGCAACCGAGCTTCTGCCCGAATTCGATGTCCTTGTCGGCGTCACCTATCATGTACGACTGGGAGACGTCTATGTCGTACTTTTCGACGGCCTGGAGGCCCAGGCCTATCTCGGGTTTCCTGCATTTGCAACGGTCGTCCGGGGTATGGGGACAGAAGAATATGTCGTCGACACGGCCTCCTCCGGCAGAAATCTGGGAGAGCATCTTGTCATGTACCCTTCCCAGTGTCTCCACGCCGAAGTAACCGCGGCCTATGCCGGATTGGTTGGTGATCACGATCACCAGGAAGCCTGCGGCATTGAGTTTGGCTATGGCTGCTGGTACATCCGGATAGACGTTGAACTTGTCCGGATCGTCACAATACGGTACGTCCTTCGCCAGGGTGTCGTCCCTGTCGACGAACACTGCCTTACTGACCATAGAGGATCTGCTCGATGAGACCGCACATTATGTGACATGCGCAGAGGTATCCTTCCTGGATACGGGGCGTCTCCTTGGAGGGGATCACAACAGCGACATCCGCCATGTCCCTCATCTTTCCGCCGTCGCCGGTGAAGGTGAGCAGCTTGGCCCTCCTCTCCTTTGCGGCCTCCATTGCGAGAACGACGTTCTTGGAGTTGCCTGATGTGGACAGTCCGACGACAACGTCCCCTTTTCTGCAGTTGGCCTCGACCTGTCTCTTGAAGACGATGTCGTAGCTGTAATCGTTACCGATGGCGGTGACGGGTGCTATGTTGGAAAGACAGATGCTGGGAAGCGCGGGCCTCTCCATCATGTAACGTCCGGAGAGCTCTGCCGCGATGTGCTGGGCATCCGCGGAGGAACCTCCGTTGCCCATGAATATTATCTGACCGCCGTTGCGGATGGACTCCACGCACAGGTTCGCTGCTGCGAGAACCTGGTCGGGATTGATGCTGGCTATTGTCTCTGAACTCCTCTTCAGCTGTGCTTTGATGTCATCTATCATTGTCATACCTCCAAGAGGTCACTCCCTTGGGTTCGTACATGAAATCGGTTATCTTGACACCGTATCTGCGCAGCTCCTGTGCGACCTGATACTTCGTGTCGTATTCGCATATGAAATGCATGAATCCTCCGCCTCCGGCTCCGGAAATCTTCCCTCCGATAGCTCCGGCGGACTTCGCCGCGTTGTAGATTGCGTCGATCTGAGGATTGGTGATCTTGCTTGAAAACTTCTTCTTGAGCACCCATGCGTCATCCAGGATCTTCGCCGCATCTTGGATGTCACCCAGTTCCAATGCGTGGGCCATATCCAATGCGAGCGCCTTCGTCGCATCGAGCGCATCCTCGTTCTGTCCCGCCTTGTATGAAGCGACCTGGCTCTCTATGATCTTGGCGGATTCGCGGGGTGTTCCGGTGTAACAGAGCAGCGAGCGGTACTGGAGCTCGTTGATTGTTTCCTCTGCGATGTTCACACGGTTTACGTCGACATGGTCGGCGGCGAACCTCATGAGGTTGAATCCTCCGAAGACCGCGGCGTACTGGTCCTGCTTTCCTCCCTTCAGACCTATGACCTCCCTCTCGAGGTGGTAGGCTAGGTGCGCCATGTCGCTGGCGGTCATCTTCTCTCCGAGCCATTCGCATGTGGCCGCAATTATTGCAACTATGACCGTGGACGATCCTCCCAATCCCGATCCGGGCGGTGCCTCTGATTGGAGGACGAGATTGAATCCGTCGGTGATTCCGAAGTGGTTGGCCACCGCCTTAATCAGATCCATGTTCCCGTCCAGCGGGAGAGGTCCCTTGTCCAGAGGTGCCTCGTACTTCCCGTAATCGATGGAATGGACCGACATGGAATGGTCGTTGGTAGGTGTAATCGTGCAGTAAGCATAACGATTGATAGTGGTGTTGAACACCGCTCCGCCCTTCTGCGAAGCATACGGATCGACATCCGTACCTCCTCCCACAAAACCCAATCTAAGGGGGGCTCTGGCCCTGTAGTGTATGGTTCCCATCCTGATACCTTCATTTAAGCATCAATCCAATGCACTTTCGCAAAGGCTATGCCATCTTTTGTAAACTCGTAGCGCCCCTTAAGATATAAACGTGCGCGCTTATAGGTCAGAGGTCATCGGACCTTCCTGCCACCGTCCATCTCCGTGCCGGGTTCGAGGACGGTGTTGTCAGCAAGCACCGCATTGACGATCCTGCACCCTTCCTTTATGGTGCTCCCCTCGCCGATGATGGAGTTCTCGATGTGTGCGCCCTTCACGGTGCATCCCTTCATCACCAGTACCCTGTTCAGGCTGGAATCCTTCACGGTGCATCCCTTGAGGACCACCGATGATTTCAATTCGGAGTTGGCCACCTTGGATCCCTCTCCCATGTAGAAGTCACCACGGATGCAGGAATCCTCGACGGGGAAAGACCTCTTGGAGTATTCGCGGTTGGAGACCGCGAGATTGGCCTCAAGGAGATCGTGCGGATGTCCGACGTCCATCCACAAACCGTTTAGAGTGTATCCCTGTATGCGTCCGTCGTCCTTCATCACGAGCGGTACAAGGTCCTTCGAGAAGTCGAAGAACGTATCCTCTGGCACATATCCTAAGACCGAACGGTTCACCACGTATACGCCTGCATTGATGAGGTTGGAGAAGACCTCCTCCGGTTTGGGTTTCTCCTTGAATTCCGTGATGCGTCCGTCCGCTTCCGTGCGAACGATACCGAACTCCGTGGGATTCTCCACGGGTGTGAGAGCAATGGTTATCGAAGCTCCAGTGGAGATGTGCAGATTGATCTCCTCCTTGACATCGATATCTGCGAAGACATCGCCGTTGCATGCGACAAATGCATCGTCGAGACGGTCCTCCACAAGTTTCATGGCACCTGCGGTGCCCCTGGGCTCGTCCTCATAGGAGTAAATGATTCTGATACCGAGATCGGAACCGTCACCGAGGGCCTCCATGTGCCCCGGCTTGTAGCCGCATGCGAGGATGACCTCCTCTATGCCTGCGCGGGCCAGCGACCTTACAAGATACCAGATGCATGGTCTGTCGGCTACGGAAAGGATCGGTTTGGGATGATTCTCTGTCAGGGGGAGGAGCCTTGTGCCCTTCCCACCCACCATGACGACTGCCTGTCTCACTTTCATATGAATGCACCAACGCGAACTATCTGAAATAACTCACTCTTTCGGCATGATGAAGTTGGTGAATATTGGCACTTCAGGCTCCGGGAACTCCAATCCCTCCTTCTTTCCGGCCTCGATGCACTTCAAGAGCCAAGATATGCTCCTGCCAAGTGTCCTCATGGTCTGAAGACCTTCCTTGTCCTTCCTGACATCATCGGGAGTGAATCCGTGGGTCATATTCCAGTACTGGGATCCGGGGACGATCATGCGCGTCATCAGGAAGTACTGGTTAAGTCTCTCGAATGTAGCGGAGTTTCCTCCCCTGCGTGCATTTACCACACATGCTCCGATCTTACCGCCAAACTTCCCTGAGTTCGAATAGAAGAAACGATCCATCCATGCCGTGACCTGACCTGCAGGTCCAGAATAGTATACGGGGGCACCTAAGACGAATCCGTCGAATTCGTCTAACCTCTCTCCGATCCTGTTGACATCGTCGTCTATGACGCATTTTCCCTTTTTACCGCAGTAACCGCATCCGCGGCATCCCGAGACATCGCCTTTACCTATCCAGTGGATCTCTGTTGAGACACCGCTCTTTTCGAGGGTGTCCGCTACTTCCTTCAGGGATGTGTATGTACAACCGTGCTCGTGGGGGCTTCCATTGATTAAAAGAACTTTCATAGTAACCAAGTGACTTACAGAAAGCACATTAATGAAACTGTCGAAGACTTCCTCAGGCCATAGACATGGGATATTTTAAGTAACACTATTATTGAATTCGTGTCACTAATAGTATCCCAAGGTGCCGATTGCAGTGTCCGACGCCTGGGGTTATTCGATTTCGATCGGCGGACAGTCATTGAACCGATACCAACCTTTTAGTCAATGACCTCTATCACAGTATCATGACAATCGTAATCATGCACACGAGTATGGGTGACATCAAGATCCGCATGCACGATGACATGCCCATCACCACAGGCAACTTCATCAAGCTCTCCAAAGAGGGATTCTACAACAACACGATCTTCCACAGGGTCATCCAGGACTTCATGAACCAGGGAGGGGACCCCGAGGGAACCGGAATGGGCGGACCCGGATACACCATCGAGGACGAGTTCGGAAAGGGACACTCCAACGTCAGGGGTACGATCTCCATGGCCAACACCGGAAGGCCCCACAGCGGAGGAAGCCAGTTCTTCATCAACGTCGTCGACAACACATACCTCGACAAGGAGGATCCCAGGACACCTTCCGCACACCCTGTATTCGGAACCGTCATCGAGGGAATGGACGTCGCCGACAAGATCAACAGGGTCGAGACCGACAGGCGCGACAGGCCTCTCGAAGACGTGAAGATCATCTCCATGGAAGTAGTGGAAGAGTGATCCCATGACAGACATCCCGGAGCTCCTGGCACAATCATTGGAGGACCGTTCCATAGAAGCGGCCGTAGTATGCCTGAAGGGCTGCGGGACATCGGTCATAAACGACCCTGCCGTCATTAGGAGGACAGGGTCATTCATCACCGGTGCGGACAAAACCGAACCGGATACGGAAACGATCTCTGTCGTGGGCGACGACAACGTAATGGACCCCGAGACCGCCAAGGTCGATAATGTGGAAGGACTGTGCGTCGTTTACGACAGCGGAGTGCACAGAGCAGCGACGACTACCGGATCCCTGAAAGAGGCCCAGATGATGAGAGACATGTTCGGCAGCGATCTGCTCATCATAGGCGTTTTCGATTCATTCTCCGAGCAGGAACGCAAGGATTCCGAAGGTCTTCTGGACGTTCTTCTCACCCCTTCCGATGCAGAATCCCTCTCGCATATGGGTGAAGAATTTCTTACTAAGCGTTAAATACGGAACAGTCGCGTCTTATCGATATGAAGAATGAATACGCGATTGTCATCGCAGTCGTAGCAATAGCTGCGGTGGCATTCGGTGCGTTCGTCATTATCAACAACGGAGGCTATTCGGATGTCACAGTTGCCGACATATACGATGCCGACGATAAATTGGATGATTTCGGCTTCGTTACCAAGGACAACAAGAGAATAGACATATCTCCCAAAGTCAAGTTGAACAATGACATCATCATCGACTATTTCGGTGACATAAAAGGATGGAACAACGATCCTATGGTCTGCGATGAATCCAACATTGTCATCTTCAGCACCTATCTGGACGCATCCCCCATTGATTACGTATTCGTTTTCGATAAGATCAAATCCGGAAGCCTCAACGCTTCCCTCAACGCTGACGGCAAGCCCAGCATCTCGATGACGGCCAAGGACGGGTTCGGAATCGAACTCTACTACTTCGACCACAAAGGCGATGCGGACATCCAGCAGTACGATGTCAACACCTATGAGTTCATGCTGAGCAAGAACGTCACCCTCCCCGTGTACTACGGAGACAGCATGTTCAAGATGCCTGCTACCCAGAGGAATCCTGACATGATGATGTTCGCCCTCGGTCTCGAGCTCAGCACCGCCAACGTGGACAGCGAGAGGGGAAAGTCCGTCCTCAGGCTCATGAGGGGCATGGGATATCTCAACGCTGATACCAACGATGCATACAAGACCAGCCCCACCATCCGTTCGACGGATGTGGCCATCGGTTCCAAGGAATGGAACGGATACAACCTGATCCTCGTCATGCTCAACGGTACCAACTACACCACCGAGTTCGCGGCCAACGTCATGCTCGGGGCCAGCGGGGACCACACGGGATTCACCCTCGCATGCAACGAGGCACTGGACTGCCTGAGGGACTTCATCAAGGATAACGGGATCACCGGAAAGACCAAGATCCTCCTGACCGGATACAGCAGGACTGCAGCAGGTGCGAACCTTGCGGCAGCATACCTGTCCGATGCAATCGCAGAGGGCAAGGTCGCAGAGAGGATAGGGAACATCGAGCTCACCAAGGATGACGTGTACGGATTCTCATTCGAGACTCCCCTGTGCGGACTCCCAAGCAACGATCACGTATCCCCCACCGACTCCCGTTACGACAACATCTGGTACGTCATCAACGGAGACGACCCGGTCACCTACGTGCCCCCCAAGGCCTACGGATTCGTTAGGTTCGGACACGCTGTCGACCTTCCTTCGCACGACGAGACCTCCCGCACCAAGATGCTGGAGCTCATCGGAAAGTACTACGACCCCAGCATAGTCTCTGGATACGACATGTCCAAATTCGCAGTGATATCGGACATCAAGGACCTGAAGCAGCTCTGGGAAGGATTCTTCGTGAAGTTCTTCGACGCCGTAGGCGACAGAGAGTTCTACAACAAGAACATCGAGGACGACTTCGTCCAGTTCATCTACGTATCGTTCATGAAACCGGGCGTCATGCAGCAGCTCGTCGGCGATTCCACCCAGATGATATTCTTCCTGATGGATCTTGAGAAATACTCTGGCGACAAGGCGTCCTTCGACGAGCATTTCACACCGTTGGTCAAGGAAGCGACGAAAAACAACGGCTGCGAGGAGTTCACCTCCAACATAATGAATTCCCTGTACCAACTGATCAATGTGGCCAAGCGTTACGCCGGCGGCAACGTATACAACCTGCTGTCGGACCCGTATGCACGGTCGATGGTCGGAAACTACAAGATCATCCTCATGTCGCATCTGCCTGCCATGACCTACTGCTATCTGGTGCAGGAAAGCAGTCTGTACAACTGATCGTAAACCGATCGGGATCGAAAGGTCCCGGTCATCCTTCTTTTTGGAATTATTCACTCATCGCCCTGATAGGAGTCGATGATGAGATGGGTACCTGAACGGAGCATGATTATGGGGACCCCTTCCTTTCTGAGTCTCCTCCTGAGCTCCTTGTCGTTGGTAAGAACATAACCCCCGGTCCTTGCGGCCATCTCCACGACGGCGTTGTCGCCTGTGTATTCAGTGGGGATGATCTCGTACTTACGAGCAAGTGCAAGGGCGGCTTTAGCATATCTGTGGTCCATATGCTTCAATTCCCCTACCAATGGTCCGGGAACGATGATCCTGACCTCGCCGAGGAGATCCCTCAGGGCGAGGTCGAGATTCATCTTGATCTCAAAAGGCATGAGTAAGGCGTTTGTGTCGAGCACGACGGTCTGCATGATCTCACTGGTCTACGATACCGTATCCGATGAGTCTCCATTTGTTGGAGATCCTTCTTGAGATAGCGACCCTCTGTCCGGGCAGGATGCACACCGGAATCTTCAGTACGACCTCGGCAGAACCGTTCCTGGCACTCTTGACGACACCTACCGTCGTAGCGGTACCTACGCTGAGCATCAAGGGCTCGTTGCTCTTGATGTCCTCAACGGAAAGCTCTGCAGAGGAACCGACGACACGGTCGAGAAGGGTGGTCTTCATCTTGAAGTCGTGAACGACAGCGGGAAGCTCACCGGGTATTCCGATGACCCTTCCGGTCAATCCGTCGGACTTCGTGATGGAAGCATCCAATCCGGTTCCGATGGCGATGAGTCCTCCGGGGACAACGGACTTGACGGAACGTCCTCCGGCCTCGAGGGATGTCACGGTTGCGGTGATCCTCTCGTACACCGGTTTGCCTGCGATCTCGGTCTTCCTTCCGGGGGAGATCTCGATCTCGTCGCCGACCTTCAGGGTTCCCTGGATGAGTGTTCCTCCCAGGACTCCTCCCTTGAGGTCCTCCGGCTTGGTACCAGGCGAGTTGATGTCGAAGGAACGTGCGACGTGCATCAGAGGCGATGCCTTTGCATTCCTCTTGATCTTGGCGACGATGTTGTCCTCGATCGCCTGGATCAGCATGTCGATGTTCACTCCGCGGTTGGCCGAGATCGGTATGATCGGGGCGTTCTCCGCGATGGTTCCCTTCACGAATTCCTTGATCTGCTTGTAGTTCTCGATGGCCTGTTCCCTGGTCACGATGTCGATCTTGTTCTGAACGATGATGATCTTGTCGATTCCGATGATCGACAGCGCCATCAGATGCTCCTTTGTCTGGGGCTGGGGACACTTCTCGTTGGCTGCGACCAGAAGAAGCGCTCCGTCCATGAGGGCGGCTCCCGACAGCATCGTTGCCATCAGGGTCTCGTGCCCGGGAGCATCCACGAAGGACACTGCTCTCAGATACTCTGCATCCGCACCGCAGTTCTTACACTTCTTGCTGGTTCCGTAAGCTGCGGCGCCCTGACACTCAGGACACTTGTAGAATGCTACGTCTGCGTACCCGAGACGGATCGAGATTCCTCTCTTCAATTCCTCGGAGTGACGGTCGGTCCACTCTCCGGAGAGAGCCTTGGTAAGAGTGGTCTTACCGTGGTCGACGTGACCGATCATCCCGATGTTGATCTCGGGCTGCTTTGGGACTTTCATCAGTTCTCCGCGGGTGCCTCGGGGTTGAGACACTCCTCGATGGACTTGGGTCCGTACTCTTCGATGACGGCGTTGATCTGGACGATCTCGGCGGAGATTGCGTTACCGCGGATTGCGGTCCTCTTCCTCTCTCCGTCGTACCTCTCGTGGAATCCCTTTCCGTCGGAAAGCAGGAGCTTGATCCTCTTGTTTCCGGGGAGGTCCTTCCTCATGGGGGTACCGTTGGAGTCGGATCCGCCTGTGATCTTGATCTTGTACTCGGGGAGGCCGAAGAAGACTCCGTCTACTGTCTCTCCGATGGTGATTCCGATCAGAGAGTTCGCGTGGTGACCGGAAACAGTCACATTGTATGACTTACCGGTTTTCTTGTCGTTAACAACAGCTTTGAATTCTGCCATTTGAACACCTGTATTAGGCGTGTAATAAGGTGTTACTTATAAAGGTTGCTTAGAAGGATTTGAGAGTGAGGGGGCGGACCCCTCCCCAAAAATGATTGCGATCAGTTGACCTTGGCTTCCACAGCCGCTTTGACCTCTTTGCGGTACTCCTCGGGGAAACCGGTCCTATCGAATGATGCATCGAACGATAAGGACTCCTGCTCCATGTCCTTGATGACCTTATCAGCAAGGATCGATACCGTCACTGTCCTTTCCTCGGCTTTGCCTTTCATTTCACCTTTGGCCATACCTTTGGCCATACCTTCAGCTAAACCTTCTTCTCTTCCAAGGCGTGTCATGTACCTCTTGTAGTCCTCGTCGAGATTTACCATGAGTTCCTCTACCTCGTCAAAAACAGATGTGTCAAGCACGATTTTATAATCTTCCTCAAGACGTCTGATTCTCTCATCCTTACCAACGGAATTTGAGAACACGGTATTCAGAAGACCCAGAGTTGTTTGGTACTTGTCACCGAATTTTCCCAGATGTACCATGATGATCTCAGCATAATCGCACGGCTTCACCCCGACCGTTGATTCAAAACCGTCATCATAACTGCCGACCATCCTGTGTCTGGTTATGGTGTTGCTCATGCCCGTCTGAGGTTCCATCACCAGCCAGATCGAGTATACCTTGCTCAACTTCGAATAATCATGTCCAATATCTGCCTTCTGATCGCTGATTGCCCTGCCCAAATAGTACATCGCTCTGGCTTCCAGAGGATATCCAGGATTCGGATCCAATTGAGCCTCCAGATTCACTATGACCCTGATTTTATCCTTCTCGCCAGGTATATTGACGTCGAAGATGAGATCCCTGTAAATCGGTCCATTAGTCACTGATGACGATTCGGAAGCCCTCATCCTGATCTTCTTCTCTTCTGTCAAGTCAAGGCATGACAGTATGAATTCGGGATCCCTTCCCTTCAGCTCCTCCACGAATTCCCCGAGGATGTTCGACGTGAGTGTTCCGTCGGACATTATCTGCTTGAACGGTTGATTATAATGGGGTTCTGTTCTGAATTGTCTTTTTCTTCCTGTGTTTTTGCTCATTTACAACACAGAGCATAAACGATTAACTTGAGAATATAAAGGGCGAATACTGCGGTCAACAGAACAAAAGACTCAGAAGGGTTATATATCATATCCATATAGTGTAGCGTGCTAACACGTAGCACGGTGACAAAAATGTACGGAAAGAACATCAGGATCGAAAGGATAATGGACAGAGAGAGCGGGAACGCGGTTATCGTACCCTTGGACCACGGAATAAGCGTAGGGCCTATCGCAGGTCTCACGGACATGAAGACCACTGTCAACGATGTTGTGGAAGGAGGGGCAACGGCCGTCCTGATGCACAAGGGAATCGTCCCTCTGGGTCATAGGACATCGGGACACGATGTCGGTCTCATCCTGCACCTTTCCGCATCCACAGATATCGGTGTGAACTCCAACAACAAGGTCCTCGTCGCAACAGTCGAGGAGGCCCTGGCGATGGGAGCTGACGCTGTCTCCATACACATCAACGTCGGTGCTGAGTGCGAGCCTCAGATGCTGTCAGACATGGGAATGGTCTCCAGGAAGTGCCGCCAGTGGGGAATGCCGCTTATCGCGATGACATACCCCCGCGGACCCAAGATCAAGGATTCGTTCGACCCCCAGGCGATAGCACATGCCGCAAGGGTAGCGACAGAGCTCGGTGCCGATATAGTCAAATGTAGCTATACAGGGGACATCGAGTCGTTCAGGGAGGTCGTAAAGGGAACCGTCGTACCTGTGGTCATCGCCGGAGGACCCAAGATGAATTCGGACCTCGATGTGCTGAACATGGTCCACGACTCGCTGGAGGCCGGAGGACACGGAGTATCCATGGGAAGGAACATCTTCCAGCACAAGAACGTGCGCGGAATGATGAGCGCAGTATCCGATATAGTCCTTCACGGGGCCACAGTGGAGGAGGCACAGAAGCATCTCAGATGAGAGCATTATATTCTTAAGACCGGGCGGGTGAACCGCCCGTGTTTGTTTTTAAGGAAATCACTCTTTCTTTTCGTTGCGGTGACGCTTTAAGTCTGATTTTAAGAGGTTCTTAAGTGAAAACCAAAAACCTCCCTCTTTTTCGAAGGCTCCATCAAAGACAGAGTCATCGTCATCAACCAAAGCCCCACCGAACACTAACAACGGGTATCCATCATGGTCCGTGACCTCGCACTCGATACCGTAAACGTTTTCGACGTTATCTTTGGTTATTACCTCTTGTGGGGTTCCGACTTTGTATACCACACCAGGCCTTGCAAGCATAATGATCTTATGCGCATACTTTGCAGTAATGTTCAAATCGTGACTGATCGTGAGAACAGCGACACCTTTCTTCTCGGCGAAAGCCCTGAGCAACTCGATGACATACACCTGGTATTTAATGTCCAGATTCGCAGTGGGCTCATCGAGGATAAGAACAGGCGTCTCCTGAACGATACCTCTTGCGATGGATACTTTCTGATGCTGTCCGGCGGACAGAGCATTGAAATTCCTATTGGCCAGGTTTCTGATGCGGAGCAACTTCATTGCACGGTAGACCATCTCCAGATCCACTTTCTCGGATCCCCATCTGCGGTGATTGTACCTTCCCACCATGATTGTATCCAAGACAGACATGGCAAAAGCCTCATTGGTGGCTACGGGTACATAACCGATATATTTGGAGATCTCAGCATGTGTCATCTCGGTGATATCCTTGCCATCAATCGTCACCGTTCCCGAGGTAGGTACCAGGATCTTGTTCACGCACTTAACAAGAGTCGACTTTCCGACTCCATTTGGTCCAAGTATGCAATAAAGTCCTGGCTCATCAATTTTAAGGCTGATGTTCTGAATGATGGGATGATCCTCAGTGTATCCGAACGTTACATTATCCAATACAATCTCTGTCATGATCACCACATCTTCTTCTTGGATCCGAGCAGCAGTGCAAGGAACACGGGCCCTCCGATGAAGGACATAATTACTCCGACCTGCACGACCTCCGGGAACAGTATGGTCCTTCCGATAGCATCAGCGATTATCATTAGCATACCGCCAAACACTCCGGCCGCAGGAATCAGAAACTTATTGTCTGAACCGATGAAAAGCCTCGTTATATGAGGTGCCACCAAACCGACGAATCCTATCAATCCGGTGAACGCTACAACGGCTGCAGAGATGACTCCGACCAAAATGAGACACCACGTACGCATCTTGTCTGCATCGATACCCAGTGCTTTGGCACTCTCATCACCAGTAGCTAGAACGTTGAGCTTGCCAGCGATCAACATGCTTATAATTACTCCGATGAGGACCACGATTAGCAAGACAGGTATCTGATCCCAAGTCAGCAGATCCAATGTTCCGACCTGCCAATTGTAGATGGCCTGCATTGTCTGCGAGTCCATCGTCATCATCATCATTGTCGTGATTGCATTGAAGATGTACATAATTCCGATACCAGCCATTACCATTGTGGTAGGAGAAGCATCCTTCATCTTAGTGATAGCAATCATGATTACAACAGGTACCAGAGCGAACACGAATGCTCCGATTGCCCCATACCAGGAACCGAGAGCTCCTCCGAAAACAGCGAGGGTCAAAGTTGCACCCATTGATGCTCCGGACGATACTCCTGTAGTATATGGGTCGGCAAGGGGGTTCTTCAAGGTGTTCTGCATTACAACTCCACAGATTGCCAGACCGATACCGGCAAATATACCCCCAATAACACGGGGCATACGGAGATCCCAGACCACATAATCAAATTTTGTATCGATGATGTTGCCCGTGATGTGATTCCACATAGTCTCATAGGCCTCGACAAATGTTATGGCAACACTCCCAATGGTAACAGTATATCCTGCAACCAACACAATTGCGATTAGACAAATGGATACAAAGATGTATTTCCATCTACGGTTGCGCATATAGGCATGAACCGTGGCTCCAAGACCTGAATCATTGGATACTGGTTCATCCCAACTATCAACGGCTTCGATGACTGATTTACTCAAAAGTTTATCATCGGCCAGATTGAACTCTCTCATCATTTCACCTCTATGAGAAGAGGTAGGTCCCCCTAGAGGGACCTTAAAAGTTTCAGGCAATATCTTCCTGAGTCAGAGGCAAGAGACTGGTGACAGTACGTACATCAGTTCCGCTGATAGCTGTGAACTTGTCGAAGTACTCCTGGATGTATTCCAGTCCCTCCTCCTCATCGAAGAGATCAGGCCAGATTTGTGATCCGAGGTAAATGAGTCCTGCAATGCCGGGAAGGGTTCCGTAGACCTCATAAGAAATCGAGTAACACTGACCGGTCTTGTATGCCTTAGACTCCTTCAAGTAATCGAGCTTCTCGTGAACGAGTGCCTTGTATTCATCTATGGTGTAGTCCTCCATGAAGGGCCCCCATGTAGAGAAAATGATAACTTCAGGATCAATCGCAAGGATGTTCTCAACGCTGGTCTGGATGTATCCATCTCCCTGAGGATCCATCGCACTGTAGAGAGGAAGCTTCTCACAGGTGACGACATCTCCGTAGAGTTCGGGGTCGACTCCCCTGATATCCACATACCATCCGGGCTCGTAAGGGTCACAGTATACCAGCAGGTAGGATTTCTGTTCCTTTGCCTTTGTTGCCTCCTCGACAGCTTTCTCAATCTGGGTGGAGACATCCTCAAGGTATGTGATGTATTCTTTAGTGTTCTCCTGTTTGTTCATCATGACACCAAGGGTGATGACGGAGTTGGACCAGTTGAGTCCGTTGTGCTCCCTGTTCTCTGGGAGCAGGACAGCACTGATTCCAGCCTTCTCGAGTTTATCGATGGTCGTTGTGGGGAGAGCGTTAGTGTCTCCGAGTGCAATCTTGACATCCGCTGCAAGACATCTCTCGACGTCGTACGCATACTTCTGTGTTCCACCCTGTGCCTCGATCCTCTCGGCTGCACCGGGGAACATGTCCTCTCTCAGGTTCTTGACGAACTCAACGTTACGGGACATGTAAACAACATCATCGTAGAATCCGACGATCTGTCCGATCCAGAGTGATGAATCATAGGGGACTGCTACATTTCCCTTTAGAGGGAAGGGAACACTGTTGATCTCGAGGTTCCAATCGAGGTAATACATTGTGGCAGATTCGCCATTGAGGAATTTTTTGAGAAGTGTTATGTCAGCAGAGTCGACTTTTCCATCGGTGTTGACATCTGCATAGGGGTGATCTTTGATGGACCATCCGGAATAGGATCCATCGACCATGCCCTCAAGCATTTTCAGATCCTTCTGATCGAGATAGTTGTCATTATTGACGTTTCCAAAGACAAGAAGTCTGTTGTAATCGCTGTCTGTGATGTACTCGGGCTCGTCCGAGTTGGATCCGCCGTTGTTCATCATGATGAATGCACCTACCGCTACAGCGGCCACAACGACCACTGCAACAACGGCTATTAGCGTCTTCTGTTCCATGATATAACCTTCGATTGGATGATTCTTCCAATATAGTTTGAGATGAAGTTTCAGTATATAATGGTTAAACTATGTGCAAACTCACTTCACGAATGTGCCAGAATACTAAGTTTTGTATAATTAACTAACAAAGGTTAAGATAAATTGAGACAGTTCAGTAGCTCTTCGTAGTCCCAGAAGAACCCGTCGACATGATAGCTCAGCCAAGGGCGCTGCTTGATATGATCGCACCCACCGTAAATGACATAGACCCGCTTTCCGAACTGATGAGCGTAGATGATCTCCCCTATGCATCCTATGTACGGATGATTCGGGATAGAAAGGTCGGCGACGAGGATATCGCACTTCCTGAGATTGGCCAATTGGCTCTCCACCAGTTCCTTATCGGATGTGAAGCCATCGGAGAAATCGTTGATGACCTCCATGCCGTGAGCAGAAAGAATGCCGATCACCCTGGAACGCTCCGATTGGACCTCGTCCCAATCGCGGCTGTCGACCGCTCTTGCGTAGTATACGCGCATCACATTCCCCAGAAAGGCTCGTCCCTGCGCTTGATGGCGATGGTCTCCTCGAGGGTCATCTTCTCGTCCTCTGTGAGGTCCATCTCCTTCAGGGGCTTGATGGCGGAACCGATGAGGTCGACGTAGATGATATCCTCCTCGTTGATCTGCCTGCCAGCGGTGACACCGTCGATTCCGACAGCGACCTCCTCACCCTGCTTGGCCTCCTTGAGCGTCTCCTCTCCGGTGTGGATCGACTTGATCTTTCCGCAGTCGCGTCCGTCGGGACCGATGAGGTTCTCCCCGGGCCTTATCCTTCCTGCAAGGACCCTGACACCGACGATGGCGGGCTTGTTGGCCCTGAATATGCAGTTGGGCAGGATCTTGAACTTGGCTGGGAACGAGAACTCAGCCCTCTTGTCGCCCTCTGCCTGACGCTTGGACTCCTCCACCCATTCGGTGTAGTCCTCAATCAGCTTGTAGACGATCTGATTTGTTATGACCTTGAGTTCGGGATGCATGGCGAGTTCCGCCTCCGCATCCTTGGATAATGTGGAGTTGAATCCCAACAGGACACAGTTCTTCTTGTCCCCGTAGGCGGCCTCGACGATGTCCCTGCGTGTGATCTCTCCCACTCCGTACTTCCTGATGGGGATGTTGTTGGCCTTGGCCTCGAATGCCAATGCCTCCAGGGAACCGACTGCGTCGGCCTTGATGGAGATTCCGTTCTCGGATGTCTCGATCTTGACGGTGGACTCCTCCTGCAGCGTCTTGATCGCAGGGTCCTTCTCGTTCTTGACTACGAGCATGGGCGCTCCGGCGATGACGCCTTCCACGTTCTGGCATGAGATCTTCACCCCTGCCGCGGCATGCAGCACGGGAACGGAATCGAACCTGTCCCTGGGATCGCGAATCTCGTCAAGGGGTTTGGGCTTGAGGATTGCCTTGACCTTCGTTACAACGGGTGCTCCCCTTGTTCCGAGAGCGACCATGTCACCCTTCTTGATGGTACCGGAATAGAGGATCATGTCCAATGTCTTTCCGAGTCCCTTCTCCTCCTTGATCTCCAGGATTGTACCCTTTCCGGGACCCTCTCCTTTCTCGAGACGGGACTCGAGGAAACGCTGTGCCAGACCGATCAGGACCAACAGCAGGTCGGGCACTCCCTCCCCCTCCTTTGCTGATATGGGGACGAGTGCGACGTTCTTCGTGAAGTCGTCGATCCTGTCGTACCTGTCGGCGTAGATGCCTTCCTCGGAGAGCTGGGCTATGACGTTGTACAGCTTCTCGTTAAACACCTCGATGGTGTGGGCCTGCTGCTGCTTCTCCGAGATGATGAAAGGTCTTCCCTCTTCGGATATCCATCCTTCGATGGTGTCGACCTTGTTGAGTGCGATGACGAACGGGGTCTTGTACTGCCTCAGGATCCTTATGGACTCGATGGTCTGGGGCATGAGACCCTCTCTGATGTCTATGACGAGGACTGCTATATCTGCAAGGGATCCCCCTCTTGCACGCAGTGTTATGAAAGAATGATGGCCTGGTGTGTCTATGAACAGCAATCCGGGGACATCGAACTTCTTGTTCCCTATCAGCTTGTCGCAGACCTTGTAGATGTGCTCGATCGGGACCTCTGTAGCACCGATGTGCTGCGTGATGGCGCCTGCCTCGCGGGCCTGCACCGAGGTTCCTCTGATCCTGTCAAGAAGCTTCGTCTTTCCATGGTCCACGTGACCAAGAACACTCACAACCGGTTGTCTTATCGCCATAGCCACCACAATCCATGTAATTCAAATCCAGATGAGGCTTTATAAAGCCTCGTTGACCAGCAAACGCTGGATGTGTTGTAGACCCCTCCTTGCGGAGGGGAATGAGTTTGATATCTAGTGCTTTCACTCGTAGATCCACTTGTCCGCGGTCCTGTCGTATGTGACGAGTTCCTCGGGCTTGAAGAAGATCGAGATCTCCCTCTTAGCGGACTCGACGGAATCGGATCCGTGGATGATGTTGCATCCGGTCACCATGGCGTAATCGCCGCGGATGGTTCCGGGTGCGGACTCGATGGGTTTGGTCTTTCCCATCATGTTCCTGCAGATCTGGACCGCATCCTCACCTTCGAGGACCATCGCCATGACGGGTCCAGAGGTGATGTAGTTGATGAGTGAAGGGAAGAAGGGCTTGTCCTTGTGCTCGCCATAGTGCTTCTCGGCGACGTCCTTGGGGATGACCATGAACTTGAGGCCCACGATCTTGAGTCCCTTCTTCTCGAAGCGGGAGAGGATCTCTCCGCAGAGTCCGCGCTGGACTCCGTCGGGTTTGACCATGAGGTAAGTCTGCTCCATAGCCATGGGACTCACTCCTTCTTCTCTGCTGCCTTGAGCCTGGCTGCCTTCTCGTTAGCGGCCTTCTCGGTCCACTCGGTAGTACGGGGGACCCTCTTCAGCTCGATCATGTTCTTGTAGCACTTGTTCGCGTCGAAGAAAAGGATGGTTCCGTCCTTCTTCACGTACATCTTGCCGGTTCCGGGCTCGATAGGGGCTCCGCAGAAGGAGCATCTCCTGGATGTGTCTACCATCTGAATCACCTCATGCCCAGTTTCCTGGCTTCTCTGGATGTCTCCCTCAGCATGAGGATGTCACCCATTCTGACAGGACCCATGATATTCCTTGTGATGATCCTTCCCTTGTCGCGGCCATCGAGGACACGGACCTTGACCTGAGTTGCCTCACCGGTCATTCCGGTCCTTCCGATGATCTCAACGACCTCAGAAGGAATGCTGTCAGTGTCGACCATTCAGCTCACCTCAGTTCTTGAGGGCTGCGGTTGCCTGAGCGATCTCTTCACAAAGTGCTTTTCCCTTTCCGACGTCCATGATGGCGACGGATGCTGCGGGCTTGTTGAGTCCGATAGCGGCTCCAAGCTCGACCTTGCTGGGGACGTACACGTAGGGAACGTTCCTCTCGTCACAGAGAGCGGGCATGTGTGCCAGGATCTCTGGAGGCTCGACATCGGCGGCCATGATGACCATTGCAGCGGCTCCGCGCTCGACGGCCTTTGTGACCTCATTTGTTCCCTTCTTGATCTTACCGCCGTCGCGAGCTGCCTCAGCGAGAGCGTATGCCTTGTCGGAGAGCTCCTTGGGAGTCTCGAATTTAACAAATACAGACATTTCAATTACCTCTTTCCGGTGCACAAAGGCACCATCATTATTCATCGGCTCTGTAAGAGCAGACCTGCTATCTTATTATCCTATAAAAAGGATGAGTGCGGGCAGTTACGCCTCAACCCTGCCTGCGGACCGGCATATACCTTGTGCTCCTCGAGCTACCGATCTTCTCTATCCTGCCTTCACGCAACATATTGGCCAGTACCCGTTCCACCGTAGATTCGGACAGGGACGGGAAGAGATCGCACAGGTCCCTCTTGGACATCGGTATGACCGTTCTCTCCATGAACTGCTCCAGACCCCCGGATTTGACATTCGTCCTGATCTCCGAGGCCATGGCAAGATCGATCTCCCTGTAACAGAGGAATAGCTGGATCAGGAAATAGGAGACGAACGGCATGTAATCATTGCTGTTATCGAACCACCCAGCCTGAGAATCCTCCAGTGCCCTGTAGTAGTCTCCTTTGCTACTGTTGACCTTGGATTCCATGGAGACGTACCTGCACACATCGTAGCCCTCTTTGTAGAGTAGCAATGTTGTCAAAAGACGCGACATGCGTCCGTTGCCGTCCGCGAACGGGTGGATCATGAGGAAATCATCGATGAAGCAAGGGATCAGCAGTAGGTTGTTGATCTCGGAATCGTCCCTTGCCTCGCGGAATGCCCATACAAGCTGCTGGATGCTGTCCTCGACCTCGGATGCCGGGACCTTCTCATGGACCTTTGTTATCCTTCCCTCGCCGTCCCTTTCGACAATGGCATTGTCCCTGACCTTGAATCCAAGATCCGCATTCGGATTCTGACCCATGAGTATGCCGTAGATATCAAGGATGGAATCGACGGTGATATCGATATTCTGGTGCTCCTGATGGATAAGTCTCAGCGCATCCCTGTACCCTGCTATCTCCTGCTCATCATGTCCGCGGGGGACAGTTCTCCCGGATACGATCCCTGCCAGACGGGATTCGTCGGTGTAGATACCTTCTATGGCGTTGGAATCGGCCACAGACATAACCATCGCACGGAGCTCCAATGCATCGCGGATGGTTCCAGCCAAAACATCGGGCGCATCCAACAATGCGTCTATGCGCTCTATGTTACCGACCCTGCCCAAGGTGTCGGAATCGACCGTTGACCTTTTGAGGAATCTGTAGTCATAGACGTGCATATCAATAGTTCACGCTATCAATATATAAATTTTACTATTTTTCTGCATCATTTAACTTTTCACATGGGGCAAAAAAAAAACCAACGAGGCGAATAGACAGCTGCCTCTTTGCCACATAGAATCGAATAATAGAGAAATGCCCCCTTCCGGGGGCTGAAATGTTTGGATCAGTTCACGTAGTCGAGCCAGTCGTCGTACTTCTTGTCCTTTCCGGTCGTGATTTCGATGAACTTCTTGTGGATCTCGGTGGCGACCTTGCCGACCTTTCCGTCCCCGATGACCCTTCCGTCGATCATGGTGACGGGTCCGATCTCGGCTGCGGTTCCGGTCATCCAGACCTCATCCGCGGAGATGAGCTCGGACCTGGAGATCTCCTTCTCGACGACAGTGTATCCGAGGTCCCTTGCGACCTTGATGATGGAATCCCTTGTGATTCCCTCGAGGATGCACTCGGAGATCGAAGGGGTGTAGATGACTCCCTTGCGGTAGATGAAGATGTTCTCTCCGGTACACTCCGCGACGTGTCCGACCGAGTTGAGCATGACCGCTTCGTCGGCTCCCTGACGGAGTGCCTCCCTCTTGGCGAGGGTGGATGTGACGTAGGTTCCGTTGACCTTCGCTCCTGCAGGGGAACAGAGGTTGTCGGGCCTGTGCCAGGATGATGTGATGAGCTTTGCTCCGGCGTTGGCATCCTCTCCGAGGTAGGATCCCATGTAGATACAGCAGATGGACAGTGACGAGGGGACCTTCGTGGGGTTGAGTCCGACCTCCTCTCCGGAGAGGAAGACGGTGGGCTTGATGTAGTCGGTGGTGAAACCGAGCTTTTTGTTCTCCCTGATGATCTCCTTGTGGGCTTCCTCTATGTCCTTCTGGGTCATGAGCTTGCCGTTGATCTTGGGCTCGATTCCCATGATCTTGCATCCGTCCATGAGTCTCTTGATGTGGTCCTTGAGCCTGAAGACTGCGGGCCCCTTGGGAGTCTCATATACCCTGATACCCTCGAAGACACCGGTACCGTAGTTGAGTGCGTGACAGAGGACGTGAACCTTTGCATCCTCCCAGTTGACGATCTTGCCGTCAAGCCAAATCTTCTTTGCTTTCTCCATAAGAACACCTTTTGGAACGTTATTCGATGTGCGGGACATTCCCGCTCTCCGAAACGGACAACAATCGCGCGACTATAAACCGATTATGATGCAACTCTCAGGGGCTAGGGTTCAAAGAGGGGACAGTATGTCTGTAACTTCCTTGTAGAACGATTTCGCCCTGTACAGGGCGACCTGAGGATCCTTGGATTCAGAGTAGATCCTGAATTTGGGCTCCGTACCGGACGGGCGGAGAAGTACCCAGCCGTCATCGTAGGATATCTTGAGTCCGTCGGTGGTATCCAACCTATCATCGGAATGATTCTTGGCGATCACCTCGATGACATTCTGTTTCATATTATCGGGACATGAGGCCGCTTCCTTGATGGTGTGATATTTCGGAAGCTTGTCCACCTGGGCCTGTATGGATCCATTCTTAGCGATGAACTCCATCATCCTCGCTGCGGCCATTGCACCGTCCCTGCAGAACTGATGGTCGGCGAAGATTATCCCGCCGTTGTCCTCACCTCCGATCGGAGCGCCCGTCTCCATCATCTTGCGGGCCACTATGGGGGAACCGACAGCGGTGCGTATGGTCTCCCCGCCTTCGGCCGCAACCGCATCCTCAACCATCTTTGACAATGCCACGGTGGAGACCAGCTGCTTCCTGCCAGAAGACTTCCTCATCTCCAATATCGACAGCAGAGCCAGACCTACATCTCCGGGAAGATATTCACCTGTGTCGGATACGAACACACAGCGGTCCGCATCGCCGTCGTAGGCGACGCCGAACGCATACTTGCCGGGATTCGCCTTCATGAGCGCCTGGAGATCCCTGAGCGTCTCGCGGTGGAGCGGATTCGCGTCATGGTTCGGGAAGTCGCCGTCGTACTCGCCGTAGAGGGAGTCGTACGTGAGGTCCGAGCCCGCGAACGCGGCGGACTCCGCGATGCCCATGCCGTTTGCGAAGTCCATCGCCACGTGCACCGGCCTCGCCAGATGCGCGAACTCGCGCACGTGCGCGGCGTACTGCGCCGACACGTCCACCTGCGTGACCGTGCCCTTCACGGCAGCGTCATCGCCCAGATCTCCCGTCTCCACCATCCGCTCGATGTCCTTGATGCCCGTCGCGCCGGAGATCGGCACGGCGTTCGCGCGGCAGAGCTTGCAGCCGTTCCACTCCTTCGTGTTGTGGCTAGCGGTGATCATCACGCTGCCGTCGGCCTTGAGCGAGGCGTTGGCGAAGTAGCTCATCGGGGTGGAGGCGCGGCCGATGTCGATCACGTCCACGCCAACGTCGTTGAGTCCCTTCGCGAACGCGGCGAAGAGCGGCTCCGAGTGCGTGCGGCAGTCGCGCGCCACCACGACCTTGCGCACACCCGTGAATTTCGCGTAGGCGCGCGCGATCTTGCGGAACATGTCGTCCGTCAGGTCCTGTCCGTAGATCCCGCGGATGTCGTATGCCTTGAAAATGCCCATCTATGTCTCCTGTCTTGCGAATGGAAATTATATCACATTTGTGGCGACGGCGGGGAGGAGACCTTCAGTGCGTACAGGCGTGCCATGGCGCCGGCACCGGCGTCAGAGATCATCAGCAGGCTCCGCGAGCCGTCCGCCAAGAGCGGCCCGAGGCACATCCCCTCGTACATGGCGAAGCCGGTGTTCTGGTCGAAGACCGGCGTCTTCGACACAGGACGGAACTCCGCTCCGTTCAGGGCCATCATCCCAGACACGTCAGTCGCGCCGGCGAAGTCCACCTGATATATGCGGCAGCGGAACGACGGCACGGGTATCAGCACGCCGCCCTTTACGCTCATCTCGCGCTCAAGCACAAGCCCCTTGCCGTCGTCGAGGCAGC
>CALAVG010000222.1 GCA_937892275.1 uncultured Methanomicrobiales archaeon | reverse complement strand
CATTCTAACGCTGTGATATCCCTATCGTCAATCAGCCCGAAGGGCTGCTTTCCCAAGTTCGGCGCAGCCGAACTCGGGGCACTTTGATGGGGCAGTGTTTTCCTTATCCAGATACGCCGGCGATGGCTGCGAAAGGCACTATTGCCATCACTGCAACGACGAGAAGAAGATGTTGTTTGGATAAACCAATCTTTTTTCCGATTGTCAACCGGTTCATCTTCATTTCGAATGAAGATTCACGACATCATTAGTATAAACAAAGCTACCACCTGATCATAAGAGGATGTGGAATCCAGAGGTCGAACTCTTTGTCGTTGACGCTACTGGACTTAGTGATGAGTTCAGGGCGTCAAGTATCAGAAGAAAGGGTCCGGCCGCGCCTATGACGCGACCGCTATAATATGTTCTCTTTAATCAGGTAAGGTTCACGAACAACCTGGAGATCACGAGTCTGATGGACTGGAAGAACGTCAGGTGCTCGAACTTCTCCGTCGTGTATTCGGTACAGTACTTCAGATCCTCCTCGTAAGCAGCGTTCATTTCCTCGCCCAGCTGTTTGGACATCACCAGGAGGTTCGTCTCGAAGTTGAGGACCAGTGAACGATCATCGAAGTTCGCAGATCCGATAGAACAGTATTCGCCGTCTACGACCATGGTCTTCGAGTGGACGAATCCGCGGTTGTACATGTACACCTTCACTCCGTTGCGCATGACGTCGTAGGCGGAGCTGATGTTGTTCCAGAACACGAACAGGTGATCCGGTTTGTCGGGTATGATAACCTTGACGTCCACACCTCTGGCAGCCGCAAGGGAAAGCGCATCCTTGAGGGAGTTGTCGGGTATGAAGTACGGTGAGTGGATGTACACGGATTTCTTGGCGTTGTTGATCATCGTAAGGTACTGCATCCTCACGGGGTTGAATTCGGCCACATCCGGACCTCCGGAGACGACGATCGTCTTCGCATCACCGCTCGTATCGAACTTGACGTCCTTGTACAGGTCGGCCAGGTTCTGTGCCGGCGTTCCGTGGGCGTATTCCCAATCCATTTCGAACCGGAGATGGATGGCGGGGACGGCTGGTCCGACAATACGTACGGCGGTGTCCCTCCAGAATCCGAGGGGGCCCTTTCCGAGGTACTCGTCACCGATGTTGAACCCTCCGCAGTAACCAATCTCTCCGTCGATGACAGCGAGCTTCCTGTGGTTACGGTTGTTCTTCTTGGGACTGAGTGCAAGTGCGACGACACTGTGGAACAGTGCGAACTGTCCTCCTGCGGCCTTGAAGGCCTTGATGGACTTCTGAGGTCCTTTACCCCATCCGAAGTAATCGGTGAGCAGCTTGACCTCGACGCCCTCCTTCACCTTCTCGGTGAGGATGTTCATCAGTTCGTTACCGAGTTCATCGTTCCTGATGATGTAGTACTCCAGGTAGATGTATCTCTTCGCTGCCCTGAGATCCGAATAGAGTGCATCGAACTTGTCGTCACCGAGGGTGAAGAGACGCACTGTGTTGTTCGTCGTGTACCCGATGCTTCCGAAGTTCTGCATCGTCCTGGCGAGCTGGCGGTACTCGGGAATCTCCTCCTTGTCGGCGACTCCCTTGTCATATTCCACCAGTTCCTTCGTCTTCTCGTCGTTCAGACTCTTGATCCTGAATGCATGATCGGAGTACACTGTCTGTCCGATGAAGATGTACAGTATGAAACCGACGAATGGCAGTATCAGGAAAACAAGCGCCCATACGACTATCTTCGACGGGTTCTTCTTTTCTGTATAGAGTAACACCAGTAGGAACACGATATCAGAAATAATGATGAAAAGTTCCACCAATGGAATTAAATCAATGGCCATAATATGAAATCGCCTGGAGATTATATAACCGTAGCTAGGTCGTTAACCAACTCCGACCCTTATGGCCTGCACATCTCGGTAAAAGCAAATACACAGACCATGCATGTAGGGCCATGCAGGTCTCAGAGGACAGCAGGGTGAGGTTCGGGAAACCGGACATGGATTGGATCAGGGACTCCAATCTGTTGTGTGCTGATATGCACTTCCACACCAATTGTTCAGATTCGTTCACATCTGTTAAAGATGCTCTCTCGCTCGCGAAGAAGAGAGATGTCGGTCTGGCGATAACCGATCACAACCTCATCAGCGGTTCGCTCAAGGCAAGGGATCTGAACAGGGATTACGGCAGATTTCTGGTCCCAGGTATCGAGATCAGTTCCTGGGACGGTCCGCATATTCTCGTGTATTTCTACAGTTTCGACGAGATGACAGAGTATTGGACGAAGAATGTCAAGCCGTACATCTCGCCCAGCCCCTGGTTGGCCATAGACAAGGGAACGGAATGGATCTTGGATTCCCTCGAGGATGTCAACTGCGTCGTTTCCGGAGCGCATCCCCTCGGATATCTTGCATCCGTGAAGGGTGTCCAGAAGGCGATCGACCACGGTATCCTGGATGTTGAGGTGGCGAAGAGACTGGATGCCTACGAAGTGATCTGCAGCGGAATGTTCCGCAGCGAGAACAAGAAGGCCTGGGAGCATGCAAAGGATTACGGCATAGGCTTCACCGGCGGTACCGACGGGCATCTTCTGCATGAGGTAGGCCATGTCCTCACGGTATCGGAGGCGACCGATCTGGACGGATTCCTTGACGACATCGTGAAGCACAGGAACATCATCACCGGGAAGGAGAAACAGATACCTACGAAGGCCATCATGGCGATGGCTAGTTTGACCCGTTTCGGCATGCATCTCCCTTCATCCGCGTTCAGAAAGCTGCAGCTCATCCGCTATCACGGTACCAAGAACTATCCCGGAAGCGATCAATGATCAGCAGACGACGGTCCTGCGGAATGCGTCGCTCCTCTTCGACAGCTCGTCGACGTTCTTCTCGGTCACGAGGTGCACTTCGGGAAGCTTATCAGGATTCTCTCTGAGGAATGCCTCCAGTAGTGCCAGGTCCGGGAAGTCCATCTTCCTGAGATACTCTCTGCTCCAGTTCTCAGCCATGAGCGTGGCGTTCGTGGTACCTTTGTCGAAGAAGACGCTAGCGAACACCGATGCGACGGTGGTGTCCTCTGATAGTACTGCAACGTTGCTGCCCCTTACTGTGAACTCTTCTCCGTTGAACGATATGGCGAGACCGTTGGCGTCACGAACCAGATCCAGAGGCTGGAAGTCCGTGGAAGCGCTTCCGATGTACATCGTTGAATCAAGATCGATGGCTGTGAGCCTCCTGATGTCCAGCATGCGGTATGCCTTCTTGTGGGAGGTCATAGGATCGGCGGATTCCATCAGACCCATCGCTCCGAGGCTGGAGATCTTTCCCGGGAACACCGAATCCAATGTCCTTATGATAGTGACATCCTCGTCCATGAGTTCGGTGGGGACGTTCAGTTCATAGAACGTATCTGGGATGCGGAGCGCTGCTATCTCAGTGGCCAGGTCCCTTAGCCTGCGTGCTTCTGCCCTTCCCATCATCGACTGGTCTATGATGAGCTTGGTGTCGGCTATCTGGCACAGAGGGATGTTCAGCCTGTCGAGTATCTCCATCATGCCGTGTTCGAAGACCGATGTGGTGATGTGCGAGGGCATCATGTTGGAGATGTATCTCATGGTCCTGCTCGCGTTGGGCATCATCTGAAGGTTCTTCTTGCTCTTCTCGTAGATCAGATGGTCGGTGGCACCGCACGCCTTGAGGAACGGTACGCACCATTTGTAGTAGCTTCCCGCAGTGGCATCCTCCCTGTTGAGGACGTATGATGTGAGCCTGTCGTATCTGTCGAGGACGTCGAAGAAATGCTTCCCGTTCTCTATGAAATCGCTGCAGAGATCCCTGATGTCGTTGTTCCTGGTCAGGAATCCCCAGCATGTGCAGATTATGTACTTGTCCGGAGGTAGTCCGAGATCGACCGTCGGATCGAATTCGTCCGGCATCTCATCCCTCCAGCGAGGAATCCACCTGTACGGACAGGTCGTAAGGCGCATCAAGCTTCTTTCCGTCGGAGTAGAGGCACTTGCCCTTTATCTCCACCTTTCCCTCCGCGAATGCGCGGATCGTGGCGACAATGAGGGGCAGCTCGCGCTTCGCACCATCCTCTCTGATTGTCTTGAATAGAGGCTCTTCCTGTCCCTCCTCCTGTTTGATCTGATCCAGGGATTTGGTCTTCAGTTTGGCGTTCATGTCGGCCCAGAGCTTGTCATACTTGCCTCCGCGTATGGGGAATCCGCAGTATGTGAGGGCGGCGCCCCTGTCCCATTCCTCCGTGCATATGTGCATCATTATGCCCTGGTGGTCAGCATCCTCCGATATGAGCTGCCAGATGACCTCCTGCCATGTGCCTTTCGGTCCGGTGGGGAGTGCGGGATGCAGGTTCAGCATGTCGTACTGCCTGCAGGTCTCATCGTCCATCCAGAGCATGTATCCGGCAAGTATGCCGAGATCGAAATCGTACTTTCCGGTGAGTTCCCTGAGGACCTTCCCGTACTCGTCGCGCCATTCCCTCTGGTCCTTCTCCCAGAGGTCCGGTCTGAACTTCTTCCACGAGGCGGTGACCAACGGTATGCCATAACCTTTGACCATATCGAAGAACATCTGCCTCTGCTCCCTCTTGGGATTGTCCTCCTCGTCGTTGTCCCAGTTGCAGAACACGAAGGCGATCTCGATATCGAGAGCACCTTTCTCCTTTTGATCCATAACGGCCTTCAGAAGATTGCGGGATCCTGGACCCCTGCCTGTGGAGAACCAACCAAGTCTGAGCATCGGGGAGTACAATGGTATCGTCCGATAAAAGGCATTGGACGTTTTCTCAGACATCGAAGAGGACGGTCACCGACGGGGTCTCCCTGTCGATTTCCATCATGTGGTATGTGACTGCCTTGATCTCGGATCTTATCCTGTGCTTGTTCCTGTCGAGGGTCTCCCCTTTGGCATGGCATATCACATCATCGCCATCGAAGCTCACCTCGAACTCCTTGAGGATCAGGTTGTCGGCATCCTCAATGAACAGCATCTCGGACAGGAATGAATAGAGTCTATCCTCGTCATCGATCCCGGTGACACGGATATCCGTCTCCTCGGAGGTACCGATGTTGGAAAGGTCCACAGTCTGGTCGAATAGCGCAAAGGCGGCATTGGCGAAGCATTCCTCCAATGTTGATCCGCTCGCTCTGACCATCATATCGGCGGTATGGTCGATGAGGGTGTATCTTTCCATGAACGGAGGAAGAGTGTCATCGTTCTTTTATCCATCGCTGTCCATCCACGTACGATCTCAATGGATGAATCGGTCTTCGACAGGGCGAAGGAGTTCGCGAAGGGGGTATTCGAGGGTGACAGCAGCGGACACGATCTGTACCATACAATCAGGGTCCACGACCTGGCACGCACGATATGCTCCAAGGAGGGCGGGGATATGGACATAGTCCGTCTTGCCGCTCTGCTGCACGATGTCGATGACCGCAAGCTCTTCGGGGACAACGGTTTCGCGAACGCCAGGAGGTTTATGGACTCCGAGCACATACCTGTAAAGGACCAGGACCTCATCTACGAGATCATCTCCCAGGTATCCTTCAAGGGTAAGGACTCAGTGACCCCTTCGACGCTGGAAGGCAAGATAGTCCAGGACGCCGACCGTATGGATGCCATCGGAGCGATTGGCATCGCCAGGGCATTCGCCTACGGTGGCAGCAAGGGACGTGCTATGCACATCCCCGGAGAGGGTCCGAAGGAGGGTATGTCCGAGAAGGAATACTTCGCCAATCAGGGCACATCCGTGAACCACTTCTACGAGAAGCTTCTGCTCCTGAAGGATATGATGAACACTCATACTGCCAAGGACATGGCGCAGGCCAGGCATGATTACATGGTCGGGTATTTGGACGAGTTCATGGCCGAATGGGAAGGCAGGTGCTGATCAGTCCGTTCCTGCTTCCGGGTGAATTCTGCCTAGGATCCTCTTTTTCAGATCTATGCCCATATGATCCAGTGCGATGATGCCAATCCACAGCCATGCGGCGTACTGTATGGTCGCACCGATCCCGGCAATGATGTAAGTAAGGCCGATCGATCCGCTGTAGAACAGGTCGTAAAGGGACATCCACTGGTCGAACGACATGAATCCGTCGTAGAATGTCACCGTTCCGAGCAGCATAGGCAGGGACGGGAGCATGAATATCGTCGAACCCACCATGAGCAACAGGGTAGGCTTAATCAGTCTGTTCTCGTAGATCATGGCCGCAACTATCACGAACGGCATCAGCAGGATCAGGTACTGGGGTGTACTTGGATAGATGAACAGGACCAGGGCCGCCAGGAATACGAACCATATGAACCTGGAATCGATGCCCTCGTCGCCGTGGTTCTTGATGAGCTTGTATGCTATCAGTATCTCCAGGATCAGGATCAGCGGATAGATAAGAAGGGAACTGTACTTCAATGCCGCAGCGGCGATGCCTTCGTTTGCACCCTCTGCACGTGCCGTAAGGAATGCGACGCTGTCCATGACCGTTCCGTCCATGATGGGAGGTACCATGAGAACGGCAAGCATCAGGGCTGCACCTACTCCGGCCTTGACCACGCCCGTTCTCCAATCATCCCTCTTGACCACTACGTAAGCTACAAGGATGAAGATGAGGAAACCCGGGAAAAGTTTCAGGAGCGTCGCCAGGGTGAACATCATACCTGCTAGGAAATCCTTGTTCGATAGCAGCAGGCAGACGCACAGCAGCGCCATGAGAGCGGATATGGAATCGAACTGTCCCCAGCATCCGCAGACGAATATGACGTTGATACCGATGAAGAAGAGTGCGAATCCGATCTTTGCTTTCACCATATCCCCGGTCTGGCGTTTGATGAGCCAATAGATCAGGAATGATACGATGAGATCGGAGATTGTGAGCATCACGGTGAGGGCCATGTTGAAGGCGGGCGTGGAAAGTGTGGCATCCTCCCAATCCTCCGTGAACAGAAGCTGAGGGAAGATGTCGCCCCATGCGTCGACCCCTGTGAGTGCTAGGAATTCTGAGAATACACCGAGGATGTATCCCCAGACCGGCGGATAGTAGTATCCTGCCATCTCGTAGAGTCCTGCACCAGCCTCGAAGTTGCCGATGGTCATTGTCCAGGCCGTAACATCGTTGTTGAATTCCAGAAGGTATCCGAGGGCCGCCCTTGCGATAAGGCCGACCGCGACGACGATCAGCATCCCCTTGCACATCATGCGGGTATCGCTGAAGAATGTCATTCCGTCACCTCGTGTCCTTCCGCATAGACAGGGAAATATCCGCCTATCGTGACGTATACGTGATCCCCTTTCTGGAGGGAAATTATCTCGGTCCCTGAAACGGACCCTACCGCTGTGTCTACGATCGCGGTATCCGGTCCGATCCCGGAGGCGACCATCTGTGCCAGATCCATGCGTTGGCGGATCGTGTATTCCCCGCCGATCACACATATCAGTCCTTCTCCGGATCCTACCACGGTGATGCTAGAGTGGTCGCCGTCCGTGAATCCGAGTGAAAGGTAATCGACATCGTCCGGAAGCTTGGATGTGTCCACCCCGAACGTGGTCAGGTTGCTTTGAACGTAGAATGCATCGCGGAACCCGTTGTCTATGAGGTTGTAACCTCTGCTTTGGGTGTCATCAATGCATTCGGAACCCAGGAAAAGCGAGGTCCCGAATTCCACCGTCTCGAGGGAATCAGTATGGGAGATGTACTTTCCGAGGACACCTCCTATCCAATAGAGCCTTCCTCCGGACCCGATCCAATCCAGGACGAGCGAGTCAGATGTGCCATCGTAGACCGTATCCGGGAGGGATCCCGATATGACAATTATGGCATTGTCCTTACCGTCCTTGGACATGACCTCTGCCAGACCTTTGGCATCGACGATCTTGGAATAATCTATGCCGCGGACCTTCAGGGTGGCGTCGATCTGTTCGACGTAATAGTTCTCATCGAGCGCTCTTCCTCCTGTGGAGGCTACACCGCTCTCGGCAGCGGACATGTAGTTCTTATCGTAGAATACTGAAACTGTTTTCGGTGTATCCAGTGAATCGATTAGCGAGACCGCCGTATAGACGAGGGGCCTGCGGGATTCGATGGTGATCTGGACATCATCCCCGTCCGCTGCGACGGATGTCGAGAAATCGTCATGGGAATCGGTCGATACGATGATCTCCCCGAAAAGGACCAACGCGATAACGAGTACCGCAGTGAGAACTGGGAAGATATCTTTGCGCTCCATAATCGACCAACTCCTCGTCAGGTCGTCTGACGAAACAATTGAACATCGAACTAACAGATAAAACACATTCGATGGAGCGTTCGAGGATATGATTCTGTGTGCCTTTGTCCTTCACGATTCCCAGATGGGGCATCCGTAACTGCTGGATTGACAAATCAGAGGTCATTTATCTACGCTTTTTAGGGATTCCTATTTTAACTGAAAAGCCTGTAGGGGTTCCCATGCGCATTACGATCGTAGGCTGCGGTTCGAGGGGCACACAGCTCGCATTGGCCGCGGATAATATGATGGAAGTCAAGAGGATCTACCTCCTTGACGAGGATAGGAAACGTGCCGAGAAGATCAATGATGAGATTAACAAGGGCGAGATCATCGATAATATCGACGAGGAGCTCTATCATTGTGATCTGGTGATCGAATGTGCCACACAGCAGGCAGCCAAGGATATCATCCCCAAGGTCGTCGCGAGAGGCGTCGACATAATGGTCATGTCTGTAGGGGCGCTTGTGGACGACGATTTCAGACAGAGTGTCATCGATAAGGCCGCCCAGTGCGAGGCCAAGGTGTACATCCCTTCAGGTGCAATCTGTGGAACGGATGGTCTCAGTTCATCCACGGTCGGAAATCTCATCGATGTGGAGCTCCACACCATCATGCCTCCCCTCAACTTCGTGGACAACGAACACGTGAAGAAGCTGGGGATCGATGTCGATGCCCTAAAGGGGAAGACCGAACTGTTCTCCGGTACCGCCAGGGAGGCTGTACAGCTCTTCCCCAGACTGGTGAACGTCGCAGCTATCGTCAGTATCATGGGAATCGGATTCGACAAGACCAAGGTCACCATATCCGCGGACCCCCACATCAAGGTCAACTCTCACGAGCTCAAGATCAAAGGGGATTTCGGAGAGATGACCACCCGCACATGCAACGTCCCTCTGGAGGTCAACCCGAGGACGTCCAGCCTGTACGTATACTCTGCCATTTCCGCGCTCCAGAGGATCGTGAAGAACCAGTGGATAGGGATCTGATCCCTATGCAGAAGACAAGGGCCGAGAGGCTCATCGAGAATGCCGAAGGCATGGATGCCGTCGTCATAATGAACGACGGGGAACCCTTCCTCGATTCAACATTCTGGTATCTTTGCGAACAGCCCGGAGGAGTGTTCGAGAGCTGTTTCGCCGTCGTGCGCTGTGACGGTTCTTTGGATGTCATAGTCAACCCCCTCGAGGAGGAATCCGCCAGGGAAGGTGTCGGTAACATCTGCGTCTACCACGATGCCAAGGAGAGGGAGAACTTCCTCAAGGATGCCCTCAAAGGCTGCAAGAAGGTAGGATTCAACACCCATTCCAGCACCCATGCCATGGTCTCCTATGTTAAGAGGATCGTGGAGGGAATCGAGGTTGTCGATGCCGGTAAGGCGATCGACAATACGGTGTCCGTCAAGGATGTGAAGGAGATAGAGGCCACCAAGAAGGCCTGCAAGATATCATCAACCGTGGCCAAGGAACTGCCCGATTATCTGTCCGAGGGAGTCTCCGAGAAGGAGGTCGCCGCCAGGATGGACAACAGGATGCGCGAGCTCGGAGGATCAGGGAATGCCTTCGATACTATCGCAGCATTCGGACCTTATTCGGCACAGCCGCACCACATGCCTTGCGACTACAGGCTCAAGAAGGGTGACACGGCGCTGTTCGATTTCGGGACCAAGTATGACAGGTACTGCTCCGACATGACCAGGACTCTGTTCCTTGGAAAGCCCCCGGAGATACTCGAGAGGGCATACGAGGTCGTCAGGGAGGCACAGCTAGCCGGTATCGCGGAATATCACGACGGTGCCAACGCCAACGCTGCCGATCTGGCTGCAAGGAAGATCATCGACGATTCAGAATTCAAAGGCACATTCATACATTCATTCGGTCACGGTATCGGGATGGATGTCCACCAGGCCATATCGGTGTCCCCGAGATCGGATCAGGTCCTCCATGCCGGTAACATAGTGTCCGCCGAACCCGGTATCTACATCTCCGGGGTCGGAGGAATAAGGATCGAGGATACAATCCTGGTGACCGAGAACGGATGCGAGATCCTGACTGATTTCGACCATTCGTTCACGATCGTCTGATTAGAAGGATTGGTCCAGGGTCAATCTCTGTCTGTCCCCGGCCTCTGACAGTCCGGAGCAGTCTCCCAGGACCTTTCCGATCTTTATCATCGGATAGGGCGCTACAGGCTTGCCGTCCTCTCCGCTCAGAGGAGTAGGTCCGAAGAATATGCAGAACGCACCTGGTCCGGGCCAGTATGCAATGTCGCCGACCTCCATGTCCTGAGTGCGGTTCTCCTTGGGAAGCAATACCTTCAGAGGGAGCTCGCAGTAGATCATAGAGCCAAGCATGTTGATGTCAAGTTTGTGAGGGCACTCGAGCCAGATAGCGTTGGAGATATCGGAGTCGTCAAGTTCCGCTTCGAAGTTCTCGTTCCTTGCCCTGATGATCAGTCTGCTCATGGTATCAATCCCTCTTCTGGAAGAGGCTGCGTACCTCTTTACCGACGGTCTCGACCTGGAGTTTCTTCTGAGCTTCTTCCATGCTCTTCAGTCTGGCGAGGTCGTCATCCCAGTCGGCGGTCCATTCGTTCTTGAAGGTACCGTCCTCAATCTCCTTCAGGATCTGTCTCATGGCCTCCCTTGACTGTTCGTTGAGGATCCTGGGACCTCTTGTGAGTCCGCCGAACTCGGCGGTGTTCGAGACCTCCCCCCACATCATGCTGAATCCGCCCTTGTTGATCATGTCGGTGATCAGCTTGGTCTCGTGGAGCGTCTCTATGTATGCCATCTCCGGGGGGTATCCTCCCTCGACGAGCGTATCGAATCCCATCCTGATGAGCTCTGTGAGTCCTCCACAGAGTACCGCCTGTTCTCCGAACAGGTCGGTGAAGGCCTCGTTCCTGAACGACTGTTCGAACGCTCCGGGGTGGGTGGCGCCTATGGCCTTTGCCAGAGCGAAGACGGTCTCCCTGGCATGTCCAGAGACATCCTGGTGCACGCTAACCAGCGCTGGCACCCCGTATCCCTCCAGGAACATCTTCCTTACACCGTTCCCGGGACCCTTGGGGGCCATCATGATGACGTCGATGTCGTCCCTGGGGACGATGGTGCCGTATGTTATAGCGAATCCATGGGCGAATTCCAATGCCGCTCCCCTCTTCATGTTCTTCTCCACGAAGTCGTAGTAGACCTTGGGCTGTATCTCGTCCGGAAGGAGCATCATGACGATGTCCGCATCCTTGACCGCATTAGCGAACTCGCATACCTTCAGACCGTCCTCCTTGACCTTCTCCCAGGAGGCTCCGTTCCTTCTCACACCGACAACGACGTCCAGTCCGGAATCCCGGAAACAGAGGGCCTGTGCCCTTCCCTGGGAACCGTACCCCAGAACGGCTATCCTCTTCCCATCGAGGATGTGCATGTCTACGTCTTCTTCGTGATAGAGCTGCATCGATCGCACCTTGCTGTCTATCTTTACTAGTAATGTGGGATTAATAATTTTATGAAGAAGAGTCAGGCTGAAACCAGAATATGGTAAAAACCCGGCCATATCTATGCTGCAAGGGGGAGATGCCTCGATATCGCCAGGTATGTTTAATGTGATGATTCACTGGGTTTCCTTGGCGGCCTTCTTCAGGACGCCGTTGTTGTATGTCCCTGTGAACGCGTCGACCTGGAGGTCGGATCCGCGCTTGACGCTGAGGAACATCATGTTGACCGGAACGCTGTTCTTCTTGGGTTCCACGGTCTCGATCTTGACTTCCGTCTTGGGCCTGTACAGTCCGACCATCTTGCCGGACTCCGCCTTGACGATGAGGTCCTCTCCGTCGTTCAAGAATGCGCTCTCGGGAGCCTTCGCGATGAAAATCTCTCCGGAGTCTTCCACATTGTACACTTCATAACCGCTCTTGCTCACCTGACGGATACCATTCGAGTATTCCGCATTGGTGAATGTCCTCTTTGGCTTGGACTCCTGCATAGGTGCAGGTCTGTTCGACTTCATTTTGCCGAAAAAGCCTTGAGAGCTTACGCTGCTGTAGTTTGAGTTTACACTCATGCTATCCCATCCAGAAATCCGTATGCTCTCGGAGAATATAAAGGTAGTACCTTAATCAATAGCAGCTAAACCATCACCCTTCCGGAGATTGAAAAGTCACCCTTAAAATCCATTCAATCATTACGCGGGACAGAGAAGCGTGTCAGCAATGTTCACGCCGAGAAGGTGAGATAGAATGGGAAGAACAACGGTGGCAGTACTCATGGTCGCCGTCGTCATCGGAGCATGCGTCGGAGCGGCTTTCGCCACAGGCGTATTCAACGGAGGCGGCGGAGAGGATGATTGGAGGGATCATGTAGGTGAGAGGACGATCTTCGAGACCGAAGGGACGGAATCTACTTTCACATACACCGCGACATATACGGGAACAGCTCAGAACACGTTGCTGTATATGAATGAGGATACTGATTACTGGTTCATCAACTACGCATATGAACGTACCTATAGGATTGGATGGCAAACGCAGACCATAACGGGGGAGTCGAACGAATGGGGTATGGACAGCGATTACACCGAGACGGAGATTGGTATCGAGATCATCAAGACCAAGTATTATGGGCAGCAGGAATGCCGTCATATAAGGCTCACCAACGAGGTCATTGGTCACACGGAGGATCAGTGGATAGGTGTTGATGACGGGATCGCATACTATGTGGAGGCCGAATCCGTATCCGGTGTCGGAATACAGAAGGTTGTCATAACCTCCAAGCTGTATTACAAAACAACCGACAAGGTAGATGTTAAGATAGATTTCAATGTCAAGGTCTATGCCGATGAGAACATAACCGTATTCGGAGAAGGCAAGTATCAGATCGGAGAGGAGGTCACTCTCACCGCCACAGGTGATGATTTCTACGGCTGGTATGATTTCGATGTCTCTGCGGCCGAACCCGTTTCCAAGGAACGCACTTACAGATTCAACATAACTAGTGACAAGGTCCTCTACGCACTGAACGAAGGCGTTGATAGTACATACGAATCCGGTACAGAGGTCACACTGACAGCAGGGACCGAACTGACATCTGCCAAGTGGGAGATTACACCGTTCTACAGGAACACCGGGGATGTCGGGGAGACGGTGACGGTCGAAGGTGCCGCACCCACTTACGTGTTCGATGTACCCGGAGATTACCGCATGACCATCGAGGGCACCACAGCGGATGGGAAGGAATACAACGGTTACAGGATTCTGTTCGTAGACGGTGACCTCAGTATTGATTATAAGTTCGATTACGGCGATCTAACCATATCGGATATCTCATTGGACATCAGGTACCGCGATTATATCGGATACATGGACAAGCTGCCCGTATCGGAGAGGTGTGACGATTCCAAGGACCGCCAGAATCATGGTTCCCAATTCGTTGTCGTCGACAAGTATATCCTCAGCCTAGTGGAGCAGTTCAAGGGACTGCAGACGATATACGGATGGACTGATATCGAGACCGCAGGATGTATCCTTGCTTTCACGCAGGCCATCCCGTACGAATACGATTCGGACTCCCACAACGAGAGCGAATACTGGAACTTCCCCGTGGAGACGCTGTATCTCAACATGGGAGACTGTGAGGATACATCGATCCTGGCCAGTGCCATATACAAGGGTATGGGGTACGAATCCGCTTTGATCCTGATGAGCGGACACATGGCTGTGGGGCTCCTCGGAACCGATCTCAGTGGTTATTCCGAGTTCAGCAAGGAATACAAGACCTTCTCCACCAGCGGATACTATTACGGTGAGACGACCTCGACCGATTATCAACTGGGTGAGGCCCCCTCCGACGTAAGGTATGTCGATAAGATCGTCATCAATGTCGAAGAGTGAAAACCATTAGGGGCCATTCGGCCCCTTCAAACATTTTCACGGGATCATTGCGGTTTTCGCCATACGAAGGCATCCTCTTTCCCGTAGACTATTTTGGAAGCTCTTCTCAATGATTCTGCAGGGACATCCCAAGGCTGGATCCTGGCATCATCCGTCCATTTGTTCCAGATATATTCCCCATACGCCGCATTTTCGGACTCCATGTATTTGATATCCCCCATGGCCATATTGGCGATGATGCATTGCATCCCGGGGAAATCCTTGTAGGTCTCCACGATCTCGTCGAAGAGTTCCTTCAATGTGGATTCCATCTCGTCACGCGGCATCTGTTTCGCGATCCCGACATGGTATTGGGTGCTCAGGAGCGATTGCTGGAAATCGAAGATCTCCTCCATGATAGCGAATCAGCACTGCGATATTTATTTTGGATTCTATCGGAATATGATCATATCGTGATACGTATTTGATGCATACTTGTCATAAAGATAGTGACAGGTCCTGAGGATCACCGATTGTGATCCGCCAGAGCATCTGATTTCTTACAAGATGAGTGGGCCTACCCGGATTTGAACCGGGGTCAATGGCTCCCAAAGCCACAAGTATACCAAGCTAGCCCATAGGCCCATTGGTCCCTCTGATTTGTCGGCGATATAATAAGGTTTTTGGATCGGGTCGCCGAGGTATGGTTCTGAACGAACGCTTCGGAGAATGGTTGTTTAAAGGGTTTGGCCGCCCTTCCGGGCGGCATTGAAGGTTATCAGGCGTTCTGCTTCTTCTTGGATGCCATTACAGCTGCGATAGCGATGATGACGAGGACCACTATGGCGATGACGACATAGAGCATGACGTTGCTGTCGCTGCTTCCGCCATCGTGGTTGAACTCATCGATGGCGTAAACGGAGTAGCTACTTGCATAGAATAAAGCAAAGTATTGGTCAGCATCCATATTGTAGTAGATCTCGGTTGCCATGGGCACTTCGACACCGTTCATGATGTGGTAGACCAACGCGTCGTAATTGCTGATGGGCACGTATATCCATGCAGCGTCGGTTCCCTTGATCTCGTAGGCCTTCATTCCGTCGTACTTGGTCTCGGTGGCGCTGTACTTGTAGTAGCTGTCTGCTGCGGTTCCGTCGATGAGGAATGCGACTCCAGATTTGTTCTGGACAATGAACGGTTCATCCGCAGGTTGCACGAAGAATGCATCGTCATCTACTTTTACGATGGATCCGGGCTGTCCGGTCGCTGCCTTGGTTCCGAATTCAGGGGTCAGGGTGATGTTTCCGACCACATCGTAGCAGTAACGGAGTGCTCCTTCACTGACGATACCGCGCATTTTTCCGTCTTCGTCGAGGAACCAGAGAGGCTCATCTCCGCCGGTGTAGCTGTATATGAACACTTCTCCGAAGGTCGCGGGAATCTTCTCGTTGTTGATGGTCACGGTGTATTTGTTTCCCACGGACTGCGTTGAACAGATTGCGGTTCCAAGGACGAAGTCTATGTCGGTGACAACGTTCTTCTCGTTGACCGTGAATCCGCTGTATTCGCCGGAGAGCGTGTATCCGGGCAGGGCTGCGATACTGAGTCCGGTTCCACCGTCGATATCGGAATCATAGCACATTACTGCTCCATTAAGCTTGAAGTCGATAATGCTTCCGTCCTTGAGGATCAGATGGCCATAGGTGAAGTAGACCTTTCCGTGCATTTCCAGTTTCGTCAGGTCCATCTCTTCCATCACGAGAGGCACATCTCCGGTGAAGATGTAGTTGACCTTGTACTCGTCGTAGTATGCAGACTCGAAGATATCGTATATCGCGAGATCGGGGATGACAAGGGCGGGGTCGTAGATGACTCCGTCTCCGTCACCGCTGGTGGCGCAGGTGATGTCGACTACCTTTGTGGTATCGTTGGGGATCAGAGTGGTCACCATCTTCTTACCGTCATTCATAGTGTACTCGATCTTCGCATCTGTGTACTTTATCATGAGTTCGGAATCGTTAGAAGGTATAATGACAATTCCGTCGACGTACCCGCTGACGGATTTCAGATCCTTCTTTCCGGTGTAGGTCCCAGATACCTCTGCCTTGTCGGTCTCTAACTGGTAGTCTCCCTTGGAATAATCTCCGGTCATTGTGACCTTACCGAGGTCGGTGGTGATCCCTTCATTCCAGATTGATGCGTGCGCGGATGCAGCAGTGGGATTAATCGAGATGGGTTTATCTTCATCGAGTGCAATGTCGCACTTGAGTTCGAGGTCGGATGTGGTGAGCATGTAGTTGGCCTCGCCTATGTCGAATCTAATTATGTTAAATCCTCCGGTCAAGTCCACGGTTCCCTTTCCTTCTGCGAAGGAGATGTTGAGCTCAGTATCGTCGATCGCCTCATAGACATCATCATTGCTGTAGTATCCGCCGTCGAGGGTGATCGTTCCGCTGACAGCGATTCCCTCCTCCCCATTGGATGCTTTGACATCAATGGTGAACTCGTCGATAGCTGCTTTGTAGCTATCTGTGCTGGAATCAGATTCGAGCATCTGGCTGAACATCATGCCGGCGATCGATCCATCGATCTCGAGGTCAGCGATGACTTTGGAGTAGTCTCCGGTCGCGATAGCTTCGATTAGGCTCGCGAGGTCGATGGTTCCGGTGAGGACAAGGTCTGTACCGTCCATAGTGAAGAATGCCAGATCTTCAGTATCCTTCTCTCCGTAGTATCCGTAGACCGTGCCGAAGCTGAATCCGGATGTGAGTTCGAGCTTTCCGTCCCTAATTGCGAATGATTCGGCGCTGTCGATGTCGTCGATGGACAGGATGTATGAGCTGTATATGTCCTGGGGGTCAACGTTTCTGAAGACGAAGTCGCCTTTGACGGTCAATTCTCCATAGAGCCCGTCGGAGTCGTTCATCATGACATAGACTGTGGGGAGAACGATCTGGACATCCATGTCGTCGTTCAAGTAGCTGAATTCGAGTCCCTTAAATCTGTAGTTGGCTGTGATTGAGCCGTCCTCGAGCTCGAAGTTGGCGGATGCTCCGTTGAAGACCAGAGTCTCATCATCGTATTTGACGGTGATTTCGCCGATGTCCTGGTGGTATTCAGCTGCGACGGAGGGCATCTGGAAGTCCTCGATTCCGGTCTCGACCTCGAAGATCTTCTCTGCTACCTTACTAATGTACTCAATCATTCCCTCGGGGGAGTCCAGGTCCTCGATGTTCTTGGCGATGTCCGCGCAGACGGTATGGAGTACGAGGTCCTCCTTCTCGAAGACGAAGTAGATGAACTGGCATTCGAATCCGATGGCAGGCATGATCTCTTCAGGGGTGTTTTCGATGATGCCTTCGATGAGAGCTTCGGTCTCTTCGCTGGGGTAAGCGGTGGCGTACACATCCATCAGGAACAGCTTGAAGGAGGACTCGCTCATCTCCGGGTTGTAGTCGTTGAGGATGAACTCTACGAGGTTGTCCAGGTTCCTCATGCTGAATATATCCAGGAAGCTTCCGCTGTCGAGAACGAGGCTTGAATTCTCGCTCATCGAACCAGTGGTGATGACGACATCATCGATAGCGAAGCTTGCACTTTTGATGGATTCGCTGGTTGTGATCTTGGCCACTTTCGGGTCGAGTTCGATCTCTTCGCTGACCTTGATACCGTTGAATGCATAGCTCATGTCGTAGTACTGAGCATCGTTGGACTTGTCCTGGAGAGTGAACTTGAGGTCTCCCTCTATGGTGAATTTTGCTTCGAGCCCGTCATTATCGATGGAGCACTCTGCTGCGAATGCAGGTGTGACGACGTCAGCGTAGACTTTCTGTGAATCGGCCTGAATCTGTATTGATCCGAATGAACCCTCCGCCTCGATTCCGTCATCGAATGTCAGAGTGAATGCGAGCCCGTCGAAGCCGAAGTGGTAGCCCTTGTCGTCGGCGTCCACGGTGATCGTCCCGATGGCGAATGTGCCGAATCCGTTTACTGTGGTGGTCTTGTAATCGTCGATTCCGGTGATGCTCTTTGCAATCTGTTTTGCGACCAGCTCGATGTACTCGAGGTGTTTGGAGATGATTCCGGTCTCGGTTGTGCTGTTATATGAATCTACGCATATCTTGGCGAAGTCGAGTCCGTCCACGGTCTCGATGAAGTAAAGTGAGTATGCGAAGGTTATTCCGGCCATGTACATCTGTTCTTCGGGGATCTGTTCGACGATTCCGTCGACTAACTCTTCGACGTCGTCTCCGTCGGGGAATGCGGGTGTGAGGAAGTCGGTCATGAATTCCTCGATGGCTTCCTTTCCGATCTCTGCATCGTATCCAGCCGCAAAGATGTAGGATCCGATGATGTTCCTCATGGAGAGAAGCTCCATGAAGGAACCGAGTTCCACCTTGAGCTCATCGCTGACGGTGATGCTGTTGATATATCCCTCGACTCCTCCGTATTTCAGGGAGATGGTCTCGATGTCGAGACCGAAGGTGATCTTGACTTCCTTCTCGCTGAAGTTAGCACTGTACTGTGCTTCAGCGTCATCGATCTTAATGGACTCGACGTCTGCGTTGATCTTGAGGTCGCCGGACATGGATCCGTTGATGTAAGGGATGACGTCCTTGAGTGAGTTGAGGTCGGTCCAGTCGATGTCCTCGATGATTCCTTTGAGGCCGGCTGTGATGTCGACCTTCTCGGATATCTCTACGACGATTCCCTGGATAGCGGCCTTGAGTGCCGCGTCTCCTTTGAGGGCGACGGAGTAATCGGAATCTCCTACTGCATATGAGGCGTAGACGGAGATGTCAATCTTTTCGATGGATCCGATCGCGATCTCGCCAAATGCGAGTGTAACTCCGTCGGACTTGATCTTGACGTCGCCTTTGATCTCAGAGAGTTTTCCACCGACCATCTTGAACTCGGGTGCGACGGCGACTGAGGTCGCCTTGAAGTTGTAAGTCATGCCGTCGACCACAGCTTTGGTTCCGTTATCAACGGTAATTGAGGCTGTGAGTTTTGAATTGGCGCTAGAATATCCGTATGAGATCTTTCCGTCGATTGCGACGGAGGTGTAGTCGTCGAGAACGTTTACCCTCTCGAAGAAGCCCATCGCGGTGAGCTGGACCGTAGCGCCTTCCTCGAAGATGAGGGCGCTTCCGGCCTCTCCCTTAATGGACCAAGGGATAGTGATATCGATATGGAGTATCGATCCCGTTTCGAATGTGATTGTGACACCCGATTTGATTTCATAATCTGCGTTCAGTTCAAAAGTTTCGCCGTCTGCGATTGTCTTGTCTTTGTCGATGACTATGACTTCGTTTGAGTCCGTAGCATCATTATTCGAGTCTGTGCTTACGATTGCGAAAGACAGAGCGAAAGCCAAGGCAAGAACGACAGCAAATGTTACTTTCATTCTCTTATCCATGAGTTCATCCTCCGAATAATGTTCCCTAAACTGTTAAGCAAGCGTATAAATGTAGCGCCCGCACGCGCGTTAAAATGAGCTCGACGAGGAAGGTTCTGTGATTGCTGGCACTATCATCCAATAGATGTAACGGACATCCTTCTGGAAGTCGATTGATGAATCAGTTCTCCCAGGGGTACCTGGGATCGAGCAGCTCGGTGAGAAGTCCCGTATCCTCGGAATACAGGGCCTCGATGTGATCCCTTATCTCCATCGTGCTGGGGTCCAGGCTCCTGCCGATGCCTGAGATCGAAACCTCCTTCTGAAGGAACTCCTTCGCCGTACGTAACGGGCGGGGGGAGATGACATACCAGTAACCATCGTTCTGGTACGGGTTACCATAGGGGTTGTCCTTCCAGTGCTCCAGGAAGTTGTCGGATGCCTCCTTGACCCTTACAGGAGGCCCCCTGTGCTCGACGGTCTCGGAGAGGATGTCGTTCTCCAGTTCGAAGACGACGCGGAGCCTGAATTCGTCCAGCATATGGGCCGCTCTCAGCACTTTGAAATCGAATTCCCCGAACTTCTTTTCGATGGCGTACTGCGTCCTCCAGAGCTGTGCCTGGAGGTTGTCCTCGTTGGCATCGGGCCTGTCGAACGACACGGAGACCAGCTTGGTCTTCCTCTTGGCGCAGATCCATTCCAACTCCTCCGGGGCCAGCGGTACGCGGGGCCTGGGGAAGAAGAACTCCTCTCTGGGATCCTCCAGATAAGCTCTGGCTGCTGTTTGGAACAGGTGGAGCGTATCGATGTGGACTGATGATGCCGCATTGCGGTTCCTGTCCACCGGATCGTATACGACCAGGGCGGATTTGAAGTGGGGGCCAGCCTCTTCGACGACGATGGTCTCGCCATCCTTCCATTGGATACTGGCCTCGAGCACCTCCTTGAAGGTACCGTACTTGACCACCAGTACCTCGCACATGTATCCGGAGAATCCTCTGGAATCCTGTTCCGCGCCGTATGCGCCAATGCCTTTCATGAACTTCTTCAGCAGACGGACCTGATCCTTCTGATCCGACGTGAGATGGGAGTTCATGTAGAGCGTGTGGAACGGGGTGCGGTCCACGGCGGTCCTTATGTGGGATGTGTCCGGGAGCTTGTAGCAAGGGACCATATCCGTCTCGATCCCTTCGAAGAATCCGGTGGTGTACGGGTGTTCCGAATAGATGAGTTCCCCTCCGATGATGTCCTTCCCTGCCTGGAGGCCGAGATCCATCATCTCCTTCTTCGGGGTGTTCATAGGGAACATCATGAAAAGATCGAAGTCCTGATCCTTGAGGTAGCTGCCCTTTGCATAGGACCCTGCGAGTCTGACATCAACATCGATGCTTTTCTTCTCGAAATACGACCTTGTGATCTCCAGGAGTCTTCCTGCGATGGAATCCAATCTCTCCATCTCCTCTTTGGACGGAACTATCTCGGACAGTACTGACAATTCCACTAGTTCCTCATCCATGATTCTCACCTCTCAGGTCGTTCTTACGAGTCCTGGTATGGTCGAACGTGTATAAAACTGTCAAGAAACCAGGTCCGGATGGGTTATTTATTCTTAATATAAATTTTTCTAAAAATTTAAATATAAATAAAAGTGCCCGAAATGCCCTGACCGGAATAGTGCCAGATAAGAAGGAAATGGTTTAGAAAATGGTTTGATTGATAGATCAAAACTCCCTTCTGATGAACCTTGCCCATGCGATGAGGTAGCAGACGAGTCCCCAGATGATCAGGACTGTGGCATTCTTCACCAGGTCGGGATAATCTATCGGCTTGAGGATGGACATGTTCGTCATGAATCTGAGGATGACGATCATCTCGGGGATGTTCTTGTCGGCACCTATGTTGAGGAACGCATACAGATCGACCAGCGATTTCCTCTCCGAATCGCTGATATTCATGAATTCCTGTGTGAAGTAGCCCTCATAATCCGCCGGGACGGCACCCGTTTTCTGGACAGCTGCTACAACGGTCTGTTGCATTTCCTTGCTTAATTCATGGAACGCTTCGGCGAAGACCAACGTATCCAGACCTTTAATGTCGGTGGTGGTGGAGTTGACATATCCAGACAGGATCTCTGCCGCATTGTCGACGACCTCGTCGAAACGGACGAGGCTCTCGTTGTAGTTGTCCACGTATTCCGGGACGCATGTATAGATGGTGTCACCGGCCTGGTCGATCATGTACCAGTTCTCGCCGTCGTTGGTCGCCGTCATGGTCGACACCAGGGGGAAGACCAGTACCAGGAGGAGGATCGATATGACGGTGCACACGCTCCCCTTCCTGAAGAACGAGCTGATGATGAATGCGACTCCGGATGCCGCGAATGCGTAGAGCACCGCGAATCCGAAGGATGTTATGAATTCGAACGGTATCTCCCCGATCTTCGTGATTCCGATGATGCAGACGAGGATGTAGTAGGCAAGGATGATCGCCGCCTCGATTATGGTACAGGACAGGATCTTCCCCAGGAGGATGGACGTGCGCCTCACGGGCCTGGTGAACAGGATCAGAGCCGTCCTCTCCTCGAACTCCGATACTATGGCTATCGACGACAGTAGCGCAACGATCAGCGTGATGACCACGGGCAAGGTGTCGAAGTAGACATCCACGAGGGTAGCGATGTTGTCCATCTTATCCCAGTTCTTGGTGACGAACTGGAGCGCGGTTATCAGCAGGAACACCAGGAGGACAATCAGCAGGCTGACCAGGAACTTCTTCCCGCGGACGCATTTGATCATCTCGTTCTTGGTGACTACCATTATCTGTGAGAAATCTGCGGCCATCTTATCTCGACTCCTTTATGAGGTCCAGGTATGTCTCTTCAAGGGCATCCTGTTCGGTCAGTCCGTAGATCATCATATCCATATCGTTCAGGTCCTTATAGAGTCTGGACCTCAGTTTGGTGTCGGCGCCCATGGTTATCGCTATGTCGTTACCTAAGCGCTCCGCGCTGATGACATAGTCGAACGAATCTATCTGTTCTATCATCTCGTCGGTCGGGAGACCGTCGATCTTGGCTATGAGGCATCTTGTGCCTTCGCTGGATTCGAAGACGGATATGTCATCGTCCTTCAGGAGCGTACCGTGGTTGATGAACGCTATCCTGTCGCACAGGTCCTGGACCTCCGGCAGGATGTGGGAGCTCATCACGATGGTGAGGTTGTTGGAGTGGTTCCTGAGGTTCTTTAGGACCTCCCTTATCTCCGCCATACCTCTCGGATCCAATCCGGATGTGGGCTCGTCTAGGATGATTATGCTGGGATCGTTCAGCAGGGCCTGGCCAAGTGCGATCCTCTGCCTCATACCCTTGGAGAATGTACCGAGTCTCTTGTCCCCCCAGGAGGTCATCTTGACCCTCTCGAGGATGTCCTCGGTCTCTGCGGAGATCTGCTCCTTCTTCATGCCGATGAGTTCGCCTACGTATCTGAACGTCTCCCTGGGGGTCAGATAGGGATAGAACTCGGGTGTCTCTATCACCGTTCCTACGTCGGTCAGGGCCTTCTTGGGATTCTTGGTGACATCCACGCCGTTCAGGTACGCCTCCCCTGATGTCGCGTTGATGAGATGGGTGAGGATCTTCAGCGTGGTGCTCTTCCCCGCCCCGTTGGGTCCCAGAAGTCCGGTGAAGCTGTTCTTCTTGATCGTCAGGTTCAGATCGTTGACGGCCGTGAACTTGCCGTACTCCTTCCTGAGATTGACGATCTCGATGGGATCTTCTGACATTATATCGCCTTCCATTTCCATGTGTCCCTGCTTTATTGCAGATCACATTTCTGATTACCTGCACTTGTAACGGCGTATAAAGTTGCTATGTCAACTCATTAGGAGGTTCGCTTCCATTGACCTCATACCGATGACGCAGGCTTGTGCCAAGGATAGTTTATTATGGACAAGCGCCATGCCATTGACAGGTTACTATCATGGCGAAGATCAGGGTCGGAGTCAACGGTTTTGGAACTATCGGAAAGAGAGTGGCGACAGCTGTCGCGGCACAGGATGACATGGAGCTCGTGGGGGTCACTAAGACAAGACCTTCCTTCGAGGCCAAATCAGCGATAGAGAAGGGATATGGACTCTATGTCCCCGCCGACAACGTCCAGGCATTCAAGGATGCAGGGATTGAGGTCAAGGGAACCATCGACGATCTGCTGAAGAGCGTCGACATCATCGTCGACTGCACCCCCGGTAACGTCGGAGAGGAGTACAGGGCCAAATACCAGGCTGCAGGCGTGAAGGCCATCTTCCAGGGAGGAGAGGACCACGCACTCACAGGCATATCGTTCAACTCGACCGCCAACTATTCGGAGTCATGGGGGGCACAGCTCTCCCGCGTGGTATCATGTAACACCACAGGGCTTCTGAGGACTCTGAACCCGCTCGATAAGAAATACAAGATCAAGAACGCCTTCGTCACCATCGTGAGACGTGCGGCGGATCCCGGGGACGCAAAGAACGGACCCATCAACGGATTGGAACCTTCTGTTAAACTCCCTACCCACCACGGACCCGATGTGCAGAGCATCATGCCCTGGCTCAACATCAACACCATGGCTGTGAAGGCATCCACGACCCTGATGCACGTTCACACCGTTGTCGTCCAGCTGGACCAGGAGATCACCACTCAGGATGTGCTCGACGTCTTCAAGAGCGCACCCCGCGTAAGGCTGGTCAAGAGCAAGGACGGTATCAAGAGCACCGCCAACATCATGGAGCTCGCCAGGGAACTGGGACGCGACAGGTCCGACATGTACGAGATCGTCGTATGGGAGGACGGAGTGAAAGTGGTCGGCAACACGCTGTACTACTACCAGGCCGTCCACCAGGAATCCGATGTGATCCCGGAGAACATCGACTGTATCAGGTCCATGTGCAAGATGGAGCAGGACGCGGCAGCATCCCAGGCCAAGACCAACAAGGCGATGGGAATATCTCAGTGAAGGTTCGGACATGTCCAAGGACTTCAACGCGCTCGAGGATTTCGTATACAAGGACAAGACGGTCCTTCTGAGGGTGGACATAAACTGTCCCCTCGATAAGCAGACCCTGCAGATCGTCAACGATTCAAGGATAAGGAGGGTCGTCCCCACCATCAGGGAACTGATGGGAAAGAAGGCCAAACTAATAATTCTAGCCCACCAGAGCAGGAAGGACAAGTGGGATTTCATCAACCTCCAGCAGCATGCGGATCATCTCGCCAAGCATCTCAACGCCCCCGTCCAGTATGTGGACGATGTCCTTGGTGACGCCGCTATGGAAGCGATCAAGAACCTCAAGCCCGGGCAGGCGCTCCTGCTGGGCAACGTCAGGGCGATCGATAGTGAGACTGCCAAGGGCGATATGATGACGCATTCGGAGGGCGAGATCGTACAGAAGCTCGCTCCCCTCATAGATTACTATGTTTGCGACGCGTTCGGAGCAGCCCACAGGTCGCAGTGCTCCCTCGTCGGTTTCTCGGCGAAGGTGCCCTCCGCATCCGGAAGGCTCATGGCCAAGGAGATGTCAGCTTTGAAGGCCATCTTCGAAACGCCCCGCAGACCTTCGGTCTTCATCCTCGGAGGCGCCAAGTTCGGGGACGTATCGATAATGATCGACCGTGTTCTCGGCAACAACACCGCCGATACTGTGATCCTCACAGGACTCGCCGGCAACGCCTTCCTTCTCGCAAGGGGAGTGGACATCGGTGAGGCAAGCTCCAAGATCCTTTCCGAGGAGCTCACACCCGAGAACCTGCAGGCCGCCAAGGACGTCATGTCCAAGTACGGACAGAGGATCCTCCTACCCGTGGATGTGGCTGTGGAGAGGGACGGCAAGCGCGTATCGGTCAACATCGGGGACATGCCCACCGAAGAGCCAGCATTGGATATCGGAGACGCATCCGCAGAGAAGTTCGCCAAGGTCATCAGCTCATCGAGGACCAGCTTCATGTCCGGTCCGGCAGGTATGATCGAGAAACCCGATTTCGCCATCGGTACACGCATTCTCATGACAGCGATGGTAGACAGCGGAGGACAGTCCGTCATAGGCGGAGGACACACCGGCGGAGCGGCAGAGAAGTTCGATCTGGCGGACCGTTTCTCGTACGTCAGTACCGGAGGAGGGGCGTTGGAGACGTTCCTTCTGGGAGAGCCCCTGCCCGTCATCGAGGCCCTGAAGTACTCCAGAGAGAAATTCGGTACGGGTTCGCAAAACCTTTAAAAGTAGAACTAAGGATGCGGATGCGATGGCTAAAAAGAAGAGACGCATAATCGAAGAGGCTCCCGAGGAGTACGAGTTCACGCCTACGGAGTTCAACGAGAGAGAGTTCATCCTCAAGGAGACGTACTCATCAAAGGTGTTCTTCCTGGCCATGGGTATGGCGATCGTTGTCGGTATCTTCACGGGAATCCTCATCAAGGTGGAGCCTTTGGAGACCAACGGATTCTATGTGATGTCAATCGTCGCCACGATCATATCGTTCGCTGGAATGTTCTTAATCAAGAAGGTCGCGGGAAAGCTCGGATTGCACCCCGAACTGTTCGAGGTCAAATCCATGGCAGGAACATATCTGATGTACCTCGCTATGGCTCTCGCGGTCTGTATCATCGTGATGCAGTTCTGAACCGCTCGAACAAACCCTTTCAACCTCTTTTTATCATTCCATTCGGACTTCTTAGGAGAGATTGTTTCGATTGTGAAAAACCTCTAGAAGATTACAGACAGGTATCTTGATGCACTGATAGTTGAAAGACAGAATAGGGCTGAAATCTTAATCGAGGAGTGTGTCTGTCATATATGATGGACGGTCTCCTTCCGGAGGACGATTTCGATCAGTCTGTCTTGAGCTGTTCTATGAGCATCCTCACGGCATTCCCGCGGTGGGATATGAGGTTCTTCTCGTTAACCGACATCTCAGCGAACGTGAGCTTCCCATTGGGAGAAAAGATGGGGTCGAATCCGAAGCCGTCGGTACCCTTCTCGGAATCCGTGATGTAGCCGCGGCAAACACCAACAACGACGATGCGTTTCCCGTCGATGTCGCATCCGATGCAGCATCTGAACTCCGCACTGCGGTCCTCCACGCCCTCCATCAGTTTCAGGATACCCTTGTTCCCGATGGTCTTCTGCGCATAGGCGGACCATACTCCTGGGAATCCCTTGAGGGCATCTATGAAGAGTCCGGTATCGTCCACGATGAAGTTCCTCACACCTTTGGCGATGATCTCGTCCATCCCCTTGTTCACGACCTCCCTGAGATCGCTGGTCTGGATCTCGTCATAGGGGAGCTTGTAATGCTCCATCTCTATGCCGAGCTCGTCGAAGGCTTTCTGGTATTCGGCTACCTTTCCCGGATTGGATGTGATGACCTTCAGCTTCATGTGTATCTTGCCCTGTTCTTGATGTCGGTGAGCTTCCTCTTGACCTGCTTAGCATTCTGGATGTTCTCGTAGTAGGTGTTCATCAGGACCTCGAACGAGGATTCGAGTCCGACGTGTGCGGAACTAAACGCCCTCTCCAGGAGTCTGAGATCAACTCCGATATCCTCCAGTTCCGCATTGGCGCATCCCATGGAGAAGTCGATGAAGCAGACCTCATCGTTCTCAATGATCATGTTGGATGTGGTGAGATCCCCGTGGCAGATCCCGGCGGAATGGAGTTTCGCAACAGCGAGACCGATCTTCCTGCAGATTTCATCCGCAGATTCTGGATATTCATCCAGAACGGCCTTCACCGATCTGCCTTCGATGTACTCCATCGTGATGGAGCTCTCCTTGAGGTCGATGTCGTAGATGCAAGGGGTCCTGACCCCGGCATCCCTGGCATCGCGCATAATGTGGGCCTCGTTGCGGGTCCTGACGCTTCTTATGTGGGAATCTATTTCGGGGAGCCTGTAGGATTTGGCAGGCCTGGTCTTCACCAGGGCCTTGCGGCCCAGGAACTCTGAGAACGATATCGTGGCCTCTGCCCCTTGGGTTATATCTGGAGAAGACATCCTATCACAATTATTAATTCAATGAAGGGCTATTTCTCTTTCGATATATATGAAGTACACTATTACAGGAGACAATCTCCAGTTTGTGAACGTGGAGCTGGGCCCCAACGAGACGTTACACTCCGTCGCAGGGGCGATGGCATACATGACAGGGAACATGAGGATGGAGGCCGTCATGGAAGGCGGTTTCATGTCCGGACTCAAGCGCAGTCTGTCCGGATCCTCGCTGTTCCTGGTGAAATACACGCCGCAGGGAGGTGTCGGAGTCGTAGGTCTCGGAGGAAAGGTCCCCGGAAAGATACTCGATCTCGACATCGGCAAGGGATCATGGATAGTCCAGAAGACCGGATACCTCGGTGCCGAGCCGTCCGTGAAACTCGACATGGCATTCCAGAAGAAGATCAGTGCCGCATTCTTCGGCGGAGAGGGATTCATCCTCCAGAAGCTGTCCGGACAAGGTATGGCATTCGTCGCCGCATGCGGTGACCTGAATGTCGTTGAACTCAAGGCCGGTGAGCAGTACAAGGTCTCGACGGCCAACGCGGTCGCCTGGGAGGAATCGGTATCCTACGATATCGCGGCCGCAGGCGGAATCAAGACATCGCTGTTCGGAGGAGAGGGACTGTTCGTCACAACCCTCACCGGACCTGGAAAGATCGTCATACAGTCCATGACGCTGCAGGATCTCGCCATCGCGCTAATCCCCTACCTACCGTCGAACAACAGTTGAAGGTGATTCAAATGGCAGAAGCTAGGAATTTGAAGAAGGCGGGGACAGGTAAGTCCGGCCTAGGTATATTGCTCATCGCAGTCGGAGTCATCGCTCTGATCGCGGTAGCGGTATGGGCCCTCACGAACCCTGATATCCTCGAGGCCACGATCAATGTGATAATCATCATCGTGGTCGCCATCGTTGTCATCGCTCTGATCATAACCGGTGTGATGCTTGTTATGGCCATCCCTATCTACGTCAAGAAGGGAGAGCAGTATCAGGAGAACGTCGACTACAGCATCGATGATGTGAAGTCCGTCAAGGAATCCTCTTCTGAGGACAAGAAGAACGAATGAAACTCATTAGGGGGCTCCGCCCCCATTCTCTTTTTATCTACAGCATTTGATAAGGGTCCGTGGATAGGATACCTTTGGGATGTTCCAACTTCGATATGCTCCTTGGAGGGGGCATAGAGAAGGGGAGCGTTACGCTGATCTATGGCGAGGCCGGTGCCGGCAAGACTAACGTGTGCCTACAGCTGGCGCGCAACGTCGCCATCAGCGGCGATAAGGTCGCCTACATCGATTCCGAGGGTCTTTCGTTGGAGCGTCTCAGCCAGGTATTCAAAGACCGTGAGGGCGCCATCAAGAACCTTTTGGTATTCGAGGTTCACAGCTTCTCCGAACAGTCAGACCGCATCGACAAGATCGAGAAGTTGGCATCCACGGGAACGATCTCTCTCGTGATCATAGATTCCCTTACAATGTTTTACCGTCTCAACCATGAGGACAGCTATGTCAGGAACGATTTCATCAGGCAGACGGAGGTGCTGCTGAACATGGCACGTGAGTATGAGATAGCGATAATGCTCACGTCCCAGGTGTATTCCAACATCAACACAGGCGGTGTGGAGTTCCTGGGAGGACATGCGTTGCATCACAATGCCAAAACCATAATCCGTTTGGATAAGAGGACGGAGGGCAGGCGTGCCGCCGTCATAATGAAGCACAGGAGCCTCCCCGAAGGGAGGGCTGCGCTGTACCGTATCACGGAGACCGGTATATCCGATACCTGATCAGACGTCTCTGTCCACAGCGTATCTGGCGAGGGCGATCATGAACTCCTTCTCCTCGCTCTCCGGCAGGAACAGCACGTCCGCTGACCCGCCCACCCGGAAGGTGGTGCGCCGGGACATGGGCTCGTTTTCGAGGATTTGCCGTGACTCCGCGATGTCGTACAGGGCTTTGACGATTGAATCCATGTTGCCTCCGTAGATCAGAAGTTGAAGTAGATGATAAAACATATACTTTAGAGAAAATGATAAAATTTGTAAAGAAAAGACTTGATGAAATTACAAAAATCAATCTTTATGATATTGGTCTTTCAGAAGAAGAATTAAAAAGAAGAAAGAACAAAAAATATGAACTTAAAAAGGCTTTAAAAGGCTGTACGTATGGAGATGTTAATGATAAAAAATATGTAAAAGAATTAATTTATGATATTCTATATAAAGAATATGGAGTATCAGAAACAAACATATCATCAGCTATTCCTTTCGACATACCATCACTTCTTACTGCACAAGATAAATTCGAAATAATATTATATATGTATAAAAAAGAATTTGCATATGAGGCATTAACAGAAATAATTAAAAAATATGATTTAGCAAGATTAAAATATGTAGCAGGAGAAACAAAACCATGCTATGTAATTACAGAAGAAGAGATAAGCGATATATATGAAAAAGAAAACTTTGTACTTACATTTGATGATAAATTAAATATAGTAGTACAAAGAATATATCAACATTATAAAGGATATTCAAGCATAGATGAAG
>CALAVG010000221.1 GCA_937892275.1 uncultured Methanomicrobiales archaeon | reverse complement strand
CAGGGGCTACCTCGACAGGGGTACCGAGATCTTCCTGTCATCCCACTATGTGCCGGAAACCAGAGGGGATGTCGAGACCAAGATCGCGTATCTGGAGAAGCTCAAGGAGATCGCCTCCGGTTGCTCATCTGCAGCGGAGTTCAAGGGAAAGGTCGAGAAAGAGTTCCCCGGCTACTCCGGAGCCAACTATCTGGACATGACCGTAGGATTCTTTTTCAAGAACTGATATGCCCGTTCGAGGAAAAGACAATGAAGGAACTCCCCCTCTGTCCGGTCGAAGTATCGCTGTCCATGATTGGAGACAAGTGGAAGGTTCTGATTCTGAGGGAACTAATGGCAGGGACCAAGAGATTCGGAGAAATCCTGGGTGCTATCAACGGTGTATCCCAGAAGGTTCTGACACAGAAACTCCGTGAGATGGAATCGGACGGGCTGCTGAACCGTGTCGCATACGCCGAGATTCCTCCCAGGGTGGAGTACTCGCTGACCGACATGGGGAAGACGTTGAGCCCCGTCCTGGATTCACTGAAGGAATGGGGCGAGATGTATCGTAAGATGGAATCCGAATCATGAGTTCCGAACAATATCTGCAGCCCCTGCTGAATGCGATGATCGGGGATTCCCAAGTGGCCTTCTCCGGGGTTCCAAACACCGTGGAGGGGGAGAGGATGCTCCTGCGTTCGTACATGAACGTCAGGAGTCCCTCTCCGATCCCGTCCGATATCCTGGAACTGCAGGATCGCTATCTCAAGGATAGGAATTCGGAAAGAGGGGTCAGTCATGCGGATCGGATCGCCACGGTGGACGAGTCCTTGGGGAGCAGTATCCTTTCTGCGGACAGGATCGCCCTGTGGCAAGGGGACATAACCACATTGGACTGTGATGCCATAGTGAATGCGGCGAATTCCCGGATGCTCGGGTGTTTCCAGCCCTGTCATGTATGCATAGACAACTGTATCCACACCTACGCCGGGATGCAGATGAGGATGGAATGCCATCGGAAGATGTCAGAACTGAGGTCATTGTACGGCGGCGACTATGAACAGCCCACCTCGGTCCCCATGATCACCGATGCATACAACCTGCCTTGCAGGAAAGTAATCCATGTGGTCGGCCCTATCGTCGAGTACGGCCTCACAGAGGAACACGAACAACTGCTGGCACAATGCTACACCAACGTACTCGACCTGTGCAGGTCGAGCGGGATCAGGAGCGTGGCGTTCTGCTGTATATCCACGGGGGTGTTCCGTTTCCCCAACGGGAGGGCCGCGGAGATCGCGGTGGATACCGTTTCCGAATGGTTGCAGGGCGACGATTCCATGGAGAAGGTGATCTTCGATGTCTTCATGGACAAGGACAGGGAGATCACCTTCTCCATGGAAT
>CALAVG010000220.1 GCA_937892275.1 uncultured Methanomicrobiales archaeon | reverse complement strand
TCGAGGCTTCGACACGGATTCGAATTCCGTCCAGGGCGCTCATCTTCTCTTCGGTTCAATCCTGTGAGCTTCCGCTATCGATATTTCAGTGTCCTTCAGCCAGACCGATACAGTCATAAACGATGCGACACATCAGCGAATCATGCGTTGGATGCTCCGCAGCAAGATCCACAGGGCCACCGTCACCGAGACCCGCCTCGACTACGAGGGAAGTATCACCATAGACGAGGACCTTATGGAGGGATCCGGAATCTGGTCCGGGGAGAAGGTCCTGGTGGCCGATGTCGACAACGGCAACCGTTTCGAGACCTATGTGATACCCGGCAAGCGCGGATCCGGCATCATTGCACTCAACGGAGCTGCCGCACATCTTTCTAAGGTCGGCGACAAGGTCATCATCATGGGGTTCGAACTCACCGATGCACCTATCCATGCCAAGGTGATCCTCGTCGACGACAGTAACAGGGTCTCCAGGGAACTGGTGTACCGATGATCACCGTATACTCCGACGGCGGTTCCAGGGGCAATCCCGGCAAATCCGCCTATGCGATCGTAGTCGTGGAGGATGGAGAAGTGCTTCACGAGCATGCAGAGTTCCTTGGGATCCATACCAACAATTATGCTGAGTACAGGGGCCTCATCGCCGGAATTGCCAAGGTGCTTGACCTCAAAGGCACCGAAGCGGAATTCGTCATGGACTCCCAATTGGTCATAAGGCAGATGAACGGGGAATACAAGGTCAAGAACCCCGACATGAAGGTGCTGTACGACGATGCCAAGAACCTCTCTTCTATGATACCCAAGGTGAGATTCCGCAATGTCCGCAGATCGGAGGAGCTCATCCCGAGGGCGGATTTCCTTCTGAACGAAGAGATGGACAGACACTGATTAGTGAAAGTTCCCAAGTAAAAACGGTGAAAGTTCCCAGGTACAGCTGGGAGATTTCACTAAATACTTTGAATGATTATACACCTTCAGGGACATGAAATGAAGGTGAAAGGCTACATACCCAGGATCGTGGACAGAGAGATAGATCAACTGATCCACGCATACGGCGCTGTTTCCATAGAAGGGCCGAAATATTGCGGGAAAACTTGCACATCGACGACCCATGCATCGAGCCTCTTCGCCCTGGACGATCCGGGGGACGACTACATCAATTACAGGATCGCCTCCATGGATGTGTACAAGGCCCTTGAAGGTCAAAGTCCCCACCTAATAGACGAATGGCAGATGATACCTTCCATATGGGATGCCGTGAGGAAGGATGTTGATTCCAAGACTGGACCCGGGCATTACATCCTATGTGGTTCGTCCACACCTGAGACCCCCAAGAGGAACAGTCCCGATGACAAGAGGATCAAGGGCTATGTCCACAGCGGTTTCGGACGTATCACGACCGTGCACATGCGCACCATGTCTCTCATGGAGAGCGGTGACTCCGATTGCAGGATCAAACTGAAGGACATGTTCGATCACAACATCCCCATCACGAAAGGCGATAGGAACGAGCTCGGACACATCATCGACCTCATCATGAGCGGAGGATGGCCGGGCAATCTGGGTATGGATATGGAATACCGCATCAGGGCCGTATCACATTACCCCAACGAGATCTGTGTGAAAGATCTTCCCCGCGTGGATGACAGCAAATCCCCGTTGAGGATGATGATGCTCCTCCGCTCGCTAGCGCGCAACGAGAGCACCCTGGCCAGTGCGACCACCATATCCAGGGACATCAAGGAATTCGATGACGAGAAGGTCTCCGACGATTCCGTCAGAGATTATCTGGCGGTACTCGAAAGGATGAACCTCATCGAGGATCAGCCGGCCTTCAATCCCAACCTCAGATCATCGGTACGTGTGGGGAAGAGCCCTAAGAGACACCTGACCGATCCTGCACTGTCCATCGCAGCGATGGGCTGGAGCAAGGAGATGCTGATAAGCGACCTGAACACACTCGGCTTCATGTTCGAGGCCATGTGCGAGCGCGACCTCCAGATATATTCGAACTCTCTGGGCGGGAAGCTGTACCACTATCGTGACGGGAAGGGCCGGGAGATAGATGCCGTGGTGGAACTCCCGGACAGGAGATGGGGCGCGTTCGAGATCAAACTCGGATCAAACCAGATAGACGAGGCTGCCGAGAACCTGGTCAAGATAGATGAGATGATCAGGAACGATGAGAACGGCCGTCCCCCGGAGTTCCTCTGCGTGATATGCGGTCTCGAAGGCGCGACATATCAGCGCGAGGACGGAGTCTATGTGGTACCGATAACATCACTGGGATGCTGACTGCATCTTCGCTACCAGCTCGCCGATCCTGACGAGCTGCTGCTCGCCGGTGGCCATGTCCCTGAGCGTGACGGAATCCTCTTCAAGTTCTTTCGCACCGACGATCACAGCATACTTCGCCCTGACCGATGAGGCGTACTTCATCGCCTTGGCCATCTTGCGTCCCATGATGTCTATGTCCGAGGATATCCCCGCGGAACGGAGCATCGCGACAATCTCAGCTGATTTCAACCTGACATCGTCGGATACAGGTACCACATAAGCGCCGATCCCTTTGGGCTCGTACACCTGGCCTTCCTTCTCGATCGCCAATAGGATCCTGTCGAATCCTATAGCGAATCCCGTTGAAAACACCTTCTCCCCTCCGAACAGCTCGGACAGGGTGTATGATCCCCCTCCGCAGATCTGTTTCTCCGCACCGAGTGCGGGGGCCTCTGCCTCGAAGACCATTCCCGTGTAGTAGTCCAATCCGCGGACCACTCCGAGGTCGATGTCGAAGTTGTCCACGCCCATGGCATGCATATACGATGTGACCTGCCTGAGATAATCTCCTGCCTCTCCGGGCACCTTGGACAGCACCTCGATGCCTCCGACGGTCTCGGTGAGTGTGAATATGGAATCGATCGTATCGGAATCGACGTTCATATCCTCCAGAAGAGGACGGGCCTCGTCGTAGAGCTTCTTGTCCAGCTTCTGCAGGACCTCCGCGGTCCTCTCCTTGGGGACCCCGGCATCGGCTATGGCCTGCCTGAGGACACCGATATGACCGATGTGGATCTTGTAATCCTTCAGACCCAGCTCCTTGATCATAGCCGCTGCCATACAGATCACTTCGGCATCCGTCTCCGGTGTCGCGGAGCCTATGAGCTCCGCTCCGAACTGGAAGAACTCCCTGTACCTTCCGCTCTGCGGCCTCTCGTACCTGAAGCACTGTCCGAAGTAGAATATCTTGATCGGTTTGGGGTCGTTGCTCATGCCGTTGACGAACATCCTGATTGCGGGTGCGGTCATCTCCGGACGGAGAGCGATGTCCCTGTCCCCCTTGTCCTTGAATGCGTAGAGCTCCTTCAGGACGTTTGGTCCGGACCTGAGGATGAAGAGCTCCGCATCCTCGAAGATCGGCGTCTCTATCTCCCTGAAACCGAACGTCTGCGCGGTATGTCTGAGCCTGTTCTCATAGAACCTGCGTTTCTCCATCTCATCGGGAAGGAAATCCCTTGTACCGCGCGGACACTGAATCATGTGCTGAGGATTATTGGTGCTGTATAAAAACAATTACGCGCCCGTTCAGATACATATGACGCCCGTATGCCACTCATTCAGGAGGACCACGTCTGAATGCTAATCTTGGCATATCTGCATATCAAGAAAATTAGCCGTAAAAATTGTAAATTTTACAAAAAGTTAATCGTAAAAAATGTAAAAATCACAAAAAGTTCGTCGTAAAAATTGCTAAATATCTATTCGCCGTCCCTATTTCATGGACTTCGAGAGGAAGATCTTTGCACAGATGCAGCAATGGAAGGATTCCGGGATGAACAGGAAGAAGGCCCTTCTCATCAAAGGTCTGCGCCAGGTCGGGAAGACGTACATCGTCAAGGAATTCGCCAAAAGGAACTATGAGAATGTCGTCTACATAGATTTCAGGGCCGAGAGGAGCATCCGTTCAGCATTCGCCGATGATTTCGATATCGACACCATCATCCTGGGAATCTCGGCACACAAGAACGTCCCCTTCGTTCCCGGGAAGACGGTCATCATCTTCGACGAGGTCCAGGACTGCGTCGATGCCAGGTCGTCCGTGAAATACTTCGTAGAGGACGGAAGGTACGACATAATAGAGACAGGATCCCTCCTCGGGATATCCGGATATAACCGCAATGTCGGCCGCGGGATACCTGTAGGTTTCGAGCACATACTCACCATGGTCCCCATGGACTTCGAGGAGTTCCTCTGGGCCAAAGGAGTGGATGATGCGATCCTGTCGGCAGTGAGACAGTCCTTCGAGGGCAGGAAGAAGATCAATGGCGCGATAGAATCCGCCATGATCCGCCATCTCCGCGAATATATCTGCGTCGGAGGGATGCCGGAAGCGGTCTCGACATTCCTTCAGAACCGCAACTACAACGATGTCCTAGCAATTCAGCGCAACATGTTGGCACAACATCGCGACGACTTCGGGAAATACATAGACAAGGACGGGAATGTCCAGACGGATCTGAAGCTGAAACTGCTCATAAGCACCGTGTTCGACTCCATACCCGCACAGCTGGCGAAGGAATACAAGAAGTTCCAATACTCCTCCCTCGGACAGAATGCTAGATCCGACCGGTACAGAGGGGCGATACAATGGCTCGTGGAGGCCGGATTGGTGACTCCCAGCCATAACCTGAAACTGTTGGCCACACCCTTGGAAGGGAACAAGGACCCGGATGCATTCAAGATGTTCATGTCGGATTCTGGACTGTTCGTTTCAATGCTCGACGACGGGGCCGCCGGGAGCATCCTCGACGGGAATCTCGGCATCTCCAAGGGAGCGATATACGAGCAGATGGCGGCGGATTTCCTGCACAAGATGGGCAGGCCGCTATACTATTATCGCAGGGACAAGGACCTTGCAATAGATTTCATAACCATGTATGAAGGCAGACCGGCCCTGCTGGAGGTCAAATCAAAGGATGGCCGTGCAAAAGCCGCAAGGACCATCTTGGACAGGAAAGAAGTCTATGGAGTCGACAGATGCATCAAGGTCACGGAATCCAAACTGGGAGAATCGGATAATGTGCTGACGGTGCCTCAGTACATGATGTATCTCCTGAAGGATCTTCGAGGATCTCTCTGAAACACTCCGAGATGTTGTTATATCCAGGAACCGATGGATGTCACGAAATGAACGATATCCGCGTCATAGCCGATCAACTGCAGATGTGGATCTCACCGTCAGGAGAGGTCAGGTATTACGTGAACGACTGGTACGAAAGAGTGAGGGATGTCATAGAAGTCTATGTGAAAGAAGAATGGGGTGCCCCTGCATTGGACAGCATCAGGAGGGCAAAGGTGTGGTTCGACTCCGATGGCGGGATCCATGTGGACCGTCTGAAGGACGACCTCACATGCGAAATCATCAAGAGCAACGTCCTTCGCTCACTGTTCCCTTACGGATGAAGCCGTTCATTCATTCTTCTTGATGTAGATCTTGTCGATGTTCTCGATATTGGCCATCCTGATGATCTCAGGATCGGCGATGCCTTTCACTATGTCCGAGCGCAGTCTCGGATAATTGGGCATGGACAGGGATTCGTACTGTCCTGTCTCCTTCAGCCTGGTTATGATCCCTTTCTTGTCCTGAGGTAGCTCTGCCTTCCTTTCGTGACGGATCAGGAGCTTGCCTTGCGTCCCTCTCAATGACATATATCCTTTGGAATCCGAAAATGCGACGATCTCGGCCCTCAAGGCATCCTGCTCGGCATCCAGTAACTCGATCCGGTTCCTGAGGGCCTGCTTCTTCTCCTCCAATTCCAGATACCTGTCGGCGAGTTCGGTCCCCTTGTCGGGGCCGGTGACCCTGGTGGAGAGCTCATGGAGGAAACGGGGACACCTGGATTGATAGGGGCATGAAGCACATTGTCCTGTCTCCCTCGGCAAGGGATTCTTGGATGCCTTGATCTCATCGATGATGGAGGACAGTGATCTTGCGGCATCATTGCACTGTTCTCTGTATGCAGTGAGTTCCGTGGAGATGCTCGGCACCAGGAACACCCATCTCATGACGATCTCCCTCGCATCGAGGTTGTCCATGGCCCAAAGGGCGGATGCCTTCATTCCCAGATCGTCCCTGAGTTCCTCCTTCGAAGAGACTTCCGTGTCGGTGACATATTTCGTCAGATAAGCGGTCGTACCGCGTCTGCCGACCTCCTGTATGGAGATTGAGATCTCGTTCCCTCCGGGAAGCGGTAACGTCCCCTCCATATCCGATGCCACGATATCCACGGAACCGAATCTAGTGGATTGGTACACGAAATTGCGTATGCACTTCTCCCCGATGTGTATGTATTGGAGCGGATCCTCCTTGAGGGGATTGTACACCTTGACATAATTGACATCCCAGTTCTTCCAGAAGGCCTCGAGGACCTTCTCGTCCTTGAGGCGGTTGCCCATGATCCTCTGCTTGGAGAATTCGCGGATGGTGTCATCCACGGACCGCTTGAGACAATCCTCCAGAGTTACTTTGTCCGGGAAGGCATCGGTGCTGTCCAGCTTGTATGCGTAAGGGCATCTGCGGAAGGATTCCAGATCGGAGAAGGTAATGGTCGCCATCACTATCGGATTGACGAGGATGTAAATGACAGTATCCTTTGGGAAGCTCTCAAAGTACGACCCATACGCTCTTACGATTGTTACCATCGTTCCTGAGGTAACCTTCCTTCTTCAGCGATACGACCGCCCTCTTCACGGCGGAAAGATTCATGCCCGTCTCCTCGGACACATCAGAGAGTTTCGCTCCAGGGTTGTTCTCGAGAACCTCCAGTACGGCCCTGCGGTCGCTGTCCAGTTCGGTCCTGTCCTTCTCGGTGTACTTCCTCAGCTTGACGAACCTCGGCGTGAAAGCGAACGGGATCGTTACCTTCACACCGCTCTCGGTGATATGGAACGCTTCCCTTCCGTACTTCCTGACGATGGTCGGTACGCCGTGTCCAGTCTGCTCTATCTTCCTCAGTCTGGCGAATATCCTGAACAGCCCGGGATTGATCGGGCGGCTGTCACCAAGATAGAAATCCTCGTCGGACATCGGGAACGGTATCCTCCCGTAGGAGATGATCTCCATCCTGTCGTCGAATATCAGGACGGACGGCGGTATGTACTGCCTCCAGGCGTTGTGGACACATGCGTTTACCCATACCTCCCTGAATGCATCCGCATCAAAAAGAGGTTTCTCAGTTCTCTCCAATGTGCTGGTATCGACACGGGTCTCCTGATAGCCCATGACCCTGTCGCTGATGTCCTCCATGGACTTGAGGAGACTGCGGTCCTTGAAATCCTCCCTGGCGGTGATCCTGGTCCTGTCTGTTCCGTCGAATTCGACTATCTGCATGGGCATTGAGTTCTGATCAGACAGCAGATAGGCGGTGAGATTGAAATCCCCACGGTCGTCCAGCATATCCAGGCTCTTGAAGAATCTGCCTTCGTTGCGGGGATGTCCGCCATGGGCGGCCAAGGATGCGAAGAGTTGATCGAACGTCAGTTCCTGTATATCGGAGACTGTACCCTTCAAGGGATCCAATCCGCGCGTCAGAACGATTTGTGACAGGACATCCGGATCAGCACTCTCGTTCGAGGTCACGTTGCGTATGTAGTACTTCTCCTTGTACGAATACGGGACGGAATGGCCGATCACCCTGATCTCTAAGTATTTCTTCCCATCCGAGGATGTGTGGACCGACATCTCCGGTATTATCCTTGGGACGATGTCCGTTCTAATCGCGTTGCTCATCTTCTCCAGGGTGGAGTCCCCCACATCCATTCCGATGACATCACCATTGTCGCCGACACCGATGTATAACATACCGTGGTGGCACCTGTTCAGCATGGCCGAAAGACCAAGAATGCCCTTCTCCAATTGACCGACGCTCTCCTTGAACTCGATGTCCTCAGACTCCTTCCCAAGATTGTCCATATCGTAACCCCATTCTTTCTGAACAGGGCCTGGATATCTATTGGTTCGCTATTAGTTCACGATTGGTTCGCTATTGGTTCGGGAATGGTTCACAAAATTAAGAACGATCCATGAACCGATGTAGACGATTAGAGCGATGGATGAAAAAGGGGCATGAAGCCCCCGTGTTTTCAGAGTTTATCCGAGACGATGTCATCCTGGATCTCGTCCCTGTCCTTCTCCGCCTGGGATGTGATCTCGGACATCTCCTCGACGGTCGGTATGGGTCCGAGGATGTCGTCGGGGTTGCCTACAGCCTTCCTTATTGAATCCGTATCGGACACTTCCCTGTCAGGGATGTTCTTTGCGGCCCCCATGTATTCGGACACGCCTTCGATCATCTTGGTGACCTCTATCGGGAAGAAGATCTTGGAAGATTCTCCCTCTCCGACCTTCTGCAGGGTCTGCATAGAGAGCACGGACATGGCCTTGGAATCCATGGATGCGGCACCTACCGCCATGATCCTCAGCTTCTGGGCCTCTCCCTGTCCTTCAAGGATCGTTGCCAGCCTCTTTCCTTCGGCCTCGAGGATCATCGACTGTCTCAGACCCTCTGCCTCCAGGATACGGGATCTCTTCTTTCCTTCGGCATCGAGGATGGCGGCTCTCTTCTGTCCGTCCGCTTCAAGGATCGCGGCACGCCTCTTCCTCTCGGCGGAGGTCTGCTCCTCCATGGCGTCCTTGACCTTCCTTGCCGGATTCACCTCTCTGATCTCCACGGCCTCGATCTTCACACCCCACTTGTCGGTGTTCTCATCCAGGATGTCCCTCAGGGACACGTTGATCTTCTCCCTTGAGGAGAGAATCTCGTCAAGTTCCATGTCTCCGATGATGGACCTGAGGGTGGTCTGCGCCAGGTTCACCGTTGCGAACCTGTAGTCGGTGACCTCGAAGAAGGCGTTCTTCGGGTCGGTTACCTTGATGTAGATGACGGCATCCACATCCACCGGGGAGTTGTCCTTGGTGATGACCTCCTGCTTGGGAACATCCAACACCTCAGTACGGAGGTCCATCTTCACTACTTCGTTAATCAACGGGAACACTACATTCAATCCCTGGTTCAGGACCCTTACGAACTTCCCCAGCCTCATGTATATGGCCTGCTCGTATGGCCTGACTATCTTGATACCGCTGGCAGCGATCAACACTACGACCGCTATCACCACTATCGTGAGTATCATGACTATCTCCATTGTTCTCACTTCCTGCGAACGTGGACGTGAACTCCCTCACTGCTCTCGACCACTACTTCCGTTCCTGTCTCCAAAGGCTCGTCGGATGTTGCTGACCATACATCGGTGCCTATCTTGACCTTACCCTTCATGCTGTCATTCTCCGTTGCAACAGTGACCTTCCCCTCCCTGCCGACAAGCGATTCCATCACCGTCGTCGCCGGAGGTTCAGGCTTCGCCAAATGCTGATAAACCTTCAGTGTCACAATGGTCACCGGGACGGCCACCACCAGTGCGATGACCGGGGACCATACGCTCATCAGAACATCAGGTAGCACTAATCCCACCACGCCCAGGACGAGAAGGACCATGCCGGGTATTATGAGGAATCCTCCGGGAGAGAACACCTCGTATATCAGGCAGAACGCACCTACCACGAGTATTATGCAGGAGATCGTGAACGGATCCATGATAAGGGTATATGCGTGCGTGATAAAAGATACTTGTTCAGGATCGTATCAGAACACCGAATCGTTCGCTTCGTCCTGGTGGGCATCGTAGTACGGTTCGGCGTAATCCGGATCCTCCAGCATAAGGTATGCCAACGATATCGAAGGAAAGTGCGCCTTGATAACCCTGTTGGCGTTGACCAGCATGGCCTGGAGATGCTTGTCCGTAAGGAATCTGGTTATGCTCCCTTCGCAGTAACGTTCCACCAGATCCATGATCTGGTATGCCGAGTTGACAAGGTTATCGGAGAACTCCCCGCAGCCGTACTTCTGTGCGGAACGCTCCACCGGTGGCCTCAATACTTCAACGAACTTCTCCTTGTCCTTGCTGTAGGTATGCAGGGTGGTAAGGCATCCTCTGATGCCTCCGAGTTCCTTCACCACTTCCCTGAGGACCTGCTCCCTTGTTGTTGCTACGTATACGGCGTTGACGAAGTCCTTCTCCACGTTCTCGTAATAGAACTCCCTGGTGCCGAGGGCCTCGAAGAACTTCTTCACGAACCCTTTGTTCACATCCTCCATGTAACGGAGGTTGCTGACCCTGGTGAATCTGAAAAGGTCGTAGAAGGGAACTGCATCCCTTCCGTAGTACGCTTCGATGTTGGCCAGCATCCTGCGGTTCAGTTCTGGGTCGTGGTCAGGATTGAGGATGATACGTTTTCCATATCTGACGAAACCGTATCTATCGGTGGGGACATAGGTTACAGGATCATCCGGATTGGTGACATACCAGATATTGTCATAACGGGGGTCGTCGGGAGGGATCATTCCTTCCCCTTTCTCGTAGTATCCGCATAACGGTGTCTCGAAACCGAAGACGTACAGATCATCCTGTACGAGATCTATGTCCCCTATCCTCTCCCTGACGGCGTCCTCTGCGATGGCATCGCAGAGATATTTTCCTAGAAGATTGGAACCTGCCGCGGTACGGCTGTAGCCGGTGACGAGGATCTTGGTCCTTCCCTTGATATCGTATTTCTCCAAGAACTCCCTGAGTGCATCCAACCCCTGGTCGCGGGAGAGTGCGAAACCTGTGTGCTCTCCCTCCCTGCCGATCATGACGTTGGCGGCGAATTCCACAGTATAATGGGCGCCGTTGAGGACAAGGAAGATGAGTGTGCAATCGTCGAGCTTCTTGGAACCTATTGCGACATCGGTGGTCTCTATAGTAGGATCGGAATCGTACACATCGTTCACGTACACGTGTTCGCAGCCGATGTCCCTCAGGAGAAGTTTGATGGAACGGGATCTGGTGTGCCTCCCCTCCACCACTGTGCTTGCAGCTAGTTCAAAATTCAGAGCAGTCATCATCAGCTTGGGATTCCTCTCGGTGGAAGGTCTGTCGAAATAGACATCGCCGTAGTACATGCCGAGGTCGCTGTTCTCCTCTTCGAACCAGTTGAATTCCCTGAAGAAGTACCTCTCTATCCCTTGGGTGTTCTTCTCCTCGGTGTACTCTATCTTCAATGCGAAGTCGTTCAGCGTCTGAAAGATTATCTCCGGCCTCCCTTCGAATATGCTGCCGGAGAGACTGAAGTTGATGATGTCCCTGAATGTCAGCTTGCATTCGAGGGTGTGGTAATCGGATACCGTACGGAATGTTACGATATTGTTCTCGGCATCGGTGATCGGTGCTTCGGACCAAGTGCAGTCATCGCCGATATAGACGATCTTGGCCAGTCTTGGAACGGTCTCGTCGCCGGTCAGGGGTTTGAGCTTTCCGCTCAGGTACTTCACGGCGAAATCGCCGATATGGTTGCCTATGTCGTCCAGTTCGGTGATGTGGACGTTGGCGGTGTTGTCGAAGGCGTTGGATGCAACCTCTGCGGCGGCAGATACGGATTCCATGACCTTGGGAAAAATCTCCTTCGGATTGAGATCCTTGGGGATGAGCTTCTTCGGGTTGATACCCTTGGGGATGAGGTCCTTCGGCTTCACGTCTTAGAGTAGAGGATTTGCGTATTTAACGAAAATGACTGGGGACGGATTCGGACGATTCCCATCAGATGAATATCACTATCTGGTCCAGATTCTTTTGCTCATTCTTGCTGATGAATCTGAAACCGTTGCTCTCGTAATATCCTCTGAGCTCGTCATCACAATCTATACGGACCAGTCTGCAACCCACCAGTTCGTTGGATCTTTTGAAGATCTTCAAAGCGTCCTTCATCATCTGTGCACCCAGACCTTTCGGGGCCGAATCATCCCTGCACAACTGTCCTAGGAGATATGATTGGGATACGGAAGTATCAGCATCAACATTCATCCGGTCCCTGGTCCTCCTGGACACCGGTGCATCTGCGGGGACCCTCAGGCATTTCATCCCCAGTGAATAATAACCAAGCGGCCTTCCTGATTCCGAATCCACAACGATGTATGTCCTTGTCAGATCTTTCTTCTCCATAGGTACCGCTTTGTTACGGATGAAATCCTCCATGTCTGGATTGATGCTGCACCTGATACTGCTCAGCAAACTGTTGATCTCTTCCTCTTCAAAATTCCCGATGAGATTCTTCAGTTTGTGTGTGCTGTATGAGATCGGCACATCATTCTTTGACATGATATCCCCATTTCTTGAATGCGGCAACGGTCTCTGCTTCATCTTCCACGGGGTCGTGAGCACCTTCTATGACCAGTCTTCCCCGGGCATCCGCCTCATCGAGCGCAGCCTCTAGGTTAGCTACAGCTTCCGGCGTGTTCAATAACAGGTCCTCGAAGAAACTCTGTGTGGCCATATTCTCACCTTGATCGTTCTATCAGGTTCTTGTTTATAAAATCTGGGTCCGCACGTACCATTCATCCCATCATCAGGGATAGAACGCCTGTCAAAAACGATGTTGGAATTAAGATGCCGATGCTTATGCAATTATTTCAAAAGTAATATTTCGGGGTCAGTCAGAACTAGGATCCGAATCCTTTCCATTATCCGGGGCCGGAGCCTCGTTCCCATCGGAATCCGTGAATAGGAACTTCTTCTTGGAGAGGAAATCGGACCTCTTGCTTTGGTATTCCCTGAGAGCGGCAACAATCCAGTCAGTACGGTTGGCGAAATCACCTGAGGTCTCGACATCCTTGTCGATGAAATCCAATATGCTAGGCGGTATCTTAACAGAGGTAGGGACTGTTCTGTTCTTGCGCTCCATATTACGTTAGACTCTGTTCGGATACTTTTAATCGGGTATTTCAAATGAAATACTATTTATCAATAGGGAGCATTCTGACCATTATGAAAAAGGGGCAGCCAGACAGAGGATTTGTCGAACTTGCTGGTATTTTACTACCAAAAATTGGTAATCGCATAGCCGCGGCGCTCCGCGATGGTTCCCAGGA
>CALAVG010000219.1 GCA_937892275.1 uncultured Methanomicrobiales archaeon | reverse complement strand
TATATGCGTTTAGATGCTTCTCTGATCATTTCTTCGGGCACTTGTACCGGTCTAAGATCATTCTTCGACACCCACCCATCCCATATCTCGAACAGATCATCCTTATCAGATGATTCCATTTTCCTGATATCTCCTGCGACCATGTCAAGGATGATGGATTGCATCCCGACATGATCCTGGAATTTGGATTTCAGGCCCTCGAACAAACTATTCAACCTCTTGACTGCGGATTCGCCGGTCAGGCCCTCCACCTCATCGATGCTTGATTCTATCATTTCTTTAACTTCTTTGAGCATTTGATCATTCTGCAAATCTATACCTCCGTTGTTATGATCCATTGTTGACATGCATATCACTTGAAGAACGAAGTATCATCCACTTACTTCCTCTTGTTGATGTGCTCCATCTTCTTCTGTTTCACGCGATCCTTTTTAGAGGGCTTCTTGGGAGCACTCCTCCTCGGATTCTTGAAGAACATTGATATCTTACGGTCCACCATATCAGCATAGGAGAGAAGGCCTCCGCTATCGAAACCCTGATCCTTCATCATCTGGGCATATTGGACAGCATTCTGTGAGAACTCTAGATTACCTATCATCAAGGCAAATAGTGCATACCCCTCGACCAAGATCCTTACGCTTATCCTAAGGTCTGCTTCACTCTCAGCCAGAATGAGCATGTTCTCCATCATGTCGACATGTGCTTTCGTGACAGGGGATCTGAAACCGCTGAACCATGAAGTCAGCGGAAGGACCTCGTCCATCAGATCGTTTAGGACGTGATAATACATCGATCTGCACTTTATCATATCAGCATATCTACCGAACTGTTCACATTTGGATACGAACCGATCTATTCCTTCCGAAGGGTCGCCGGTAAAAGAAATCCATTCATCAGATTGTTTGAAATAGTAATCGATCAAAAGGGGATCGGGTTCGAGACCGCTCTCTAAAGTTTGATGTAGGCCTAACACACAGCGGGAGTACATCTCTTCACTATATTCATCGGTAAGATACTCGAAGCCTTCAAAGCCCCCTAAGTACCCATGGGTCTCCAGATCCCAAAGGAGATCCATGGTCCTCAGAAACGGAAATTCTAATAGATCCGAATCCTGAAGGCTGCTGAGATATGCCCGTGCCCTGTCCCTAATACCTAAATAATAGTCGAAGTCGGAGTCGTAGTCTATATCGATCTGATGTTGGACATACCACAGCCAGATCATGCATTCCCTAGGACTTGAGGGAGAACCAGCGCTGATCAGCAGACCGGCGGCCGTAGCGCAATCATCGATCACCTCTTGGTATCTGATCCTGATCATTCTTATGAGGTGGTGTAGCAGAACTTCTTTGAAGCCCTCATCGTTATCGTGCGCAGACCGGAACTCCTCTACAGCCTTGTGCCAGTACTCCTTAACCTCATCATCTCTTCCTATCTGGTAATATTCCCACGCAAGTTCGGAATGGTGGTCTGCCTTCTCCACGTCCGTCCCGTTCTCCGGATAACGCTCTTGTAATTCTGTTACCCTAGAATCGTTATGATATTCCTGACCCG
>CALAVG010000218.1 GCA_937892275.1 uncultured Methanomicrobiales archaeon | reverse complement strand
CCCAAGGTATTATTCTTAGATGAACCCACCACGGGATTGGACATCAACGCGAGACGTCTCCTCTGGGATGTGGTGAAGAGGCTGAACGCCACCGGGACCACAATAATCCTTACAACTCACTACATCGAAGAGGCCCAGGTCCTCTGCGACAGGGTCGGAATCATCGACCACGGAAAGATCATAGCCATGGACACACCCAGGGAACTCATAGGCAGGACAGGAAAGATGTGCGTCGAGAACATGGAAGGAGACAAGACAGTGTACAGGTACTTCCCCCACATGGCCGATGCGCAGCAGTACATCGCGGACAACCATCTGGAGGATGCCGTCATGAGGAGGACGTCCCTGGAGGATGTCTTCGTAGAGCTCACCGGAAAATCGGTAGGTGATCAGAGATGACCGAATATCAGAGGAACAACGGATTCTTCCACCAGGTGTACCACGTGGCCTGGGCGGACCTGATGTATCTGAAGCATACATTCTGGAACACCCTGATCATGACGATCATGGGGCCGATACTGTATCTGATCGCATTCGGATACGGACTCAGGTCAGGAGAGACCGACATCGGTGTTTCCTACGTCGCATTCGTCATCCCCGGCATCATGGCATTGAGCTCGCTGTCGTCATCGTTCTCTTCCACGTCGGCGAGGATCAACGTACAGAGGCTCTACTACAAGAGCTTCGACGAGATGATGATGTGCCCTCTGAGCCTTTCGGCGATCATCCTTGGAAAATCCACATTGGGATTCATCAGGGGAATGCTGGGATGCTTCGTGATGTATGCGATCGGACTATTCCTTGCACCGGACCTTCAATTTACACCTCTTGCGGTGGCATGCGTGATCCTCAGTTGTGTCACATTCTCGATGCTGGGGATGGCCGCTGCGCTGATAGCGAAATCGCATGCGAGCATGGCGACGTTCAACAGCCTTGTCATCCTTCCGATGACCTTCCTGTGCGGTACGTTCTTCTCGGTCGATTCATTGCACCCGGTGTTCCAGGCCATACTGTACGTGCTCCCACTCACCCACTCGAGCCTTACGATAAGGGCAGCGTGTCTGCCGGACAATCTGGACTTCCCGTGGATCTCATTGATCGTGATGCTGGTGTTCATGGTGGCGTTCTTCCTGCTGAACCACTACCTACTGAAGACCAGGAAGGTATGATCAGGAACTGCGTACGCCGTGGAGGATCTCGTCCAGGATGTACAACGCACCCTGGATGCCGTATACCGGACGCGGGATGACGTCATCCAACCCCATGGTCGAATGACCGATGGGGATGCCTATCCTGCACTCTCCGTTGAGCCTCATGGTCATGGCGGTTATTCCTTCGCATAGGACGATGTTGGAGCCCACCTTGGGCTCCTGTCCGAAGGATTGGGCGTAGTCTATGGATCCAAGGAAATCCTTCAGCTTCTGAGTCTCGATGGGGTCCGCTCCTAGATCCACATCGACAGCTATCGGGGCAATGGCGAGATAGCTGTACAGCCATTCCGTCAGAGGCCTGACAATCGATGCCACGCCTGCGGCAGAGAACTTCAATCCCTTGATGCGGAGAGCGTTGTATCTCATACCGACGAACTTCTGGTAGATCTTGTCCCTCGCCTTGTTGATTTTGGCGATGGGTGTGGAGGCATCCTTACCGGTTACCTCCGCGATCTTCCTGTAGAACGCTTCCGTAGCATCGAAACCGACCGGTGCTCCTGCATCGGAACGGATGATCTTCAACCCCATGGATCCATAATACTCGGAAAGACCCTGACATGCCTCTGGGGAGACCACTATGCAGTACTCGGAGTTGACCGAATCCCTCAGGTCATCCAGATTTGCGCCTCCTCCGGGGACGCATTTCACCTTGAGACCCATCGATTCTATGTTCTCTGTGAACTCCTCGATGGCAGCTTTGAAATCCTTGTCCATCACGGTCACACCAATCAGATTGACTGTATCCTTGTCGGTCCTCTCCTTCTTCGGATCGAGATGCTTCATTATCTCCAGAAGGGTGTGGTCGTATCCCTGCGTCATCGGTATGGATACCAACGATTCGTCCATGTAGATCGCCCTGTCCTGAAGTCCCGCTTCTCTTATGGCGCGCTCATGGTTGTCACCGATGAGCGCTGCTCCGGGAGAGTTGATTATGACTATGAGACCGGGTTTCCTCCCATCCACTATCGGGAGCCCCTCCTCCATCTTGTAATAGGCGCCGTTGATGTAATCGTACTCGTCCAGATAGGTGGCCGGCACCCTCGGATAACCGTAGAAGTAAGGTGTGAAGTAACTGTCCGTGTCCTCCAGCCTCACCCTGGGGAATATGGCGCTTGAATGTACCATGAAACGTACCCTGCATCCGCCTGGCCCATGCAGGAATGCTACGGCATCGGAGATGCTCTCCACGGCCATCACGGCACCTACGAATCCGTCCGAGAGCGTCCTCTTCATTCCAACGCCCCCTTCTTCCATCCTTCCTCTACGGGAAGGCGCATGATGTTCTCAAGATACTCGGCGTAATCCAATGTTGGTCTCACGCCGAGACCAATCTTCCCGACTCTGGCGAAGCGGATTCCCTCGTCTGGTCTTGCGATGTCGGAGATTATGAGATCCGGTTTCAGATCCCTCACATCCTCGATGAAATTGTCCGTATCGTAATCGGCGGTGATGATATCCATATGACGGGATACCAGATCCACCTTCTTCCTGCGCGCACTCGACTGCGCGGCTATCAACGGGAGCTCCGCTCCCAGGTCAAGAAGGATGTCTATCAGCCAATCTACATTGAACGACAGCTTGTTGATGATTATGATCCTCTTCCCAGCGAAGCGTTCCTTGTGATTCATAATGAAAGAGTCGTATTGCTCCTCTACACGCCTCATCTCGTCCTTCGCCTGCTGCTCCATACCGGTGTATGAACCGATCCTGTCGAGCCATTCCTCGTAATCGTACAATCCTACGGGCAGCGGTATCGGGAAGAACTCCCTTCCGGTACGCTGGCGAATGTGCTCGTACACCTCCCTGTTGTTGGCAGTGTCGTTCAGGAGCATGTCTATGGATGCCCTGCAGAAGTTCCTCACGTCGTCGTAACAGGTCTCGTCCAGGAACCTGCAGTTCACCTTCAGACCGAAACTGCCCAGCATCCTCTCCAGTTCCTGTACATGGGGTTTCGAATGGAGATCGAAGAATGATGTGGCCACTAGATTGACCAGATTCTTCTCTGGCTTGACATCGACATCTATGTCCTGCACCAGATTGGATACTGCCATCATGAACCCGTCGTTATATTCCCCTGTGATATCGCCATCCGCGGGAACGTATTGGATATCCACTCCCGGATTCTGCTTCATGAGCCTGTCGATGACGCTTATGCAATCGTCCCCGATGATACCCGGCATGCAGGTGGTGATGACGGCGATCTTCCTATGGCCTTCTGCGATGGTATCTTTCAGTGCCTTCTCAAGGTACTTCACACCGCCGAAGATGGAGACAGCATCGTCCATCATGGTGCATCTGACGTTATGAGTGGGTACCGTCGGGAACACATCCCTGTCATACAGTTCCACAATGGATTTGCTCCTTGACGTGTCCATGAAATAAAGACAGCTCTCGGGCCCATGCAACACAACGGCATAGTCCCTGACCTTCATGTAGGCCGAAAGGGCGCCGTATGCGGCACATGACATCATGATGCGAGAGTCCTTGATGGACCTCTTGCATCCGCTGCATCCGCCGCAGGGATCTCGTACGGGTATCGGAGACTCTCCCTTGCGTATCTCCCTGCCTGCGGCCAGATCGGATAATTGATCGTCGTTGAGCGGTACAGGGTAGACGCATTGCACCTTGCCTTCAGATACGTCGATGATGCGCTGGGCTATGCTGTCTATCGATTGGGAGATGACGGAATCTGGGAATGTCTCCCTGACGGTGTGTCCCTTGCCTTCGGCCTCTGCGAACATCCCGTCCCTTGGCATGACCGCTATGACCTCGGTGCCTGTGGCCTCTGCGAACCTTCTGACCGTCTCCTCCTCGCCTTCCACTCCGCGTGAGTTCAGGATGATCCCTATCAGACGCGGCGAACCCGTGTCGAAGTTGCCCAATCCCTTCATGATGTTGTTCGCGGCATACATCGCCATGAACTCTCCCGATGTCACCAGGATTATACCGTCGGCATATTCCCCCCTCAAAGGTACTGCGAAACCTCCGCACACGACGTCCCCAAGAACATCGTAGATCTTCATGTCCACTTCCAGATCGTCCGCACCGAGCTTCTTGAGAGTGTCGAATGTCGTGAGGATTCCGCGCCCTGCGCATCCGATCCCAGGCTCAGGGCCTCCGGCCTCGGTGCACAGTACTCCGTCGGTACCGATCATGATGAGATCGTCCAGTTTCCTCTTGCCGATGGGCGTGTTCCTCACATATTCCAGGACGGTAGGCTGGGCCTTTCCTTCTAGGAGTAGCCTGGTGGAGTCATGCTTCGGATCGCATCCTACCTGCATGACCTTCTTACCCTTTCTCGCGAGAGCGACCGAGATGTTGGCTGCCATGGTGGACTTTCCTATCCCGCCTTTGCCGTACAGAGCTAGCTGATACATCGGAATCAAGGACAGAATCGGCTCGGTCCGATAAATATGGTTGGATGAATGTTCCGATAAATGCCATATGGATGTGGACCGGAGTCGCATTCCGCCCCTATTGTTGAATCTGTTTTGTTGACCGCAACATATCTGATTTTTATCCTCGGACTTGCCGTCGATGGTTTGTGTTACAAATGAAAGAGGACACATACGGAAACAGTAACGTCAACACAGAACCATACTACGACCAACCGTTCAAGCAGATAATGTCCGATGGAGTGCTCGCCTCCAACATCCTTGGGGAATTCGTGGAGGAGCTGAGAGGGAGGGATCCGGAATACATACTGTCATGCCTCGACCTGACGAAAGAGGGGAAGATCAGGATGAGGAATTCGGAATCATCGTCAGCGGCGAACGGCCCCATCTACAGGGACGTCGTCTACGACATCCGCATCCCCGGCGACAAAGAAGTGAAGGTAATCGTGAACCTGGAAGCCCAGCTTGATCCAAATCCAGGTTACCCGCTGGAGGCCAGAGCGATGTATTACCTTGGAAGGGCCATCAGCGACCAGAAAGCGGAGATCGGCCACGACTACTCCAAGTTGAGCAAGGTGTACTCGATCTGGCTGGTGATGGATCCCCAGAAGGAGACGATCAACACGATCGTGAGACACAAAATGGTCGGCAGCTATGATGCCGGATTCGAATCACCTGTAGGGATCAGACCCTGTGACTATGCCGAGGTCGTGATGGTGCATCTCGGGAAGCTCGGTGACAAGAAGAAGACTGCGGTAGGTCTGTTGAACACCCTGTTCTCGAAGAACATCAGTAAAGAGGAGAGAATCAGGCGTTGCGAAGAAGAATATAAAATCGTGCTAGACCCATCACTCTTCAATGAGGTGGATGATCTAATGGTGAATCTCGACGAGGATTTCAAGAGGTATATGACACGTCTTGGAAGAGAGGAAGGGAAGAAGGAAGGAATAGAGGAAGAGGCGACTAGGCAGAGGGCGATCTTCGTGGATATCCTTTCCGACAGCATCATCAGGATGATGCAACAGGAAGCCTTGTCATTTGACGCATCCTTCGACAAAATCGGATATCCAGAGGAGTACCGCCAGGAGGTCAAGGCTGCCGTTGAAGCAAAAGCCGTTTGATTTGCAATGTGGCAAAGATCTGATTCCAAAGAGCCCGCCCCGAACATTATTTTATCTCAGAAGACCGATACTTGATTCCTGGAGGACACTCTGATGGGAATCAATATCGGGATTTGTGAAATGGAAGCCAAGAATGCAGCATGCAGAGAACTCAGGTCAACCATCATCAGAGTACATGTGGATAGCGATAAGGGCTTCGAGGACATCGCACAATATGAGGAACTCGTAGAACTACCGGTCGCCAAGAAGGCGGTCGGTGACTGGAATGCCTTCATCAAGAGGAACAGGATCAACGAGGAGACCGATGCCGTCTACATGAGCAAGGTCAAGAAGGACGAGGACATCGCACTGCTCCAGCCCCTTGCTAAGAAGGTCTGCACCGGATGGATCCCCATGGAGGGACTGTCCGAGAAGAGGAAGGAAGAGGTCATGGCTGTCGCTTCCAAGGACGACATCATCAATGGCTGGGACCAGCTGGAGTTCGACGAGATGAACGAGATGTGCGCCAAGTGCCCCCTGTCATGGGACAAGGGACGCGGATGCATCGGAGCTTTCGGACCCGATACCAGCAAGCTCCCGGAGATCGCCGCCAAATACGACTGTCCTATCACGGCTTCTGCGCCCGAGAGCGCAAAGAGCCAGAAGGAGTTCACGCCTGCAGATGCGGAGGCACTGCTGAAAGAGGTCGAGATCCTCAAGGATGCACTTCCCAAGGAGGGAAAGGTCTTCGTGAACAGATACAAGGGTCCCGTCGAGAGGATGGAGGCTGTTGCTAAGATCTCCGTCGCCGAAGGCTGCGGATGGTACTTCTTCTGAATCAGTAACCGTTCATTTTCAGGATGAGGGCGGTCATGTTCCCCACGAGGGAGCGGACTCCCTTCATCCCCTGTTTATCATCCTCATACTGAGGCGAGTTGAGAGCATGCACTATCGGTAATGGATTGGATCCGCATACGGACATTCCGTTGCGGAGAAGGAAATCCACGAGCTGATTGTACACCACGGATCCTCCGTCGTGACCGCAGATCGCTATCGCACCGCCCACCTTGCCGTTGAGGCCCATGTCTCCCTTCTCGAATACTAATGCTGCCCTCTCGAGGAACGTCTGCAGCATGCTGGGGCATGCGTTGGCATATGTAGGGGAAGTGATGAGGATACCGTCGGCCTCCCTGAGCCTGTCTAGGATGTCGTTGAATCCGTCGTCCTCGTCCTGGCATCTTCCGTCTCCGCGTATCTCGCATGTGAGGCAGACGTTGCAGTTCATGAAATGATAGTCGTAGATGCTGATCATCTCCATCTCGATGCCCTCCCTCTCGAACTGGTCCTGCACCTCATGGAGGATGTTACTGGTGTTCCCTATCGGGCGGGGGCTGCCGTTGATGGCGATGACTTTCATGAATCCGTCATCGGGGGCGGACTACATAATGATTGGCCGAAAGTTCCAGGAAGAGGCTGGTTAATGGATCGAATCTGGCCACGGGTTTCCGTAATCTTTGATGTCAGTATGGACAGAACCGAAACGAACGATCGAGCGATGCCTCGGTTCTATGGAATCAGACTGTCATAGATACTGCAGTGGCCTTCTTCCCGTGGAAGCATATGCCATACAGCAGGATTCTCCCTGTCAGCCCGTGATGATACTTCTTATCCAAAATCTGGCTGATTGCATCTTCTGCCTCCTTCTTCCAGACAGCAGGATCATTGGAATCCGTCCTCTTAAGCTCCATCACGATATGCGGACACCTGTTGTCCTTCGAAACCATCTTGATGTCCACCCTCCCGTTGCCGGATTCCTCCTCCATGGTCGTGTTATACTTCCCCTGAGTGCACATCGCAGCCACTGCCAATATCTTCTGATAATCGGATTCCTTTGATATGGCGAAGAACGGTATCTTCTTGGCCATAAGGTCGAACAAAGTAGACTCCACATTCTCAGTCTTGGCCTCGCGCATGGCATCGAATACCCTCTTGAAATAGACCCCTGAATCGGTTGACAATCTATCCGATATCGCTGTGAGGTAGATGCTACGCATCTCGTTGTTCGGAATGGATAGGTCGTATAGATCGCCTGATTCGACGGCGTTGAGGTATCCGGACATGACAAGAACGGAATAAATGGCAGATCCTCTCTCTCCGATGTCCCTAATCGTTACCGTCGGGATGATCTGTTCCTCTATACTGTTGCCATTCCCGAGCGCGATCAGCTTTTCCCACGTATCATCATCAGAATTCTCGACTAACTTATCTATAATGTCATTACCGCTGGTGCCTGCCCAATAAGGAGCTGGTCTGAACCCCTTGGCCACATAATTCAGTAGGCTCCAGGGATTGTATATTTCCGCATTCCCGAAACGGTATCCGTCATACCAATCCTTGACCTCCTCGAATTTCTCAGGATGTCCGTAGTACGATAGCATCTCTCTGACCTCGGATTCAGTAAAACCGTACTCCTCGTCGAAGTCTGTGCTCAGCACATTGTTCACGTAAAGGTTGTTCAATCCCGAGAATATCGATTCTTTGGCTACCTGCATGACTCCTGTCACGACTCCGAAATCAAGATACTCGTTCGTCTTAAGGGCATTGGTCATCAACCCCCTCATGAATGAAACAATCCTGTCCTGTACGTCAGTGCCATAGGCGTTGTTCATCGGACTGTCGTACTCATCTATCAGTATGATGCATTTCTTCCCGTATTCGGCATAAAGGATCTCCGACAAATTGAAGATAGCTTCTGTGGGATCTATATTCCCGAAATCATCATCCAGAACTTGTACCAGATTGCTCTTTTGCAGACCAGTCAATCTATCTGAGTTCCGAAGATCGGAATATGGGCCGTACAGCCTTTTGAGCTTGTTCTTTGTGAGCCTTTCGAACCTTTCATAGGATTCGGCCTCAAGACCCTTCAAAGATATCGATATCACCGGATTATCGTTGGCTTTAGCCATCAGATCCTTCCTTCTGGAGATCCTCAGGTCCTTGAACCATGCCTCCGCCCTTCCCTTGTACTTCATATTGAAGAATGCATCCAGCATGCTCATGTTCAAAGTCTTCCCAAACCTACGGGGTCTTGTGAAAAGGAATACTTTAGTATTCCTTCTGGACAGTATCTCCTCTATCAGTTTCGTCTTGTCGACATAATATCCGTCATTGTCGCGAAGATCCTTGAAATCATCGTTACCGATAGGGACATCCTTCATAATCTCCGCATAGAGGTCTGTCATATTATCGTTTTCATCGACCGACACACCGTTCCTTTGTGAATGAACATCGGAAATCAATTAATAACATCGTTAATTTACACTTAGTACCACGAGACTGTGACGCATGCGAATATATACGCCAACATAATCGCGGTATCATTCAAGGTGAACACATGACTGACATGCTGAAGATTGTCGATCTCCATGTGGAGGCCGGTGGAAGGCCGATCCTCAAGGGTGTCGACCTGACGGTGAAAGAAGGTGAAACTAGCATCCTCTTCGGACCCAACGGAAGCGGTAAATCCACACTTCTGGCCAGCATAATGGGCTACAGCACGATCAACGTGACCGGAGGTAAGATCCTCTACAAGGGCAAGAACATCACAGACATGCCCGTCGATGAGCGTGCCCAGCTGGGAATAGGCATGATGATGCAGAGGCCCCCGAACATCTACGGGGTCAAGCTCGGAGACCTTCTCCGCGCCACAGCCGACGATGCCGAGACGGCCATCGCTGAGGCTGACAGGTTCAGAATGGAGAGGTTCATGGACAGGGAGATCAACGTCGGTTTCTCCGGAGGGGAGATCAAGAGATCCGAACTCCTGCAGCTCACCGCTCAGAGCCCCGAACTGCTCCTCCTCGACGAACCCGAATCGGGAGTCGACTTGGAGAGCATCGACCTCATCGGAAGGAAGGTCCATGACATCCTCGAGGAGGGAAGGGACACCAACGGAAGGCATGTGTCATCATTGGTCATCACCCACACCGGTCAGATCATGGATTACATCGGTGCGACGAATGGATACGTCATGAAGGACGGAGTGGTCGACCGCATCGGGGACCCGATGGACCTCCTGAAGGAGATCAGGATCTACGGATACGGGGAGTGATTGTGATGCCGAACAGCGAGACCGTCAAGAAAGCATTGGACAAGCAGGCAGCGTACGGAAAGGACCTTGACCTGCAGCATTACGAAGAGAGGGCGGACGAACAGATCACCGTAGACGACCTCCAAAAATCAGATTACAGGAAGTACATGGAGAACGTCGGTATCATAGCCGACGAGATCGACCGTTCCGGTACGCTCATGTTCATAGACAACAAGCCCAGCCACTGCACCCCCAACGTGCAGGAGGGACTGGAGCTGATGAGCACATCCGAGGCGCTGAAGAAGTACAATGGTCTGAAGGACCATTTCTGGAAGGCCATGGACCCTACAAAGGACAAATACACCGCCAAGACCTACCTCGAGGACAGCGACGGATACTTCGTTAGGGTGAAGTCCGGATACCACATCAAGAATCCCCTGCAGACCTGTATGCTGCTGGACAAGGACAAGTCGATCCAGAACCTCCACAACATCATCATCGTGGAGGACAACGCTTCGCTAGAGATGCTCACCGGATGTTCCACCGCGCATCACGCCGACGATGCGCTTCACGTGGGTGTGTCGGAGATCTACCTCGGTGACAACTCCAACCTAACATTCAGCATGATCCACAGCTGGGGAAAGCAGACCGGAGTACGTCCGAGGACGAGCTGTATGGTCGGTAAGAATTCCAACTACACCAACAACTACGTCATCCTTAACCCCGTAGGATCCCTTCAGAGCTTCCCCGTGGCGACACTGGGGGACAATTCGTCTGCGACCTACAACACCATGTGCATCGCGCACGAGAGCTCAGATATCGACACAGGCGGAATGGTCAACCTGAACGGAAGGAAATCCAAGGCGGAGATCATGAGCAGATCTATATCCACGGGCGGAAAGATGTGCGCCAGAGGACGCATGGTGGGTAACGCGCCTGAGGCGAAGGGGCACCTGGAATGCAGATCCATCATCCTGAAGGACGGCGGAACAACATTGGCCATCCCGGAATTGGAGGCACACATCGCGGATGTCGAGATGACCCACGAGGCGGCCGTCGGTAAGGTCGCAAGGGAACAGATCGAGTACCTGATGAGCAGGGGACTCAGCGAGGACGAAGCGGTCAGCATGATCGTCAAGGGATTCCTCTCCGGAGGGAACATCAACGGACTCCCCGCACAGCTCCAGGATGAGCTCAACGATGCCATCGCCAAGGCGAACCTGGGCGATTGAAACACTAAAATTGGGGGAGACCCATCCCCCATTCCTTATTCTCAAAGATCTGAACTGTCTTCGAGCAGGAAATCCGTTATCCCGATCTCCCTTATCCCGTCCCTTGTCACCGTATCGCCTATGGGGCCCCTCATTATCACTGTCTTGGGATTGCTGTCCTTTATGGCCCTTAGGGGTGCCAATTCCCTCTTCTCGGTGTCCTCGTCATGATATCCCCAGCAGACCTGCCAATATGCCTTCCTGCCGTTCTTCTCGGTCACGAAATCCACTTCCTTGGAATCCCATCTGCCGACGATGACATCGTATCCTCTGCGCCTGAGCTCCAGATAGACTATGTTCTCCAGCACTTTGCCTCTGTCCGCACTTGCCATACCTACCGCATTGTTGCGGATCCCCGGGTCGACCACGTAGTATTTCGGAGATGGAGATAATGCAGTGGATTTCAGATCGTATCTGTCGGCACGGTTGAACATGCATGCGGCTTGGACGACCTCGAGATACCTGTCGACCGTACGCGGGTTCATATGGAGTTCCCTCGCGATCTTTCCGGACTCTATGATGTTACCGATGTTCAGCATCAGATACGTCACCATCTTATCCAAATCCTCGGGCTTCCTTATCTTCCCGCGTGACACCATATCCCTGTATACGACCGAGGCGTAGAGGTCGCCGAGCATCGCGGACACAGCGTGTTTTCCGAGTGCGGGATCGATACCCGGGAATCCTCCAGATTCGAAATATTCTGTGAACACATCCTCTGCTCCCCTTCCGTTACCTCTCAGTTCATAGTACTCCCTGAACGATAACGGGAGCATCCTGACCTCCACATAACGTCCTGTAAGATACGTGGTGAGATCCGTAGATAGCAGATGCGCGTTGGAACCTGTGATATAGATATCGGCCTCGGTATCGACCATCAGGGCGTTGACGGACCTCTCCCAATCCTTCACCCTCTGGATCTCGTCAAGGAAGAGATAGAAACGTCCTTCCGCCGGGACCTTGTCCTTCAGGAATGCATTCAGATCCGTATAGTCCCCGATGCTGTCGAAATCTGCGGATTCGAGATTGATCAGCAGCATGCTGTCCTCCGGTATCCCTTCGGATCTGAGCTTATCCATGAATTGAAGGAGAAGCGTGGATTTGCCGCATCTCCTGACGCCTGTTATCACTTTGACATGGCCGCGGTCATCGCGGAATGTCTCCAGTTCGGACATGTATATCGGGCGTTCTATCCTCTTTTCCATGAAGATGCATCATCGGCAGAGTATATGAATTATTGTATTATAATACAACTTTTTATTATTTTTACGGCAATAATTGTATTACAATACAGTTTTTATAATCAAATTTATGATCATTCGTACTACAATACAACATATGATTGCACCTGAAAATGCGGAAGCCCGAACAAAAGATCGATCACGATCTCTTGAACTCAGCATTGGTCTCGATGAGATGGATTATGTTCGCATCGTCGTCGCGTATGGAACAGAATGTACCGAAGGGGCCACGTCTCGGAGCCTTCTCGAATACCACGCCTTCATCTATCAGACGCCTGCGCGTGTTGTACGGGGAATCGACTCCGAAGTAGAGGCCTGTGTCTATACCTACTTTATCAGATCTCTTCAGGATGATCCTGCATTCCCCTCTGATGAGGTATGCCTCGCCTTCATCCTCGGACAGGACCTCCATGTGCAGGACATCCGCATAGAATCCGATGGACCTGTGCACATCCCTGACCGGTATAGTGCATACATGGATGGTCTCCGGCAGACCTTCGACCGTGTATTCGAAGTTCGCTCCGTGAGGGTCCCCTAATGGCATGCCTACGGCATCTGACAATAAGGATAAAAGACCAACAGATGCAAAGGCTCACAGCAACGATACCATGTATATCGGGATATAGGTGGCGTCATCCGCTACCCTCACATCCTTCGAGTGTATCACGTAGGGTCTCCCTACCTTGCCCTCATACTTGTCCATGAAACGGTCCAGGGATTGATGCTGACCGGATTTCCTTCCGGACTTTACTTCAACGGCAACGGGCCTCATACCCCTCTCTATTACGAAATCAACTTCCTGCAGCCTTTCCGAATCCTTGTGCGTGAACTTACTGAAGTAGAGACCGTGGCCGGAGGCCTTCAGTTCCTGGGCCACCATGTTCTCGAAGTACATCCCTTCGTTGATATTCAGATCGCCCGTCAGCAGGCTCTTGTACACACCATCCTTGTCCGTACCTGCCGACCCGAACGATTGTGTCAGGAGCAATCCCGTATCGTTCATGTACATCTTCAGATCGTCCGAATCGTAATGACTGCTCTGGTCAAGGGAGGGTTCGGTGATCCTGTAGCATAGGTTGACCATCATGGATTCTCCAAGGTCATAGAGCGAATTGCGGAAATACCTCATACTCGACCCTTCCTTCGCAACACCGGGAGAGAACGACTTGTCGTGCCTCTCAAGATTGGCCGAAAGGCTGCGGAAGAGCATAGAGGCCTTAAAGGTATCCGTCTTCCCATCCAGTTTCCCGGCATCCTTCGTATAAAGGTCGAGGATCAGTTTCTTCGCCCTTTCCACCGCAGCGAAAGAATTGGTGTCTATGAGACTCTGAACCGCCTGGGGCATACCGCCCACGATCATGTACGTGCGGTACTTCTCCAGGAGGAACTTATGCATCTTATCCCCGACGGGTTCCAGCTTCTCGAAGGACGATCTGATGAACGGCATCGTCATCGTGTCGCCCCTGGCCCACAGGAACTCTTCGAAGTCCATTGGATACATGTACATCGTGTCCTCCTCCGACGGTATGAGGATATCCCGGATGTTCTCCTTTATGGATATCAGGGAACCCGTCTCGTAATAATCGTAACGGCCGTCCTCGACAAGGGCCTTTATGGACTGCCTTGCCATAGGGAACAGCTGGACCTCATCGAAAACTATCGCACTCTTGCGCTCTTGGAGTTCGACACCATAGAACTGCTGGAGGTATAGGAAGAACCGATTCAGGTCATTCATGTTCCTGAAAAGATCCTTCACCTCGTCCCCTGCCTTCTCGAACCTTATGATGATGTACGAATCGTATTCGTTCCTGACGAATTCCTCTATTATCGTACTCTTCCCGACACGCCTTGCTCACTCTATCATCAGTGCGCATCTTCCAGAGTTCTCCTCTTTCCAGGATTTCATTGCATCATAGATCTTACGGCGGAACATCAAATGTCAGATGTGTCCAGATTATATATTGTTTTTTATATTGTGCATAAATGGCATGATTCAAAATAGCAGTTTTTACATATTTAGAATGATTAAAAATAGGATAAATTACATAAATAGCATAATTCAAAATTGCTGTTTCTACATGTTTGGCACGATTCAAGCTAATAAAGAAAGCTGATCACAGCCATCCCAACTAGATTGAAGACTATATCGAGGGGACTGGGACCATGTGATGTTGTATTAACGTCTGGATCCTAAACTGGCCATGACTATTGAGCCTCCCCAAACGTTAAATATGAATCCATTATACTCTGGATTGTTGCCCTGGTAGTGTAGCGGCCTATCATGAAGCCCTGTCGAGGCTTCGACACGGATTCGAATTCCGTCCAGGGCGCTCATATCTTCTGAAAATCTGTATGTTGATCTCTGTCCACGTCTCGTCATTCGTGCATGGCAGTGTGAATATCTCCGAAATACTCGTAAGTTCGACATTATCGATACTGATAACACAATAATTGCGGGGTCCGAGAATAGTAAAAGAAGAAAAGGATCTAAGCGAATTGGGGTGCGTTTCACTTTTTGTTCTTTGAGGAACCGTGGAGATACACTGTGTTCTGT
>CALAVG010000217.1 GCA_937892275.1 uncultured Methanomicrobiales archaeon | reverse complement strand
AAAAACTACGCGTGAAGAAAGAGTGAAGGGGCCGGAGCCCCTGAAAGTCTCCTGGTTGAAATAGTGGCTCTGTGATTAGTTATCGCCAAACAACAAAACACAGAGCTGTTGAAAGCATAGAGCAGCCAGTATACGTAAGTATGCCTCCTGCGGACAGCGGTAGTTGTGTTGTTCGGTGACGGGAGCATAGAAAATGTATGCAATCGGAGCTGACATCGACATGGTCAAGGCCGTTCTCTACGCCCTTGACGACAAAGGAGAACCTGTGAAAGAGTTCAATAAGCTCTTCCGGCGCACCCGTCTGACCGAAGACGGCCTCAGGGACGTCCGCGAGTGGCTTCTGGAGTCAGGCCAGGAGTACTGCATCCTCGTGGAGAATTCCACGAAGACACACCACATGGCGTGGATGATGGAATCCTTAGGGATTTTCTTCATCGTAGGTCACTCCACGGATCTGAGACAGATTACCAAATCGGACAGCAAGACGGACGACATCGATGCGGAAAAGCTTGCCAGCTACATGCTGGCAAGGCTGCACGGTGCCAACCAGTTCCATGTATCCTACTACTGCGATAAGGAGACGATGCGCAGACGGACGTTATGCCGCATGGCCAAGAAGACCGCTGCAAACAAGGGTGCATGCAAACGTAGGATACGGATGTATGCCCACATGTTCGGTCTGACCATCCCTTCCGGTGATCTGGAGCATGTGTATGTCCGCAAGTCGGTCAGGGACATTGGGGATCTGGAACTGGATATGATGTTGGATGAACTGGAGCAGTTGATAGAACGCAGCAAGATGCAGAAAAAACGTATCGAGAACGAATTCAGGGGCAGACCGATATACGAAAGAATTCTGGAAATCCCCGGTTTCGGACCGATAACCTCTGCTTATCTGGATGCACTGATATGCGATATAGGGAGATTCCCGAACGCAAAGGCATTCCAGGCCAGTCTCGGAGTCGTTCCCAGAGTATTCCAATCCGGTGAAAAGGACAGGAACGGGAAGATTACGAAGAAAGGCGAACCTCATGCGAGATGGCTCCTGTACCAAGCGGTGTCCGCTCATGTACGGGACTTCCCGGATTCTCCCGTCACAAGGTTCTTCAACAGACTGAACGACGGTTCGATCGAGGAACGCAAAGCAAGGCGCGAGAAGATCCTGATGAAACGCGATGCGATGATTGCAGCATCGCGCAAGATGGCGGCGATAATCTACACACTCCTTTCCAAGGACAGGCATTGGTGATATCTGGCACAGTATCCTTGAAAGGATTGGACTCCGTCATCCGCAATCAATTCGGATACGGCCCGCAGAACCCTTTGGTAATGCCGTGCCTACGGCACGGATGGACCGCTTTGAAAAGGGGCAGTTATCTGGAAAGGTGAGGGCGCTATGGGACCGTGTGAAGCAATGCTGTCACGGATCGAATGATAAAATCGTCAGCGGGGACGGGTAACAATCCGAAAAAAGAGGGGTTGAAAATGGCCCTAAACTGTTGTTTCCCAGCGGAGGCTTTATCTCTCCGCATGGGGATTGTGTGTTTAGAGCCACTATTTCAACCAGATAAGGGTTTCAGTGCTGGAGCTGGTCGTCGTAGACGCCGGCCTTGCCGTCCTTCTGGAAGACCTTGGGGGCCTTTCCGTCGACGGTGACGCCCATGGACACGCAGTTCCCGGCGACCTCGAGGACGCGGGCCTTCTCGGTAGCTCCGAGGAGGGAGTCCTGCTTCTGCTCGGCGACCTTCTTGATCTGGTCGATGGTGAGGTTGCCGACGATCTCGGTCTTGGGGTTGCCGGATCCCTTGCTGATGCCGAGCTCGTTCTTGATGAGCGCGGACACGGGGGGAGTACCGACCTTGACGTCGAAGCTCTTGTCGGCCTCGATGATGATCTTAACAGGCACTTTCATGCCGTCGAAGGCCTTTGTTTTCTGGTTGATTAATGCGATGACCTGGGGGATGTTGACTCCCTTGGGTCCGAGTGCGGGACCGAGGGGCGGGCCGCCGGAAGCGCGGCCTCCATCTACCAATGCCTCAACTATGTCTGCCATATTCAATTCTCCTTCTCAAGTAGCCTGACACTGTCGGCTTTGACAGTGACAGGGATGGGGACCATCGCGTCGACGAGTTCGACGGTGATCTCCTCTTTAGTTTCATCAATGTTAGTGACCCTGGCGGTGTCTCCCTTGAAGGGACCGTTGATGAGTTCTACGACGTCGCCCT
>CALAVG010000216.1 GCA_937892275.1 uncultured Methanomicrobiales archaeon | reverse complement strand
CGTGGTCTTGGTCAACAAGGACCTCGACGCCAAGGGAGTGCCGGAACACGTCCTCGACTACAGCGTCTACAGCGAGATGTGCCATCTCATCATGGGATTCAACAACAACGACGAGATCGGCTACCGCAGGCTCTGTTCGATGCACCCGATGGCCTCCGATGCCATCCAGTGGCTGAACGAACACGGAATGTACCTCTGACCATGTTCCGCAGAGGCCGCAGACCGAAAGGCATACCCGTCGGAAAGGACGGCTATGTTCCCGAGAGGGAGATCGTCAGAAGATATCAGGAGGTCGGGGACTTCCGCGATTCCGATTCCGACGATTCCGTCATCCTCCCCCGGAAGCTCACTCCCCAGGAGATCGAGCAGTGGTGGGAGGATCCGTCGGTATGCGACATCGAAGGCATAGACACCAAGGATTCCGACATCTACTCCGTCCCGTTATCCATCAGGGGAAGGAAGAGGAAGGCCCTGAAGCGCATCGCCGTACTTTCGGACAGGAAGGAGAGCGACCGCATCAAGAAGATCCTGGCCGATTCCTTCACCGCCGAAGAACTGGAAAGGATGGCCGACGAACGTTCCCTCATGGTCTCCGTCCAGCCCCATCTCAGGGACTGTACGGGATTCTACCTGAGGAGACAGGACGGCGTCCCTGTTCCGGAGATCGTTCTTGAGGAGGGGACCACCCCTGACGGCATAGTCCACGAGGCGGTCCACCATCTCCGTGTGAGGGAAGGGAGAGCGACATTCCCGACGAGGAACGGCGTTCTCGACCCCGCTTACAGGAGACTTCCCAAGGACGAGAGGGACAGGATTGTCGGCAGGGAGGAGAGGGAGACCGTAGCCGAGACCGTTGCCAGAACCAGGATCGACCCCGTGGAATCGGGATATTACGACCGCATCCCCGGACAGTCGTCCAGAGCGGCGTATCTCCACGACCAGGAGGTAATCAGCGGTTCCAAGGCCCTGAAGGGGAGGGCCGCGGTGAAGGCCGCGGAACGCAACTACGGGCGCACCTCGATCTCCAGGGCCATAATGTCCAGCAACAGGAAGGGGAGGAGATGAGGAAGCGTGTCCCCGTCGAGGAGGATCCCGCCGGATTATCTCAGGCCGTGAGGGAATTCAATTCCCACGAAGGACCTGCCAGGATATTCTACAACAGGAACTCCCGCACCTTCTTCACCCGCCTCTACCCCGACGGTGGGGACAGATGGTTCGGTCCCATGACCGACGGACTGGACATCGTGGAGCTGTACCGCAAGACCTCCGACTTCCCCGACGTGAAGGTGACCGATACGGAACTGCGTGTTCTGGAATCGGAGATCGGACAGTACGCGGTGTGGTAACATGGTGACTGAAAGAGAACGCAGGAAGGACCGCATGGACATGGCATCCCTCGTCCTGGCCGCCGCCGGACTGGGATTGTCTGTCGTTGCCCTTCTGAACGAGAAAGGAGAGGTTGTAATGGCAAACAAAATCGACAGCAGCAAGTACTCCAAGCGCAGGGACCTGAAGAAGGCCTACGCACAGGAGATCAAGAGGACGGCGGTTTCCGAGATCGGTTACACCGGTACCGTCATCGTCCTCAACGAGAAGGGGGAGCAGGTCCAGTACGGACTGGTTCCCCTGGAGAACAGGAAGATCGTTTCCGAAAAGAGACCCCTACCCAAGACCCAGACGAGGAAATCGTGGGTTGCGATGGAGATCAATTCCCGTACAGGGAAGGACAGGCAGGCCATAGTGTGTTCCTCCAAGGAGCAGGCCAGGGCCAAGGCGGAAGCGATGAAGAAAGCGCACCGTTCAGGCTCGAAACAGAGCATGGACTGCGTGCAGGGCTATGCGCTGATGGACACATCGGAAACCATCGACGTGGCAAAGGCGGTCTCCGGAAGAGGAGGCCAGTTCTACAGGGTGTGAGAAAATGGAGTTTTTCAAACTGATGAAAAGGAGGGAGGCATCCCCCAACAAGAAAGGCAACAAGGTCGCCTACGTTAGACCGGGAACCGATTACATCGAGGCCCTGGGAAGCGGAAGTGCCGGTAGGAAGAAGATACCCACTGTCTGGGTGACCGCGAAGAACGGCGACAAGTTCGAGATCCCCGTGGACCCCAAGACGGGGAGGGTCCCCCAGGAATATCTGTTCGGCAGGTTCCTGGACATCAACAGGGGATCGAGGAACGGAAGGGAGAGGAACATCCTCATCGACATCGGGAAGGAGGCGGACATGATCCACGAGATCCCCGACGGAGGATTCACCCCCCAGCAGCTCGTCGAGACCGGCTGGTGGCAGGCGGTGAACGAATCCGATATCATCGGAATCGACGACACCGGCGCCCTGGCATTCGCCAGAGAGCTGGAAACGGCCGCCAAATCAGCACAGGCACAGGGGAAGAAGATGATATTCCTGATGCCGGAAGCATCGGCCGAAAGGGCGAGGCAGATCCTGTCCAAGGATTTCAACGCGTCCGAGATCAGGAAGGCGGTAAGGAACGGCGGTATCATCATCAAGGAGGGCAACCCCGGAAGGGGAGCCGCGGGATGCTACATCCCCATGCAGGAGACCTCGTCCCTGAAAACACCTGTGATCATCCTCGGCAAGAACTGGGACGAGGAGACCCTTGTCCATGAATTCACCCACCACCTCAGGCACGTGGACCAGACCAGGGGAGGACTCACCAGAACCCCTCTGAAGCTCAACGCAGGAGGGGAGAGGGTTTCGTCCAGGGCTTACGACACCAGGGAGAGATCGG
>CALAVG010000215.1 GCA_937892275.1 uncultured Methanomicrobiales archaeon | reverse complement strand
GTACCGCAGTTGTAATGAATGATGATGAGAAGGTCATCGACCAGATCATCGATTTCGGAACCAACGATGAAGGATGCTCCTTCATCGTCGACCGTTATTCTCCGGAGGATTCGTACATCCTCTTCGAGAACCTGACCACCGCTCACAGGGTGTACCATTTCTTCAAGGACAGGGGGTACCGTGTGGAGGGTCTCCACACGGGACACGGATGTGTGACGGAGATCTCCAAGACGGATTTCAAAACTGATCTCGAGGATGCCACCAAGCTGGCCAGGATGTGCAAGGATCATTTCACGGGTCGCAGGGAATATACTCTGGCACATTTCGCCGATATCGATTCGATGAAGGCGAAGGAGCTGTGCAGGGTCATGAACGACTGCAGCGAGCAGAGGGATAAGCTGAATCTCAGGATCCAGGCATATATGGATTTGTTCGACATCCATCTGCCGAAAGGACTCAAGAACGTCTACACGAACAAGGCGATGGCCTACCTGAAATCATTGAATCATCCTGCTCTGACCATAATGGTCGAGGACATGGCCTCGACGATGGCACACATCGAGACGGCCAGGGAAGGTCTGGAAACGTTGTTCAAGGACAACGAGGACGTGAGGAATCTGATGTCGATCAAGGGAATAGCCATCCAGACCGCAGCGACAATCTATACCGCAATCGACGGGATAGAGAGGTTCGAGACTCCCGAGAGTCTCGTGTCGTATTTCGGGCTGAAGATCACCAGGCACGAATCCGGAGGGGACCGCGATCTTCACGGCCACATCAACAAGCGGGGCGACCCGCTTGTCCGCAAGTATCTTGCGAATGTGGTCGTGAATCATTCGAAGTACTACCCGGACAGCGATCTGGCCGGATTCTACAAGCGGAAGAAGGAGGTCATGCCGCATTGGAAAGCTGTGACTGCGGCCATGAGGAAGCTGGTCTGTATAATCTGGGCGATGCTGACCAGACACCAGGTGTACAGATTCTCATCGTCGGTGAAGGCATGAAAACATCACACTCGAAGGTCGGATGCGCCCTCCCAATCTCCGGTGGAGATTGAGAAGCAGCATCCTATTCACCATCGGGACAGGTATGAGCCTGTTAGACGTCACGGACGTGTCGTAAGGTCGTGAGGGATCGGATCGCGCAGGGGTTTTGTCGGCCCCTCTTCAGGGAGGGTGACCACGTCTACCAAACTTGGACCATGCCCGAACGACCAAGACCGACATCGTTATGCTGGCACAGACCGCGGGAATGACAAAATGGGATGTCGAACACATCCGCACACGTCTGCAGAGGATTCCTGCCGATGGCAGCTAATCCATTCGTATTATCCTAGCGATAGCTATAATTCGTAGTCGTGCGATATCAGAAGCAGAGGCCACTTTCAACGAGACAAACCCCTTAACACCCTTTTTTACAAAGAGCCAGAATCATTTGCGCTGGGCCGCTATGGCAACCTCGGCAGCGTCCAGGAAGGCTTCCATCTGCCCTTCCGGG
>CALAVG010000214.1 GCA_937892275.1 uncultured Methanomicrobiales archaeon | reverse complement strand
AGGAGATCTCTCCGGAGGATAAGCGCAGATGGCCATGATTGCCCAGTGTCTAGTGTCCGATCCGGACCTGATGATACTTGACGAGCCGATGAACAATCTGGACCTCCGCCGCGAGCTGGACATATTCGAGATCATCAGGAAAGAACATTCCGAGAGGGAGCTGACGACGGGCATGGTCCTGCACGACCTAAACTTCGCCGCCAGATACTCGGACAGCGTCATCGTCCTGTGCGACGGCCAGGTCTATTCCCACGGGACCCCTGCCGAGGTCATCACCCCTGAGATGCTCAGAGACGTCTATAAGGTCGAGGCAGAGGTTATGATCAACTCCAAGGGATTCCCTGTCATCGACCCTGTAAGGTCCATCAGGCGATGCAGGTCGAAGAAGCGGTCAATTCCTGCGGTCCGGACGATGTCGGTTCCTCATCCCCAAAAGATACCATACTCACAAGCCTTCGATATTCAAGGAGGTCATCAAGAAGATTCTCGACAGGGTAATGCAGATCAATTTCAGTAATTGGGAGAAGATGGTAGCTTACGGTCTTATCGGGTCCACTCCGAGACCGCTGTTCCCATCTTCCGATCCTTTGTTCGATTACATCGGTCCGGATGAATCCAGGGAGCTCAAGGATATGGTGGAGAATGATATCGGCATCAGCTTCGATTATACCCAATGCACGGAAGTCTATCTCGATATGCTGGAAGACGATTCTCCCGTTCAACGCAACAGACCTGCTCTAAAAGGAATCTGGATGCCCCCTATCAGAAAAAGATCTCTTTTTGACCGTCTGCTCGGACGCTGAGAGCACATCAACCCCAGGGTCATCCTTATCGACCGCCTGCCGGCGGTCCGATGCCGCAGGGCCGCAGGCCCAGGCAAGGGCCGCACGGGAGGCACCTTGTTTTTTCATATGCACGATGACTGCAACGGTCGGGCGGCCGAGGCTCTGCCGAGGCCACAGCCCGACCGAGGACGAATCACGCGACGCGCAGCGGAGCGGGATTCGGACCGACTTGATAGAGATAACCTGAGTTAAAACTGAACAAAGATGGCGATAGCAAAAAGATAAGCGAAGTGAGACGAAGGTTATCAAATCGAAGATTTCGAATACGACCTTTCTACTCGAGTTAAAACTACTCCTGCTCATCTTTCTTCAATGTATTGAATATACCGTTCTAACATCTCGATTTCCTTTGATATTACATACTGTTCCATGAATTCATAGTCAGGTTCATTCACATCATTTACTGGTAACATTATCTTCAGACGTTTCATTCTTCCTAGTGTTGCACCATTTCCGCCCCAATTGAATTTTGCTCTCATTTGATCTCTTAGTACTACGACAAAAAATTGTGCTGTGTACTGATTTAGGTGTTTACTAGAAACAATATGAATATTTTGGCCTGTTACGAAGTAATGTGGTTGATAAAATGCTGTTTGTGTGTCTAATCCTACAGTTATTGTTCCTCCAACATCTTTTCCAATTTCGCAGTTTGAAGTACTTACAAATTTAGTTATTCCATTATTGTCTCCAGTACGAGTAATATAGGGAACAATTTCATCAGATCCATCTTTAAGTTTTATGGCATCTATGCTACTGTTTGTAGTGTGTATCTCAAGAATATTTCCATCGCTAAATGCTTGAAATTCTTTCCATGCACGATCATTAACTGTTCTCAATTCACTTCTTTTTAGATGACTTTTACAATCTTTAAGACGGTAATGCGCAAATTCAAGATACTTGTCGAGTAAATTCTTTTCAATCTTCTTTGTGTATTGTTCCATGAAAAGGTAATTGGGTTTTTCTTCTTCATCGACAGGCATTATAATTGCTTGTTTTCTTAGACGATATGTCCCCATTTTGTAACCATAACCATACTTTCCTTTTTGCATCATTATTTGATTTGTTAGAAATAGTGCATAATATTTTGAGTGGTAAAATGGCCTTATTTTACGACAGTCATAAGAGTAAAGCGCAGGGTATGGATGATAAGCTGCGAAACCTACTGAACCATTCCTATTAACTTGGATACAACCAGATTCTAGAGTTTCGTTATTGTTACCAACAAAAAATCCAACTCCGTTGTTGACTGAACATGCTGATGCATAGGGTGTGTTTCCTGGGATCCTGTCATAATCGAAAATGTAAATACCAAGTTCGACTTCAGCGAGTTCTTTCAGGATAATTGGTTTCCATTTGACGTTATCAAGGGTTATTGATTCGTCTTCTGTCATTTTACTCACCGTTTTTGAAGAGATATCCTCTGTTTTGCATTATCATGGAGAATTCAAATGTAAGATAATCTCCTATTGACTTTTCAAAATCTGTATCTTTAGGTATTTCATCATTAAAGTAATAGAAGTTCATTACACAAACAGAAATTTTCTTGTTTGTAGGTGCTATTCCCATAAATTCACCATCGTGAGTTCCTGTTAAATTCCACTTAACGGCAACCT
>CALAVG010000213.1 GCA_937892275.1 uncultured Methanomicrobiales archaeon | reverse complement strand
GAGCATCCTGGCTGTCAGCCAACGGGACCAACGTATCCGGAACACCAACCACCTCGGGCACATACAATGTGACCCTGACATTCTCGAAGACAGGCTACACCTCGGCGACCAAGACATTCTCGATCACCGTCCTGTCAGCCTTGAGCTTTGAATCATCTCCCACCGGAGGTGCGATTATCTATGCAGTTTGACAAGAGATTATTTGCAATGATGACGGCGGTAGTCATGATGCTGTCCGTTGTTACACTGATTGCATCCGAATCGGATGCGGATCAGTCATATGACAGGGATTACGGAGAATTCTACTCCTACACCCTTCAGTTCGTATTCGACGGCTCCGATGCCCAGACGATCGATTGGGACTTCGGGGACGGTACTGAGCATTCCACAGAGTGGAATCCCAGACACACCTACGCCAGCATAGGAACATACTATGTAACGCAGACCACAAGCAATCCTAAGGGATCCACCGTTGAAGTGTATAAAGTTCAGATCATGGGATTCCCCAAGATTTCATTTGACAGCAACGGAGGTTCTGCGGTCAGCGAGATCCAGATGGATTCATACAACGCCACAGCAACTCAGCCTGTCAATCCTACTAAGCAGGGTTTCACCTTCGATGGTTGGTACTACGAATCAACATTCGAGAATGCGATGGATTGGACTGCGGGTATCACCAAGTCCATGACCCTATACGCCAAGTGGACTGCTGTCCAGACTCCAGTCGTGAACTACACCGTTACCTTTGATTCCAACGGAGGTTCAGCCGTTCAGCCTCAGACCGTAGAGTCCGGACATATGGCCACCGCTCCTGCGGATCCTGTGAAATCGGGATACACCTTCAAGGGATGGTACCTCGGAGCTGCGATCTACAACTTCGCCACTCCTGTCACCGGTAACATCACACTGACAGCATCCTGGATGGAGAACACCGCCCCTGTTGTGAACAGGACCGTGTCCTTCAACGTCGACGGCGGATCGGTCGCAGTCAGCAGCATCACAGCCGTCGATGGCGGTTCCATCACTCTTCCCTCTTACAGCGGGGTGAAAGAAGGCTACACCTTCGCAGGTTGGTCGTACAATAACACCACCTACCAGCCAGGCCAGTCATTCAGCGTGACTTCTGACGTCACCTTCAAGGCGGTCTGGAGGAACACATCGCCTGTCGTCAACGAGATCACCGTTACGTTCAACGTCGACGGCGGTTCCAAGACTATCCAGGGTATGAACTTCCAGTCCGGAAGCACGTTCACCTTCCCCGCCTATGACGGAACGAAGGATGGATGCACATTCGGAGGATGGGCATGCGGTTTTCAGGTGTACCAACCCGGACAGACCGTACAACTCATAGGTAATGTAACCGTCAAGGCGATCTGGAACGATGCTTCAGGCAGCGATGATGCCGACGATAAAGGATTGTTCAAAGAGATCGAATCGATCGTCACCGAGCATCCTCTTGTCGTCATTCTGATCGTCATCGTCTGTGGAATCGGAGTGTTCGCCGTTGCCAGATCCAGAAGGGGGTACTGAACATGCCTGCCTGGAGCAGTCTTGCCAAAGCGCTGTCGAAGCTCTTCAAAGGAGGCTCCGCAACAGCAACAACGAAAGTTGCGTCCGAGGCTGTCCAGGCTGGTACCAAGACGATCCTTACTTGGGGAAACGCTTTCAAGGCGGCCATCGCGGGAGGATTCACTTACCTGTTCCTGAACGGGGGTGCCTCCAATGTGGTGGCCACCACCCTTGGTATCAGCCAGAATGCGGCCCAGATCCTGATAATCTTCGGATTCGTCGTGTTGATGATCATCATCACGAGATACATCATCAATTACGTCAGGCACAGACTCGATCTGAACAGCGACTACTTCAACGAGCCGATAATCAGGGATTACGGAAGGATGCATTGGAATGAGGAGGAGAGAAGATGGTCAAGAAGATGATCTTCTGGGTGCCTCTACTGGCAGGTATTCTGAACGCTTCGTTCATCATGGATCTCCTGGTCACATTGGGAACAGGCGAATCCCTTGGAAGTCTGCTGAGCGATGCAACCGGCAACACTGTAGCGAAAGCTGTCGTGGACAACATCCCTACGGATCCAACGGTATTCTGGATGATGGCCGGATTCATCCTGTTCTTCGTATGTGCGTTGGAATGCATCGTGATCTACATCGCGTTCTATTCCGACGTATCCGAGTGCAACAGGTGCAAGGAGGCTAACATGAATTTGGGAAAACCCTACGGAAAGCTCTGGGGAGGGAACTGAATGGATATCATCCGCATGATTATCGGCATCATCCTCTTCGCAGCATCTTCATGGCTGTCACCGTACATCTCGGAATCTCTGGGCATCCCTGAGTCGATAGCTTTCCTGACCGTCGGAGGCATCCTGTCCTTTGCCGGAGGGATCCTGTTCTATTCGGGGGTGAAGTCTTGCAGATACTCGTACCAGTACTGATGATAACTGTGGCTTTCCTGTTCTTCAGAAGATCGTTCGTCAGGTACAAGACCATGATGGATACAGAGGTCAAGGATGTATTCTGAAGACAGACCGTTGGAGGATCAGGAACCTCTGCCGGATCTTTCGGAGAATCCGCTCCTCGTAGAACAGGAGGAGACCAGAAGGAGACAGCTCGAGGAATACTACCGCAGAAGACGCAACAGCATGATACGCTGGGCCATCCTTCTGGCGGTGCTGCTGTTCGCTTCGGTGCTAGCCTGCTACTACGTCTTCGGCCCTGAATCCATAATGGGATTCCTCGAGGAGTACTGGCCTGTGCTTGTATCCCCGATGATCGGCTGGATCCTCGGAAGATGGGCCGTCAAGGTGCTCTACCGTCCGTCCGGAAGGGTCGTGGTCTGTCTCGATCCGGAGAATCATACATTCAGGGCGGTCTTCATCCCGGATTCCATGTTCAGATTCTTCGAGCAATCGGGCAACAACGTGCTGTATCACAGTCCGTTGGGGATGCCCGTCTACGTAGCCGAATACATGGACACCGATTCAGGCGAGATCAGATACAGCTGGGTCCACGAGCTCGATTCCATGTCGGTCATGACTCGGGAAGAGACGTACGTCAATTGGCGCACGACACTGGAGGAAGTCCTGAGAGAGAACCTCCAGATCATGGACCACCCCCATGTGATCGCGTTGGGATACACCAGGAAGACTCTCCGCGACCACCTCGACATGCTGGCTGATATGCTCGGGATCGACGGCAGGGACTTCTCCAGGGACACTTCGGTCTCGGAGCCTTTCCCCGATGAGGACGAGGAGGGAAGGAGATGAGCAAGGCGATCGATTACATCAAGGCCATGGAGCACGGACTGGTAATAGCCGTCGGTTCAGGCAAGCAGGGGAAGTCATGCAGCGTACATTCGCTCATAGCCTACTGCTGGCCCAACCGTCCGGTCTATCTCCTGGATCCTCTGGAGTACGATATCAGCATGTTCCCCGGGTACCGCAAGGTCTCCCAGACAAAGGACATCCCCGTCGGTGCC
>CALAVG010000212.1 GCA_937892275.1 uncultured Methanomicrobiales archaeon | reverse complement strand
GACTTGTTCTCGAACATGCGGAGCGTAGTCTCGATGTCCTCGTTCTCCGGATCGAGGCCGTAATACATCCTCGTGACCTTGCGGAGCACGACCTTGCCGTCCTCCACCGACCAATAGACGTGGTCGAATCCCTTCTCGATGTGCAGCAGCTCCATCACCAGAGGCGGTATGGTGGTCCTGCCGCCGAAATCCACCTTCCTGATCGAATTAATCTGTACCATATGATCTCACCTTTCCCTTGATCGTCACCTTGAAGCTCGGCAGTAGAGCCTCCTGAACCGTGCGAGGAACCCGGCGTCCGCACCTGCGTTCCTGTGCATCGCCCAATCGTTGAAGACGGGATCGTCGGTGCTTTCGCAGAAGGGGATGAACTTCTCCGGATGGGAGAGGACGTACTCGATGACAGCCTGCCTGTTGCGGTACGAGGTCCTGGGATTAGACATCACCTTCGACACATAGTTCTGGTTGCACGATATGGTGTTGTATCTGTTCATACGGGTGTTCAGGTATCCCTCGGTCATCCTGACCGTGGAATACCTAGGGGACCGTGCGAACACGACCGAGGAGTCAGGCCTGCCCGTCATCGGGACACACCTTGATGTCGATCACCAGTTTCCTGGGGCATTGTTCGCATACATCATCATGACAGCGGAGATTCGGGAGACAGCGGTCGATGAGATCGTGGAAATCCGACCTGCAGGGCATGTATTCCAGACCCTTCATGAATTCCACCACCGTAAGGTCATCGATCTCATCCAGGTCTACCGCGTCGCGTCCAATCCTCTTCAGGATGTCCCGGCAGCGGAAGAGCTGTACCGTGATGTCCTCGGGATACAGTGTGGACAGGTACTCATGGATGGAATCGTTGGGATCGTCCTCGATATCAGCCTCGTTCAAGAAAGGGGTGACGAATTCGGGAAGGAGGCGCGTGGTGTAATCGATATCGTCCTCATCCTCGGAAGACGGGAGCATCCCGAGGGATTCGAACATCATCTCGGCCGTGATCGAATCCCCCTCGCCGAAGAGGGAGTACGCCGAATCCTAGATGGCGTTGGTGAACTGCTCGACGCAGTCATCCAGGGAACCGTCGGGGTGGTTCTGATGATAAGTAAGCAGATAAGCATGCGCGATGGCATCCATGGATACGAATCCGGCATCGCCGTATCTGTTCATGAAGTGGTTGATCACGGATGCTGCCTCGGCAACACGCCATGAGTATTCCGATTGGTAATACGATTCCGCAGCCTGGACGGCATGACGGAATTCCGTGAGATTATCTTTCTGTGACATCTTGTTTCCTCTCTGTGGGCACTGGCCCGATGAAGGGGTTTCTATCCGACCGGGGATCTTGGACCCCATACCGGTCGGATGTCCATGCGGTCTTCGCGGATACTGATCCCTCTCAGGTGATCCCCCGCATGCTTGTTCCTAAGTCTTTTTCGCTGATTCTTTGGTAAAAGGTTTGATCCAAGTAGTATCATGGACGGATGTTAATCTGATGTGTAGTATTTGTAATTTTACAAAACTATAATTTGATTTTATTATAAACTATTTAAATAAAATGCCATTTAAAAATATCATATATACACATATTTTTTGCAAATATAAGCAATAATAATATGCGGGGACCATAGATACACATCAAGATGGAGCGTGCACAAAAACAGCTGAGAACTTGGGACGACAGGTGCAAAACATAATAACTTGCAGAAGATATGGACTACAGGTATGGTGGGGAATGTGGTCGAAGAGATAGAATTTATTAATAAGTTCACAATGCTTGTCTCATCTGACGGAAGACGCAGAGCAAGCTAAGATTCCGTCGATTGCTGATATGCCTTTAGAATGGGGTGAAGGATATGTGCACTTGGAAGGAAGGTGTCAGACTGAAAGAGGTCTTCCTCTACTATTACGATGGAAAAGAGGTGAAGGTGGACGATCTCGAGGCATTGGACGTTCTGTCCAATACAGATTACCTCGAGTACTACGTTAAAGGGGGGAAGGTCTACGCACGTGCCGGTCCGATCGGAAAGTTGTTCAAGAAAACAGATTACCCTGTACCCGCATGATATCTGATGTCGATGGAATTGGATTTCTGGATCCCGAACCTGAGCGGGGAGGTTGCAACGCTATCAAGACTGGAAAGACATATCGTGGATCGCGAGAACGAAGATTATGCGGTGACATATGCCGACGGGAAAGTCTTCATAAGTATGAGCGAAGACATGAGCGATGTGAACCCGGATTTCATGTTGACCGTGGAGATAAAGGATTGCAGCGGCCGTTGCCATCTTACCTGCAACAGGGATGCCGATCTCATGCCGATCTTAAAGGCCAACAGAGCATGGAACATCTTCAGAAAGATGCTGGATGGATGTGAGGGTACAGTATACGATTGTTCGGCTATAAGGGAACCGTTCAACGTGTTCCATAAAAGGCTGATGAAGAAGAGACTGCACAGAATATCCGGTAATTATTATGTGGACATGGCCAACCGTTTCATACAGTCCGTAGAAGATGTCTCGGATACGATGAACCACATCTGGTCGGAAGGGCCTTAGGTTAAAGACAAGAAGGACAACCCCAAAGTAGCTGCCAGAAGTCTTGCCAAAGCCGAAGCGAACGAACTGTATTTCGATTCATTCATGAACCTGTACGGAAGGAACTTCCCTACCGGTATGTACGAATCAAAAACACAGGAGATGAGCCTGAGGATGAGGAAGGTCAGGATAGCCAACAATGCCATTATGACCTCACGCAAACATGAATACGACAAATCGATGCGCACGATATCGAAAGCCGCCCTCATAATATCCATCCTGGTCCTGACCATAGAAGCTACGATAGGTCTGAACAACATATTCCATATCTTCTGAAGAAGAGAAATGATGCATACTGTGGTATGCTGGTCAAAGGATCGGTTAAGAAGATCCAAGATGATCTCAGCAGATCCTCTGGTTGCCTTCGTTGACATTGAATTCTTTGAGCAGAGGATATGTGATGTCCACTCTGTGCATATCCTCGATGTCGACTATAGTGGATATGATGAGTTGATGATCCGGGATTTTCTGAGAGAAGAACGATAGCATCGAATCGATACTATCCTTATCGGTCTCACGACTGATCGAGTCGATGATGAGAGGCAAGCGGACACCGAGATAATCGGACATTACGACGAGGCATGCGCATCTGTATGCAAGAATGAGTTTCTGTTTCTCCGTACCAGTGATCTTATCGAAATCGTTATCGAAAATCAGTTTGCTACGATTCAACAAATGATCGACACCCATTGCCTCGGAGAATTCGATAAGTTTGGAATTTAGAAGATCCTTGTAGGATTCATCCGATACCTTTCTATCGATCTCATCCTGAAGGACTTTCTTATGAGCCTTGAGGATGCCAAGATTCGATTCAGAAGCCTCCCTATCGATCTTTACGGCCTTTCTGACCCCTTTGTTGTATAGAACAGCATCCAGACTACGATCGGCGATCATTTCACGCAGCTTATTCTTCTTGGATTCCAACTCATCCGTAAGTTTGGTGATGATGATGTTCTCCTGAGAGATCTTGGCTGTATGGTAGCCCTTTGTTTCGTTGAAAGAATAGATATGCTCTCCCTTGAGTTCGAAAATTTCGCCTTTGTAACTGATATTCAGATGAAGTGAGTCTATCAATTTCCAAAGTTCGTTGTTCTTATGGATCAAAGCCTCAAAGGACTTTCTGACCCTACGATGATGATCCAACTGATCCTGGATGCCGGCGATACTCTGCTGCAATTGGACGATCTCTGTATCAAGCTCTTTTTCTTTCATAGAATACTCATAGAGTGCAGGTTGGGAAGCGAACTGATTCAGTATGCGGGTATTGTAAGCTATCTCCCTCTCGACCACCTTCCTTTGATGGAAGACGGTCTCATCGAGACGACACAAACTATAGACCAATTGATCGATATCGAACTCCTGACCTTTGATTATCTTTCCACGGTTGAATACAAGCCAACCGCTCTCCTGATCGATATAGAACGTACCGAGGATATTCGAAAATATGTTTTTATTCTCGCAACCAAAGAGAAAAGACAGCAGAGTATAGTTATTATCGGAGATAGGGAATTGCCTAGAACCTTGAATTGAATCTGTTTTAACTTCAACGTTATTGCCCTTGCGAATCAATTCAAACGACTGTCCTTTGATCCTGACAAAGAGTTTGACGACATAACCTCCGCCCTTGATATCATGTGTGATAGGGACATTGAATCCCAAACCATAGATGATGAATCTGATAAGCGTGGTCTTGCCCTGAGTGTTCTTAACACTGAAGATATGGGTCCGGTCTTTGAATTCACAAGAGAAGCGCGTATTCTTCTTGGTTATTTGAACATATTCGATGATCATATGTTCATCTCCTTACAAACACCATCGATGGTCTGAAACGTGTTAAGGACCTTGCGGATCAGGAACTTGATTACAAACATCTGGATCTTTTCGGGCATTTCATGATTCGAAAGCAGATCCAGATATAATTGCCAATTGTCCTTGACAAAACTGTCAACATTCTTTTTTGTAAGCGCATGATAACGGGAATAATCGCCTGCGATACGAGAGAACACCTGGAATTGACCCATCAGATCATTGATGGTAGCATCATAGTTACGCACGACATCCGGGTAATCCTCATTAGAATCCTGCATCATGTCTGAATCAATGGTATCGATCTTATGAAGGATCATGCCCCAGACAAGTGTGCGACGAGAACAGTATTCGAGCGGATCCTTCTAAGTAGCATTGGTTGAAAGATACAGCAACCAGGTTTCATAAACATGCTTGTAAGACAATCTATCAAGATATTCGATCTCCGTAAAGATTTCATCCATCTTATCTAAAATAGGCTTGTCCTTCCTATCACCGTCTTCAAACTTAAGGAACTGGATACCGAAGCTGCCTGTATCGAAATCTGCTGAAATGCGTTCATTGATCAAATCGATATTGTCCTCACTCATTGAAGAATACCAAACAGTCTCTCCTGAAGAAAAATCACTGGTGTCCGTATTAGCTCCGAGCATTTTGCGGATATTGGTCATGTATATGGATTTACAGCCCGGCAGTTTGCATTGAGCTTCCTTTAAGGTAACAAGTGCCTTGTTAAAGAAAGAAGTTGAATCGGAAGACTCCTCATCATAGGATGATTTAGCCTGTGCACAAACATGAGTACCGTCAAGAAGAATGAGGTCGATGTCCTCGAAATTGCTTTCATTCTTGATACTGTCGAACTCATGAAGATAATCCAGCAACAAAGATACGGAGGCAACAGCATGGAAACGATAACCGTTTTGAGCAGCGTTTGCCAATCTGTTGGTGACCACACAATCCCTCGATTCTCAGAATAACGCTCGACGTATAAAATGGATACAACAAGTGAAAACTTCTGATCCGTGACTCGGAAAGGGGGCGAATCGCATCATCCGAACAATTACCAGGATTCATTTTGTTTGTTATACTCCTTACATGCGAACAGGAGCAGAATAACAACTGCTATGGCCAAAAGCATCTCTGGATCGAAAATCAGCATTCCGATGCAGAATCCTCCTGCCCATCCGATGCTTTTCTTTTTGAGATCATCAACAGAATCCTTGAAAGATCTGGATGCCTTTGGGTCTGAGGATGACCAGGAAACCCGATGACATGTATGAGAACTCCGGTTCGGGGTTGCCGTTCTCCTTGCAAGCAGCCATGACCTTACTGATGCCCTGGCCCCAGCCTTCGATGGATTCTACAGAGGTCTCCGAGATGATATGGAGCTTGTTGCGGATGCTATCCGAAACCGATTTGGTGGTACCTTTGATGTCCTGGACACCGATATATTCGTCGTTGTCCTTGCGACCTATGATCATACGGCCGCCCTTGGTGTTATAGAATGCGGCTATGGTCTTGAGGTATTTGTCCGCCCAAGATTCCTTCCACTCCATATCGAGGTTCTCTACATCCATCTCTTCTCGGAGGACGGTGGCATGGCGATGATATAATGGTTGTTTGGTGAACGATACTCCGACCAATATGAACCACATAACATCATAGTGACACGCTGGATTGCTTCATCCGACCCTCCTTCTGTCTCCTGAGGAAGAACTCGTCCGGCTCTTCGAAGGGATCCCTGACCGTTATGTCGTTGTTCTGCGGCAGGAACT
>CALAVG010000211.1 GCA_937892275.1 uncultured Methanomicrobiales archaeon | reverse complement strand
ATAAATTAGCCATGAAATTAGTCTACTTGTAAATCAATATTAATACTATCAGAATGCTTATGTCTTCATGAGGGATGAGCTCACAGTCAATTCTACGATGAAGAAGCTAGGCAACACATTCTGTATACCCATCCGCAAATCGGAAAGAGACCTACTCGAAGCCAATGACGGGGATGATCTGGAAGTTCGTATCATAGTCATGCAGCGCAAAAGCCCGACTCAGACGACCGAAGAGGATTGAGCAGGGAAGTGATTCCATGAGCAAATCCAAGAACAACGGTTTCACCACCCAGCGCACATACAGATTCTCCGAGAGGTGCAGACTCAGTATAGATCAAATATCCATCCTTCTCCCAGGGGTCTCCAAGGAGGACATCATGGCATTCAGCGTCTTCTGGACCACCGTGACGTTCAAGGAGCTGATCGAGAACAAGGGGATGAGCATACACATGGACTTTGACGGGGACCAACCCCGTCTGGCAGATGCTATGGCAGTGATGCAGGACAGGATAGCGGAAAGCGGTTACGAGGAGACGATGAAGGCCATAACGAGCACCAAGGGATATACTAGATTGGATAGGTTCTTCGATCTGGCCCCGGAACTGGAGGGGGGAAAGCAGGATGAATGAGGATGAGCTGAATAGGTTATATCTAGAGAAGAAGGCAGAGCTGGAAGCGACGAGGTCTACAAAAGGTGCGTGGGGTCGGTAATATGAAGTATATAAACAAACCCGATTCTACGCCATGGCAGTGCCCTGTATGCAAGGCTCCGTTGAAGGAGGATGTCCTCCCGGTCTGTTACTCGATGGAACCCGTTTCATAGATCACCGTGAGCTGCGATTGCGAAGATGCACCGAAGCTGCCGGTGCATATCATCTCAGCATTCGACGCGCTGATGAAGAAGAGGATAGAAAGTCAGATTCAGGATTCATGTAAGGAATATGTGCAGCTGATGCAGAAGAAAATGGAGGCGAAAGGATGATTTTAGTTATCAGGGCCAAGATGGGTCGCCGTCTTCCGGCAGAACTGGAGGAGGATATGGTCGCAAGCATGGCCTACAGATTGGGAATAGAGTTCGAGGATGTGGAGGTCGGTTACGAGGAGGAAGAGGAATGAAGAGTTTCGGTATCGTCTATAGGAAGACCGACGAGAAGGACAGGACGATCTTCATGATCTCTAAGCTCAGGAAGAACGTATGCGTGGAATCCACATAGTACGGGGAGGGTTCTATGGTCACTGGCCGTTGTATGCAGATCTTCAGCGTGGATGAGGTCAAGGAGATCTCCAAGGCGTTGGATGCGATGATACAGGGAAACGATTAAACAAATCCGAAAAGCATACAATTGTAGGTTTTTTAGCCTACAATTCGAAACATCTTACTACTGCTTAGCAGACAGAGATCTTCATTTCCTTTTGCGGAACAATGAAGTTTTGGTCTTACATTGAACAGATCGCTGTGAGTTCCTGTTCTTATCTCATAGAGGACCAAATCGTTGTGATCGTATGCGTAAATGAGTAGCCAGTTGGGTTCGATGTGGCATTCCATGGTGCCCGAATATTTTCCCTTCAGAGGGTGGTTGCGGTTCTTGGAAGGCAAAGGTTGATTCTCTGCCAGCATCTTGAGTACGGAATCCAATTTAGAAAGGTCATAACCGCGTTTCTTCATCAATTTCAGATCTGATTTGAACTGATTGGTAGCAATTATGGTGTAAGTCATCTCTCACCCAGAATGTCTTTCATCATTTCATCTACCGAAGAATATCTGGTTCCGGCTATGGTCCCTT
>CALAVG010000210.1 GCA_937892275.1 uncultured Methanomicrobiales archaeon | reverse complement strand
CAGGATTGGGTACCGTTATCGTAGAGGCGCGTTTCAACGACGACGAGATACAGCCACGCTTCGTCGTGCCCGTGGTACAGCTCCGAACGATTCCCGTCAGGGCATTCGTGGTCGAGCCACCAGTTCATCTTATTGAAAAAGCATGGGATGATCACGACATTGTATCTCACATTGACAAGGCCAATGAGATTTTCAGTCAAATAGGCGTCCAGTTTCGACTTGATGGCATTCTGCATAACGTTGGGACTTCCAACGATTGGGATCTGTGCATATATGAGGATCAGAATTATGGCACCAAATGGGGAGAAATCCTGATTGAGGACCATACCGAACAGTACGAGCGGTTGGTCAACGTTTACACAAACAGGGATTGCATAAAGATATTTTATGTTGGGACTCTCAGGAAATCTTCTAAAATTCAATATGACGGGATTTTTGCCGAATGGAAGGCGGAGGGTATTTTAATGCCCAAAGGGATGTTGGAAGAAACTCTTGCGCATGAACTAGGACATGCCCTAAGGTTATCGGACATATACTTGAACAATTGGTATGGTGTATCGGAGCAGCCGACTCGTCGGGTTGACCTTGCAGAGCAGGGTTTCCCCCTCGAGAAACGGTTCTTTGGTGATTTTGATCATGACTGGGGACGGGAAACAGGACGTGGGTTCTATGAGTTGAACGATACGCTGGGAACTACGCTAAAGAAGTTCCTGATGTTCGGTGTATATCTGGATTTGGACAATGTCGGATGCGACATCCCGTCAGATACGGTACATGGGATTCCTGCAGGTGCGACGACTCAGGGGGACGCACGCCAGATAACAATTGGTGCCCGGGAGACCGAGCGACACGCAAACGAGGTGTATTCACGATGAAAGCAAAACTTAAAAAGAAGTTAATGTTCCTCATGTTGCTGGGAGGTGTTGGGCATGCAATGGCCCATACTTCCTTCGAATCCAACGAGGTTGCCCGCACGATGTTGGAAGTTGCCACCATCTACAACGGATATCACGGATGTAAGACCGGCGATGTCCTGATAAATTACGGTCTCCCACAGGTATTCTTCGGGCGAATAGACACG
>CALAVG010000209.1 GCA_937892275.1 uncultured Methanomicrobiales archaeon | reverse complement strand
CACGGTGATGGGGAAGCTGCTGACGGATTACGTCAACCACGAGGGTGCCCACATGATGGGTTACAAAGACCTGGAATCAGGGCCTCTCACCAAACTTCACAAATCAAGGGTATACTTCTCCGCTACGGTTCTGGAGAGGATCTTCGCCCACTACCCCAAGCTCATCCGTTCCAAGGAACTCCTGGACTACTTCCCCCGCGTTGAACAGGAGAGGATCTCGAAATATCCCAACGACTACTTCGGGATGGTCAAATCGCAGATCTGCCTGCTCTTCAGGGACAGGGACGGGATGATGTGGAGGACCGACAAGGTCTACAGGAAGTGGGCGGAAGGGTTCCTGAAATTATGTGCGGAATTCGATTCCGTGGACCTCACCAAGCTGTCCGATTCGGAGCTCGCCGACTGGTATTATAGGATTCGCACTGGATCCACGAAGCACTACCAGCTGATCCGTTACGGAATGGTATCCCATTCCATTATGACCAACCTCCTGGTGAAGAACTGGTGCGGTAAATGGCTGAAAGACGACGGTTCCATCTACGCAGGCCTGATGGCTGGTCTCGAGGATAACAAGACGATCGAGACTAACAAGGGCTTCTCCGACCTCGGTGTAGCGCTGAGGAAGGATCCGGACACCATGCATAAGGCCGAATCCATGGATGCCCACGAGTTCGTCGAATGGCTGCAGACATCCAGCGTACCGTTCAAGGATGAATACAACAAGTTCATCGGGGAATACGGGCACAGGTCCGGTACCAGGGAGCTCAACGCCCTCAGGTGGGCCGAGGATCCCGGTTACGTCATAGGAATGGCCATCCAGATGAGCAACAGCGGTGTCGACCTCAGAGAGGAGTTCGAGAAGGGGGTCAAGCGCAGGGAGGACACCGAGAAACAAGTATCCAAGGAACTCGGGTTCTTCAAGAGGAAGATCCTCTTCACGGTGCTGAAGCTCGCACGCACATATCTCATATTCAGGGAGAACCAGAGGTTCTACCTGGACCACATGATGTACAGGAACAGGCTGATCTTCCTCGAGCAGGGAAGGAGGCTCCAGGAGAAGGGACTGATCGATGACCGCGAGGACGTA
>CALAVG010000208.1 GCA_937892275.1 uncultured Methanomicrobiales archaeon | reverse complement strand
GCCCTCAGTAGGTTACTGCAATGTTCCTTGAATATTGAAAGCAATCAGCGCTCAAAGACGCATACATAGTCCTTGGACCCGCAGTCGATGACATCCTCCATGAAGAAGACATGGACCTGCCTTCCGAACAGCGGTTGGAAATCCCTGTTGTCAGGAGGGAATATGGAAGTGCGGCCCTCCAGCATGAATATCAGGTCGTGAACATCAGCATCATTGAGCATGTATATCCTGAAAGGTTTGTCCACCGTCCTCTCCCAGGCCATAGCTACCCTTCTCCTGATCTCATCGATATCCGGCTCATCCTGATAAGGGTCGAACCACGAATGCTTCAGGTCCGAGTCGTCGGGATAGAGACCATTGGTGACCCTTTTTGACGGTTTTACGGGACGCCTGTATTCAGTCTCATGCTCCCTGTACCAATCGTTGAGCCCCTCATAGCGGGACTTATCCTCGAAGCTTGCATGGAAACCGGTATCGGTATGATCGGGTTGCATAGTGAATCCCTTGCCGACGACAGTGATCTTCGGTTCGAGACCGGTCCAGATGAACAGATGGGAGAAACGGTCGAAGAAATCATCCTTATCCACGTAATAATCGGTATTGTCCCTCTTGAAGATGATGTACTCCACATCATCGTACGGGATACGATATCCCTCCAGCCTGGATACTATGTTATCATGAATATCATAGTAGACATCTCCGCCCTGGAAGAAAAGCTTGAGACGTCCGTCCTCGAACTCCATCTCGCCTTCGTAGCCGTCGGTACCGATGGTGTATTCCACTGGATCCTGACCTTCATCCATGAAAGAATGATGCGGTCATAGGTATAAACAAGATTAGATTGAGGGAACTGTGTTCGGAATCCTCCGCATTGACGAATCCCTTCCTTTCGAGGCTGGATCCAACAGCCTTTATCTTCAGAACAGTCAATGCAGACATCTGCATTGTCAAGAAGCCACTGCAGTGCCTGATAATCCTTGATGGATTGTATCTCTGCTTCAACCCCACACATGGAGAGCTTGACATATCACGACGATCACGTTCACGCATGTGAATGCGAGCATCGCAAGGGTGTACATATTCATCCTCTTGGCGATTTCGGAGGATTCATCGTTCTGTTTCTTCATGAGTCCTATAGTCTTCACGAAGGTCGCATCGAGTACATGGATATCCTCGTTGCAATGGCTGGTGTAAAGCGAATCGAGTGACATCTGATAGGACTTAAGCGAATTCTCATGGACATAGCTGTCATGCATGAAGAGGTTGATGAAATTGAATGCGTAGGAAACGAATCCGGATGCCGTCCTGTACTGGTCATGTATCATCAGCTCCAGCTTATCCCTCTTCTGTTGATCGTCGGGAGTGGGAAGTGCCGTGAGCCTGCTGAGCTCTACATTCATATCCTGGATCGACCTGAACAGGGAACTGGCTATCTCCAACACGGCCTGCGATTCGTCCTTGTCACCGTGGTTGAGGGTGAGCAGCTCATCGGGACCGTTGAGGTCGCTGCCGTCACGATCGTCGGATGGATGGTGCGTATCCTCATGGAGACGACGCTTCATCTCGAAGTATATCTCCCTGAGCAGGTATCTGACATAAACGGCATCTATGTCGCCAGGATCGGCAACCTCCAAAGAGACCATCCCCTTGGAAGATATCCTCATGGATGCATCCATCGAGACCGTACCGTAGCTTGCGTGGATCGTGATGGAGGTAGAACCGTATTCGAACGATGAGGGCACCTCGATGTCGAGATGCATGGGACCCGAACCGCATGTATCGTCACAGAAGATATCGATCGACTGATCGATATAGCTGAGAGGATCGGGAACAGAAACGTCCAGACCGGGATTCAGATGGGGCACCCATCCGTAAAAGATCAAAGGGCCGCCCCTTTGGATTTGCAGATCCTTCCGCCGACGACGACGGGAGCCTCGACCTCGATCCCGGCCAGATCCAGATACAGGAGGCCGTTGTCCGTGGTCTTGATGGTCTCTTTGATATCCGAGGTTATCCCGCATCTGAGATAGCCCTGATTCTTCAATTGTTTGATGACGGCCTTACTGTGGTCGGGATTGTAGAGCTTCCCACCCACATAGTATTCGAGTATGGATAGCCTCAGCTGCTCCTTGTCCATGTAATCACCCCTTGGCAGTACCTATGTCCGCTATCGGACCGTAATCGTACCCAGTATATGAAACTGACTGACATTATAAAAGACATACCGTCAAACAAACATCCAAGGGGAAGCATCGACGATGATCCAAGGTCGGAACGAGAAGATACTTGATATAGGTTATCACGATGAGGGGGCGTATGATTACGCCCCCTTTAGTTATGCTGTGCTCAGATGAATCTTGACAGGAACTTCCTGTCTGGGTTGTTGCCGTTGATGATCGCGTTATGCCTATTGAGCTCTTCGAAAGGTGTGTCGGTAGGTCTTGGTGTGAAATAGTCCGGATGGTCCTTGACGAATTGTATGGCTGCCTCGCGGTTGCATCTTGGTGATCTTGGATTATCGAGTATCCTGTTGATGTAGTTCTGATTGTTTGCGATGTTCGATCTGCTTAGAGCTAGCCTCTGCCTGAGCCTTAGTCTTCTCATCAGCGATAGTCTTATCT
>CALAVG010000207.1 GCA_937892275.1 uncultured Methanomicrobiales archaeon | reverse complement strand
CTCGTAAAGCTTGAGGAAAACCAATAATTGCAAAGATATGATCAATGTAATAATTCCAAAGAAGGCTCCCGTAAAAGGGAGCCTTCTTGTATGTGTATCAGCCTAACTCAGCCACGAATGCACTATGGAAGGTCGTGACGGAATTCTTGCCGGTGAGCGTTGTGCTGTCAACGAGCGCGCCGGTGTACTCTCCGTTGCGGAAGACATAGCACTTGCCGCCGCCGGCGTCGGTGAGGTCTATCTGAATATCGCCCTCGGTCGTGGTATGGAAGAGCACGGACATCACATGCACCACGGCAAAGACCATCCTCGACCACTTCCTTGAGGAAGGCCATGTGGAAAAGATACTGCTGTTCTCGTCACGCACTCCGAGGTTCTTCCCCACACGTACATTGAGGAAGGTCGCCGCCACGGGGGAGTACACCCACAGGAAGGTCTACGGATGAATCTTGTGAATGTTATATTCGCAACCACAGGCGTACTGAGTCTAGGAACATTCATAGTGTTCTCCGCCACACTCCTCCCTCTTCTCACTCCTTTGGATGCATACGATCCCGGGGAGGATGTTACCATGACGGACTTAACATTCAGTATGCCGGAAGGGTATCGGGATTTCACGCTACAGGCGGATGTCGGGTATATAAGGTACTACGAATCAGACCCTGTCCATAACACAATATTGGCAACGGCATCAAGGTACATAACCACTGACGATCCGTTGGTCAAGGATGTTTACGATCACCTGTTGCAATGGATGGTAGGATGCACCGATACGGAGAAAGCAGTGTATCTCCAATCGTTCGTCAACAAGAACATAGGCTATCTGTCCGATGAGGAGCACCAAGGCGTGCCCGACTACATACAGTACCCCGCTCAGACCCTCTATTACGGCAAAGGGGACTGCGAGGATACCGCCATCCTCCTGTACACATTGTACAGGATGGCCGGATTGGATGCCACACTCATCCAAATGCCCGAACACATATCGGTAGGGGTCGTATGCGACCACCCTGGACGTACAGTCACCAGCATACTGACGGGGAAGGAATACATTATGGCCGATCCCAAGACCGACATCTTCGGGGAATCTCCCACAGGCGACATTGCGATAGCATTCGCGACCGCTCTCACGCTGCCGATATTCACGTTCATGACACTCGTACTCGCCATCGTTGCCGTGGCCGTATTCACCGAATTGATGGGCGAACACATGGACAGGAGATTCGACAACAACGGTCGATGAAACACATTAGATGCACACGATTAATGAATCATAAGGGATGGTAACAACATGAAAGGAAACAACACGATCAAGGGATACGTCTACCAATGTTCCTACTGCAAGACGGAACAGGTGGTCTATTTCGGAAAGAGCAAGAGACCGAAGAAGAAGATCCAAGGTTTCTGCGCAAAGGACACCCACAGATACACCGAGCTTAGATACGTAAGGGAGTTGGTCCCATGACCGTCAGAACGGTCAGGGACCTCAATCCCACCCTTACCACAGTGGTCCGCTGCAAGGTATGCGGCAAGGACTTCCAACTGATTGACGCCCTCGTAGTGAGGTCGAAGATGATGTGCCCCCACTGCCGCGACGACAGCGAGTCTTGGGAGGAGGTGGAACCCACCACGGTGAACGGAAGGGACATACCTAGAGGGATGCACGCATGACCCTGAACGTCACACCGATCCCCGATCCCAACATGGAGGATGAACGCAAATTCATACACATCCGTGTCCCCAAGAAGAACATCATCATGAAGGACGGCTACGCATGGGTGAAGATAGACCAACCCATAGAGGGATTCATATCCGCACTCTTGAAGGCATACGGTTCCCCCGGCAAGATGTACACGATCCAGAAGACGGATGGACAGAAGGAGGTCGACGATGGCAACCTGTCATCCGAATGACATAGAATCGATCCCGGGGAGCGACAGGGAGACCGCAAGACTCATCCTTTCCAACCTGAGTACCAAGGACAAATGGAAATCCGCACGCCAACTGCGTGACCTCATGTACCCCAACGAACACGACAGCAACATCCGCAGGGTGTTGGAGGACAGGGTCGAACGCGTGATCACGAGATACCTATTGGAGAACGGCACGGTGGAGTTCATCCTCGTTCCGAAGATCGACGGAAACACTTTCAGAGCATATCGCAGAACAACGGAGACAAAAGCATGACAGACGTACAGGTAGTGATAAAGTTCGCATATCCTGGATCCATATCCGTGGAAACATTGAACAACACGATTGAGAACATGAGGAGGGTCGAAGGGGTTAGTGACATCTGCTACTCCCTCGGTGGCTCCGTATACGTGGACACCGACGAATCGGGCATAGCGGATGTGATCCACATCGCCAAGGATTCCGCCATGACCGTCAGGTCCATCTACACACCCGTGAACGCAGCGGTGGATACCACGGCCATAGAGCAGAAGGCATCCAAGTCCAAATCCAAGGGTACGAACGCATTCAGGGACAGGATGAAGACCCTCATCCATGATTTATGCATGGAGGACGACGAACCGGAAGAGAAGGAGAAGAAGGTGGAACCGTGAATCCCAACGACCCCATGCAGATAAAGAGGGAATACCTCCAAGCGCAGTTCACCAAGGACAGGGATGACATCGCATTCCTGTCCGGCAAGTACAGGACATTGGCGGAAGCATCGCAGGATCCGAGGATGAAGGAGGTCCTGACCTACGTAGCCGATCATCTCGCCCTTGCGGCCAAGGCGTTCGGCGGAAAATGAGCATACAATGATGACCCCCGACACGGGGGCATCCAAACCGTTTTCGTAAATTTTTCAATTTTACATTTTTAATTACTATTGTAAGACAATGGTACTTAATATATACTAAGTAAGCATTCATTCATAACGAGGAATGTATGATGTCACACAATGCGTCAAATAACAGCGTTCCCGGGTCATTCCCCGAAAACGCACACAAAAAGATTACTAACGGACACAACAGCACACGGAGGGGGACGGAATGAGCACCAAGATCAAGGGCACATACTGCGACAACATCAAAGAGCTCCGTCAAAGCATGGGTAAGAATACCGAGGATCCCGTCATAGAGATGCTGTCCAAGAAGGAGATGGATGCCGAGCGGACGATTACCGCCGAAGTCACCGTGCCGTCGCAGGACGTAGGTACCATTTCGGACAATGCGAAATACGTCTACGCATGCCTGTTATAGAAAGGGAAGATGTTCACATACGAAGTCCAGCACGAGGCAGGACTGTCCAAGTACAAGACTTGGGAGGCCCTGACGGAACTGTGCAAGGCCGGATATGCCGATTTTAAGGAACACAAGTCGCGTGGGAACCCCAAGAGCTATTGGGTAACGGACAAGCCCGTTCCGAAGGACTGGGGAACATTGGAAGATATCAGGGCCACACCCAGACCCGTCAGCGAACCCGTCGTAAGGACGGCCGTCAGTGGCGCCAAGAAGGGCAAGGATCCGTCCAAGAACGCCCTCACGAAGATGCTGGAGAAGGACATATCCATCCCGCAGGACACCGAAGAATCATACAGGAGGTTCCTGATGGACCTGCAGATGCTCCATTACGGAGTAGGGGAGATAGATGGTCTCTTGAACGAGATCGTCAAGGTCATCTACAGAAGGCTTGACAACATCACCTACGAGTGTCCTCTCTGCAAAGGGAAGATCCAGAGGAACATAACGGAGGCCCGTTGCACCAACCCCCGTTGCGGAATCAAGATCGATGCGGGTGACTTCAACAAGTCCATGAAAGTGATGGCCCTTATGAAGGACCACAGCGGAGAGCTGTAAGGCATGATATACAGGGCGATGACCGAGGATGGACAGGTCCGCATGACCGAGAGCGTATCCGACGCAAGGAGATTCCTCATGGAGCAACCGGAAGGGCTCTCCGAGGACATCCTCCACGGCATAACCGATTCCGAGGGCAGATGCGTAGGATCCGTCCTGCGCCATGCCACATCCTGTTATTGGAAGGATTCCAAGGACATCTACTATCTTCTGGACCCTGACGGGACGTTCACCAAGGATTTCGTACCGACCGACCTCCCTCCGGGGGAGATCCCCTCGTTCATCGTATGCGATCATCCTTTCGGGACCATAGAAGTGGCCAGACGCTACATCCAGAACGAGATAGTCCCGACGGTGTACACCCGTGAGGCATAGACCTCCGAGATAACGGACGTCAACGGTGTCTTCGTGGAGGAGCACTTCATAGACTGTGACAAGGAGCAGTTCATCACGTTCACGGAACTTACCTACACCCCCGACGGATACTGTGACAGGACATGGTACAAGGCCAACGCCGACGGACAGCCGACGGCGAAGGCCCATACTGAAAGAGAGATAGACAGGAGATGCAGGTCATGAATCACAACATGAACGATCCGAAATATCGCGAGCAGCCGATATTCTGTGAGAAATGCAACCAGAACACAATAGGGATCGTCACGATGAACGAGGGTACGGTGTCGGTGGAATGCAAGAACTGCAAGCACGCCTACACCTACAACACCCGTATAGTAGATCCTCAGCACACATCGGTGAAGACAGGCAGCCCGTCGAACATCGTTCGCAGATTCACGCAGGTCCGTACCAAGCAGAGCAGTATCGATGACCACAGGAACGGACCCGTGGAAGAGGACTGGGAGGATGATGACGGCATCGGGGAAGATGCCGACATAGAGGATGCATTGGACACGTACCCCGTGTTCAGATGCTACCTCTCATGCAGACATGAGTACATCTCCCCCGATGCGAGGATCTACACCGCAAGCCTGTCCACGACCCTGTCCGAGCAGT
>CALAVG010000206.1 GCA_937892275.1 uncultured Methanomicrobiales archaeon | reverse complement strand
GGATACAATATTCCCATCATTTTCGATTCTGATTACTATATCAAGAACAAATTGAAAGACCCACATGACGGTCCCCTTGTAGGAGTAACTCAGTTCGCAACCATAGATACCGTTGAGGAAATAATGGATGATTATAGTACCAAGGCTAAGACTTACAGGACCAAACTGGGGAAATATGAGGAAAAGAAAAAACTCTGGGAATCAGACAAGGCCAACAAAGGTAAGAGATATGACAAACTGCCACCATCCCCGGTAATTATCCCAGAAGTCGAAGCGATATTCGAACAGCTCTTCATCAAAGAGGATGTGGATAACGACACGGTCAGCTTCTACCATTGGGCCGATCAACATTATCCGGGTAACTGGACTTTTGCTAAACCGATAGTTAGTAGCGAAGGCAGGAAAACAATCCTTGAAGGATTCGCATACATCACTATCAATCCCGCGGCGAAAATTGTCAAGAAGGAATTTTACAGGCCAGCGGATCCCATGGCACCCTCGAAACTATCACGCATCGACTGGAGCCGCATAACCTATGCCGTCATCAATCCTGACGGAATGGTCAATCTGGTGACAATCACTGGAGCATCCACCATCACCAACGGTCTCGCAATCAAAAGGATTATCGATACCAACAACGAGAGGATTAAAGAGTACGAAGAACGCACCAAAGATTGGTCAGAGGAAGAAAAAGAAGCGGATAAGAAGAACAGACCCAAGCGTGCTGAGGGCATCGCTAAATGGAATACGCAGATGAAGTACATGGGAGGATGCATCGGAGTCGGATACTACAAACTGTCCGCAGATCGCTGGATATACTATGTGGGGCCCCAAGATAGCCCTAATCAAGCCATCACAAACGCATCCGGAGTATATCTGATTGAGGCAGTGGACGGAGCGGACATCTTCTTCGAAGATCTGTTCCCGATGATGGCAGTACCGTTCGTTAGGCATGGACAAAATTCAGTCAAGCCATTCCCAATCAAATACCTTGAAGAATGGTTCAAGAAAGAACGCCCTGACAAACAATGATGAGGGCTTCGGCCCTCATCCGAACAATTCATCGACAACCTGTTTCTTGTATTTCTGCGCCAAGGCCTTAGAGTTATCCAGAATGCTATCAGTCGAGAAGTCTCGATGAAATCCTTCCAGCATCCCGCGCATATGGCATAATCACTATCATTAGGCTTGGCTACTACAGGAACTTCAAGACCTCCCTGAGGTACACCACAGGCGTGTATACGGGGTTTCTCTCGACAATCATCACGACCTCCAACGTACACCGTCAGTGAATATGCGTCCGATGCAGTTGTTCACCCTGTTATCCGCGATGTAGCTGAGGATCTGCAGAGAATACTCCTCGAAACAGGAGACGTCGATGGGTATCGCCTCGATCAAGATGCAGGATCCTTTCAGGGTGATCAGCATGTCCGACCCGCTTGCGGACCCAAGATGGATTCCGACATGGACATCCTCAACATGGTCTCCGATTCCCTCCACGCGGGAGGACACGGAGTGTCTATCGGCAGGAACGTCTTCCAGCACAGGGACGTCTAGGGCATCATGGGCGCCATATTGGACATCTGCCTGAAGGGATTCACCGCCAAGGAGGC
>CALAVG010000205.1 GCA_937892275.1 uncultured Methanomicrobiales archaeon | reverse complement strand
CGTTGGCGAAGAGGTCGAGCTCCTTCCTCATGGCGACGTTGGCGCTCTCGATGTTCGGCCAGGGGTCTCCCTTCTTGGGTGTGGTCGTGGGCCCCTTGAGGATGACGTGACATTCCTTGAGTGCGGCCAGTGTGTCGTCCGGTATGGCCTTCATGACCTCGACGCGCCTCTCGATGGTAAGTCCGTCGATCTGTCTGATCTCGACCTTGCCTGCCTTGATCTTGTCGGCAAGCAGTGTCTCCATGACCTTCTGGGCGGATGCGCAGATGTAGGGTCCGATTCCGTCCCCTCCGCACACTCCGATGATGAGCTTGTCGAGTTTGGAGTAGTCGGTCCAGTCGGGCTCGTTCTTGAGCACCTCGACCCTCTCCAACTGTTTTCTGAGAAGGGCACCGAATCTCTCCTGTGCCGCTTGGATTGCCTTCTCGTCTACCATTGTAATCGGTTGGTTACATCCCTTTATCGATAAAAAGGGATGGCCTTGCTCATACGTCAGAAAAGTGTGTCGTGGCAATCTACTTTAATGGTCCATAACATGTTACCTTCATGATATTCGAACGCTTGGCTGACGGTATACAGAAACATGCCAAGGTCATTATCATCGTGTGGGTACTCATCCTGTGCGTATCTGGTGTATTCGCCATACACGCCGGGGACGTGATGAGCTATGACACGAACAGCATGGCGCCGGAGGATTCCGAGTCTATGATCGGTATCGGCGTCATGAAGGATATGTTCCCATCGTCGTCCGTGAACGAGGATTCAACACCGATCATCGTGATCTACTTCGAGAACGAGGCCGAGATGAATGATTCCCTGGCCTTTGTGAATTCCCTGAACAAGGCATCCTCGAGGATAGAGGGGCTGAGCGGAATCTCCTACATGAACCCGATGGTCAGCGGATCCGGTGACGGAATATTGTTGGCATACATGATGATCGATTCCTCCTATTCGGAGGACATCGCGGACGCTACCCCCGAGTTCCGCAGCTTCATAAAAGAGGTGAAGGAGGAGCAGGGATTCACCGGTGATGCATACCTTACTGGAACGCCCGCCATCTCTTACGACACCGAGACCAACGCTCTCGAGGACGTGTCGAGAATCGATCCGTTCACGATATTACTCATCCTTGTTCTGATCGGTCTGTTCTTCAGATCGTTCATCACCTCTGCCACGCCTCCTCTCACGATCGCTGTTGCGTTTACAGTGACCATGGCCCTGATATACGGAATCGGCCAGTTCATGAACATCTTCTTCGTGACCAACATGATGATCCTGGTATCCATGATGGGTGCCGGATGCGATTACTGTATCTTCATCATCGCCCGTTACAGGGAGGAGCTCCGTTCAGGAAAGACTCATGATGAGGCCGTCCACCAGTCCATAGTCTGGGCAGGGGAGTCCATAACCATCTCCGGAGCCGCTGTCATCATCGGTTTCGGTGCACTGACCGTGTGCAAGTACTCGATGATATCCACTATGGGTATCTGTCTAGCGCTCGGTATCATAATCGCACTGATCGCCGCTCTGACCCTCATCCCGTCAATCCTCCAGATCGTCGGCGATAAGGTGTTCTGGCCGACCACCATCAAGGAGTACTCTGATGGTGGTAGAGCTACCAAGGGGTGGTACGCATGGTTCGGCAAGATCGGTGATAAGTACTTCCACAAGTCCGTGGACTTCTCTATCAAGCACGCCAAGGCCATCGCAGTGGTCGCTATACTGGTTACCGTTCCAAGCGTCTATGTCATGGCGGAATCGGAGAACTCCTATGACATGGTCTCAGCCATGCTCAGCGGGGACTCCGGAAAGGGAATGGGCTACATCAGCGAATACGCCGATCAGGGGATGATAATGCCCAACTACTCCATCATCGAGTACAAGGAACCCATAGCGACCGTCGTCTCGACCAGTGGCATTCTCCCGGGTTTGTTATATTGGAACGATTACTGGATCGAGAAGGTATCGCCTTCGCTGAAGGCCCTGTATGCCAAGATCCAAGAGGATGACAACATCGCATACGTGGACGGTCCGTTCGACTGGGGACAGATGATCGAGGAGATCGAGGAGGCCGGTATCACCGATACCGATGCCAAGCTGCAGTACGTAAGGGACCAAATATCCGCCAAGGCGGGACTGGTGTTCAACCAGGTGGTCGCCCAGATGCAGTCATTCGGCAGCGTCGAGAGTCTCTTTGAGGGTCCCGGAAGGGTCATCAACGACAATCTTGCACTACAGGGAATAGATTACGACTGGATGCAGGCAGTTGATGATGCGAAGGCATCCGGTCTCACAGATCCAACGGAGATCATTAACACGGTTATGGCCGACTTCAAAGAGAAGTATCCTGATAAGGCGGCGGTACTGGCCACCATCATAGGCGCCATGAGGTCCATCGGAGTCACCGACGATATGATCGTCAACATTGGATTCTGTCCCGTGGTGGATTATATCATGAACGTCTATCCTTCCAACGTCGGAGGGGACTTCGTCAAGGATGGCAGCAGCGTGACGTACATCGCCATCATCTCCGCGACCGAAGCGGCAGCGATGTCGCCCAGGTCCATGGATTCGATCGAGCACACCAGCGATGCCGTCAGGGAAAATGTAAGCCAGAATTCCGGCCTGGTGGTCGAGAAGTGGGACACCGGTACCGCAGTGGTCATGTACGAGGTATCAGAAGGGGTAAAGTCACAGTTCATGCTGATCGAGGTGCTGGTGATCTTGCTGATCATCATCCTCCTGTTCGTTGTGATGAGGTCGTACCTCATACCTCTAAGATCCGCTCTGACGATCCTGATGTCGATCAGCTGGACTCTCGCTATAATGCATGTGCTGTTCGTCGACCTCCTCGGAGGGGAGATCCTATGGATGGCACCGATCGTCCTGCTGGTCATATGTCTCGGTCTTGGGATGGATTACGATATCCTTCTGACCACCCGTATCAGGGAGAACGTCATCAAGGGCATGAGCAACGAGGATGCCATCCGTGCGGCCGTGGTGCACACCGGTTCGGTCATCACCATCTGCGGTCTGATCATGGGAGGTGCGTTCGGTACGCTCATGATCTCCAGCATGGGACTGCTACAGCAGTTCGGATTCGCCCTGTGCTTCGCTATCCTGATGGATGCCCTTGTGGTCCGTACGTACATCGTGCCGGCCATCATGTATCTGCTAGGGGACCTCAATTGGAAGGGGCCGGGATCCAAGAAGCTGCTGAAGAAGGAAGAAACATTGGATGAATGACGTGGTCATAAGTGATAACACCGCTTACTGCCGTCTGGTGCCTTTCACAAACGCTGAGAGGCACCACCACCCTTTTTATCTTATGATAAGGATTAGCACGCAGGTGCATATAATTGGATTTCATGGTACTAGTGGCCTTCATCCTCTACTTCGTATTGGTATTGGGTATCGGTTACTACTTCTACAATAAATCCCACAACATGGAGGATTACTTCCTCGGCGGACGTTCGATGAACCCCTACGTCACGGCCATGTCCGCCCAGGCCTCCGATATGAGCAGCTGGCTGCTCATGGGACTTCCCGGAGCAGTTCTGCTCCTGGGATTGGGTGAGGCTTGGATCGGTATCGGTCTTGCAATAGGATCGTATCTGTCCTGGCTGTTCGTCGCGAAGAAACTGAGGATCCATTCCGAGGTTTCCGGGAACGCTCTTACAATGCCGGAGTTCTTCTCCAACCGTTTCAAGGATGAGAAGGGATATCTGAGGATCATCTCCGCTGTCATCATTCTGTTCTTCTTCGTCATCTACGTTGCATCCGGATTCAAGGGTGCCGGTGTCATCTTCACCACCATCTTCCCCGAGATCGGTCTGGAGATCGCTATGGCGATCGGAGCGGTCATCATCATCGCATACACCTTCATGGGCGGATTCAAGGCGGTCGCGTGGACCGACTTCTTCCAGGCTATCCTGATGGTCATCGCCATCATAGTCGTCCCCCTTGCCACCATTGGCAACACGACCGGTGGCTGGGATGCTATCCAGGCAGGTCTGGACGGATTGGGAACGGAATTCCTTGACATCTTCTACGACGGAGGCAGCCAGATGTCCATCATCGCGATCATCTCGCTGCTCGCCTGGGCATTCGGATACTTCGGTATGCCCCACATCGTCGTAAGGTACATGTCGATCCGCGACCCCAAGGAAGTGAAGGTCGCGAGGCGCGTATCCCTTGTGTGGATCCTCCTAGCTCTGTCATTCGCTATCCTCGTCGGTATCGTCGGAAGGGGTTATCTCATGCTGGAGCACCCTGAGATAAGCCTTGATGAATTCAACGCTGAACACATCTTCGTGTTCCTGAGCGGAGACCTCTTCCCTGCATTGATCGCAGGAGTACTCTACGCAGCCATCATGGCCGCCATCATGTCCACGGCGGATTCCCAGCTGCTCGTCGCTTCGTCCTCGATTACGAACGACATCGTCAGCAAGACCAAGTGGGCAGCCAAACAGGAGGAGCTTCAGAACAAGCTTATGTGGATCTCAAGGTCGATCGTCATTGTAGTCGCCGTCCTTGCGATAATCCTCGCCCTCTTCGGAGGAAGCAACATCATGGGACTGGTCTCCTATGCATGGGCGGGATTCGGTGCGGCATTCGGACCATTGATGATCCTGTCCCTGTATTGGAAGAGGATGAACTTCCAGGGTGCCATCGCATCCATGGTCGTCGGATTCGCGACGGTCATCATCTGGAACACGTTCCTCACTGCTGATACGGGAATCTACGAGCTGCTTCCGGGATTCATATTCGCACTCATCGCGGGTATCGTCGTATCCCTGGTCACCAAGGCTCCCGAGCAGGAGATCGTGGACGAATTCGAGAAGGCCCAGGCCATCGAGAAGGAGTCCGCCTGAAACTTCAAAGCCGTCCTTCGGGACGGCATCCTTGTCATGAACCGCATCGCGGATTACAAGACGATAACAGATTCCCACGAGGGTGAGTTCACCCTGAAGGGTTCCCGTTTCATCGGCATCCTGATGCCATGCAGCACAGAGGATGAAATTCAGGTCTGTCTGTCGAAGGTGTCGGAGAAGTACCGCAATGCCACGCATTACTGCTACGCTGCGATATATGGCGGATCCGAGAGGAAGGAGAAGTCCAGCGATAACGGGGAACCTTCCGGTACCGCAGGCAAACCCATCCTATTCACCCTGAAGGGCTCAGGATTGACAAACGTCATATGCATAGTCGTCAGATACTTCGGAGGCACTCTGCTCGGTACAGGCGGGCTGGTCCACGCTTATACGGAAGGATCCAAGCTCGCGATCGATGGTGTGGAAACTCATCAATGTACAGCATGTGCAGTCTACGGTTTCACCCTTGATTATTCGGATTACAGCATATTCGAGAGTAAATGCAGAGATCTGATGGCACGCAACCCTGTGTGTGATTTTTCCGACAGGGTGGATGTGAAGGCATGGATCAGGATAGAGGATGAGGAGGAATTCATCAGAAGGAGTACAAACCTCACAGAGAGACGCGTACTGCTCAGAACCTTGCCGGATGAATATATCGATGACGCTTTTGTGAAAAAGTGAATAAGGGCCTGCCCTTTCGAGCAGGTTGAAGGGTTTGATCAGCGGTAGTTGTTACCGTTGTTGTTATTGTAGTTGTTGTAGTTATTGCCGTATCCGTTGAACTGGTTGTTCTGGTAGTATCCGTAGGGGTCCTGTCCCG
>CALAVG010000204.1 GCA_937892275.1 uncultured Methanomicrobiales archaeon | reverse complement strand
CCTTGACGTCGGAGACGGGGACGTCGATCTTCCCGATGCCTGCGACCTCACCGATATCCTTCCCGACATTTACGAGGTCGAATGCTGCGGACACGGTGATGCCCTCGGTGCTCATGAGACGGCGGACGATCATGGTCCCCATGCGTCCGCAGGCGCCCACCAGGGCGGCCCTTATTACGCGGTTCTCTGCGCTCATTTCAATCGTCAACTCGATTCCCAAGTTCGTATATAACGGATGGGTTCACAGAGGGTTTTTCTGATGTTCTCCGATTGCCCTTCCATCTGATTTCTCCATATGTCTGCGATATCTCTGGTCTTACGGATTGAGTACAGCTGTATCCCCGTATTCTCGATGGCTTTCTCGGAATTGCGAAACCGATGGAGAGGGGAGTTTGGCACGATGATAGGAGAGTTTAATAGTCTAGCCGATAATGCATCGCAAAAAGAGGTGGTTGAAACGGGCGAACTGTTCGATGGACTGGTGAAGTCATTGCGGCGCGACTTGAAGGAATAGATGAAAGCTGAGATAAGGGCAGAAATGGAAGAATCCGGGGAAATAGCCAAAATTAAACCTCACCTATGCTGAGTTTTGATAACGAGGCAGGATCCTGATTGTCTGGCTCATGTGATTCCGGCAAAGGGTATTTATATAAACATCGTTATCACTATTAACGATGTCATACAACGTGATCCAGCCGCAGAAGACCAAGACCGGGACGAGGTACTATCTCTACGAGGTCACTGCGGAATGGGATCCCGTGAAGAAATGTTCGAAGCAGAAACGCAGATATCTCGGTCCCTGCGACGAGAAAGGCAATCTGCTGAAGAAGCCCGCGAAGAAGCAGACCATAGTGCGCAGTCCGTCCTACGGGCCGTACTACATCATGTGGAACCTCGCCAGGGATTCGCATCTGGACGAGGTGCTGACCAAGGTCTACGGTGCGGGGAACGCGAAGAGACTCCTGGCTCTTGCCATACTGGGAATCACCGACCCGGGCAGCGGGGACCTCCTGGAGGAGACTGTGGAGGACACCTACCTGCGCGAACTGATGGACATGGATTGGTCCTTCGAACAGTCGGAGGTCTGCAGGTTCCTGCAGACCGTGGGCGAGGATGCCGGCAGGAGGGAGGACCTCTTCGCGGAACTGTGTCCCGGGAAGGGATGCATGATCTTCGACATAGTGTGCATGGGCACCGACTCCGACGGTCTGGAGTATTCCGAAGCCGGACGCAAGGCACGTTTCACAGGTTCGAAGCAGTTCAATCTCGGTATGGTGCATTCGATGGAGGACGGGCTGCCCTTCTGCTACCGCACCTATCCCGGTTCGGTGGCCGACGTGGTCACCCTGGACATGATCGTTGCCGATCTGAAGAGGATGGGTTGCGACGGTTTCGAGATGGTGATGGACAGGGGGTTCTTCAGCGCGGGCAACGTGGAACTGATGATGGAACGCAGTGCGGGATTCACCGTCCCCGTACCGGCCAGGAACCCCATCCTGAAACTCCTGATATCCGATAGCGTGAAGGATATCGAATCCCCTCTGAACACCGACTATCTGGCGGGCAGTTCTGTACGCGGTTACGAGACCAGGGTGCTATTGGAGGAGGGGGAGTTCTCCATAGATCCCGACAAGGGGACGATAAGGGCCGTGGTATTCCAGGACGACGCCCGCAGGCAGACGGAGGTCTCTACCTTATACAGGAGGATCGGCGAGATGGAGAGTTTCCTGGCGGATAGGAAGTACGATGCATTCCTGCCGAAGAAACTGTCTGCGAATCAGATCGAGATATACAATCTGCTGGAGGTATCCGATGCAAACGGGAGATACGATATCCGGAGGAAACGCAACGCCATAACGGCCAAGGAGAACGGATGCGGAAGGTTCGCTGTTCTTACGACATCCGATCTGCCGTGGAAGGAACTCATGATAGAATACAGGCAGAGGAACGATGTGGAATACGATTTCTCCCAATTGCAGTCGGACCTGTTCATGGGGATCAAAGGGAAATCCGATCAGAAGTCCGCCGAAGGAGGGCTCCTGGTGAACTTCCTTTCCCTGAGACTGAGACTGACTCTTCTGGACAGGATGAAGGCCGCAGGGATAACGGACGAGATGTGGATCCCCAAGTTCATGAAGATCATGAGGAAACTGAGGATAACCCTGGTGGGCGACGAGTGGCGCCTCAACGAGGTCACGAGGAAACAGAGGGAACTAATATCAAAACTGGGTCTTCCGCTGCTGTGACCTCGTTATCAATTATCTGCATAAGTGAGGTTAAAGCCGAGGCAAGGGCACAAAGAGAGGCTGAGATGGGGGTAAACATCGGAGCCTATTGCAAGGCTGAATGTTGTCCTGAACTAATGGAAGAAATCAAGGCGGAGGTTGCAGAGTTGATAGCCGAACAAGAATCCTATTATGCCTACACTCTAGCTCATCTCTACTATCCT
>CALAVG010000203.1 GCA_937892275.1 uncultured Methanomicrobiales archaeon | reverse complement strand
AAGGTGCCCCTCTCTACTAAACTCGTAGACACACTGCTGATCTTCGTACTGTGATTAAGCTGTTTCATGGGTCCGATTACGAAACCCGTAGAGTTTTAGACACCATTTCCGGGCGCTTCCCGCCTCAATTCGAACCCCTTCGGAAGCTGCGAATCGGTGTATTCCTGCTCCATGGAGGCCATATTCTCGAATGTCTTGGAGACATCGTCGATGGCGGTCTGAGCCCTGACGCGGGCGTAATGCTGCTCCGTCGTCCTCGTGGACTTGTGGCCCATGACGACACTCACGACGGACACCGGGACCTTCAGATCGATGAGCCTCTGTCCGTAGGTGCGTCTGCACTTACGGAGATCCACATCGATGTCTAGATCCTTGGACACGTAGTCCGCGTAGGCCCTGACGGTGTTGGTCGCGAGGTATCCGTCCGTGCAGACGGATCCGAGGAACAGAGCATGGGTGGTCGACAAAGTCTCCCTCACATGCTGCGCCCTGGCGGCGAAATAGCGGGTCAGGAACGGGTACGCGTCCGGATGTATCGGTGCTTCCCTGACCTCCCCGTACTTGCCCTCGCCCTTTGGATGACGCACCTCAACGGTCCATGTGCCTTCCTTCATGCGGATGCAGTTGACATCGCACAGCCTCAGCTCCTTTGACCTGAGTCCGGAACAGAAGGCGAACACCACCACCGCATAGCGGACCATGTTGAACCAATCGCCGTCCTTGATGGTGGCGGCCTTGTCGATGATCGCCCTGCATTCCTCCGGTTCGAGGGACGGCAGCCTCACATGGGTGGCGGAGACCTTCAGCTGAGGGTACTCCCTCAAGGCCACCTCGTAGGCCGTGTTCCCTACGAACTTGAAGATGTTCGCGAGAGCGGACATCTCATGCACCATCTCGGCGTCGGAGACGTTCAGGCTCCTCCTGTACATCAGGAGGTTGTGGACGTCCACCGGCTTCATCTTCTTGACGGAGGTGGTGGTGAGGACACCGTTCCTGTACAGGTAGTCGATGTCCCTGTCCTGGCGCTTATAGCGCCTCCATATGCTGTCCTTGGTCCCGTCCATGTAGTTGCGGTCCATCGCCTTCATGAAGGAGGCGGCCACGACCTTCATGGTGGCCTTGCCGCCGGATCCGCGTCTTTCGCTGGTGCTCGGAGAATAGGACACATCGTCTGCGTCGATCCCCGGAATGGCTGTTGGTATCCCTTTGTTCTTTCCGTTTATGCTTATGTAGGGTACGGTCATGTCGAATCCTTCATCCAGATCCTCTTCCGGTAGCTCGTATTCTCTTGGTCTTGTCCTGGTTATAGATACCATTTCCTTACTCCTTTTTCGGGAAAGGTCAGTCTTATCAATGGAGGGCATCACTTTCCCGAATAACCGATAGAGTGGCAGATATATAAATGTATCTCAAAAATCCGCAATAATGGAAAATCGAATTACTGTTCACTCGGTTTTCCGCTATTCTAATATATTTCCCAAAGTTTACCGATTGATATGGATGCAACAATGCTGATCCTTCAGCAGCGCTTCGCGATGTATATACTGCTCAGGGTATATGAGAAACCCGGGATCTACAAGAAAGAGGCAGTTGATGAGGATGCCGGTGCCATGGGTGCCAAATACGAGACCTTGGCCAAACTGATCGATGCAGGGCTCATAGTCGAGGATGAGAAGAAGTACGTCCACAACAAGAAGCCCCTTTTCCTCACAGAGACGGGCCTGAAGGTCGCAGAGCATCTGAAATCCATCCATGAGATCCTCCCTAGCAGTGAGTGCACCAGCAGAGAATACAAGTAAATGCCGAATTCAGCTATGCTACATCGATTTGATTTGAAGGTCGTCATCCGACATCCAGATTCACTTGTTGACACGAGCGACGGAATTGGCATACATCGGTTCCTGGTAGATATCATCCAGGAATATCTTACCGGCCAGGAACCTCATTATAGTCTTTATCTCCTTCTTATCATTCGGCATCACGATCTTCCCATCCTTCACATCGAGCTTTAGACCTTTGTCCTTAGCCATCTTCTCGATCTCTTCTGTGCTCCTGTTGAGAATACCGCGTTTCTCTATCAGAAGGATCTGCCTCTTCATCGACCTATCGAGAACGGATCTGAAGGATTCCTCATCATCCATCCTTAGGCGATCGTCCGAGATGAAACTGTTCACACCTTCATCCGTCGCAATCTCAAAGTATTGCGTGATATCGATGACCGAATTCACCTTGTCAAAGGACCTGAAATAAAGTGTACCTTCGATATAGAAGAAATCTATGCTATCGTCTAAGATCAGACCGGACCCTTTGTTCCTCTTGAATGTAGAATCGTCATAGAACAGATTGATCTTAGAATTGGATATGTACTGCTTGCTCTCTATCTTCTTGAACGCGATACGGCTCATATCTGACGAACCTATGAAGATGCAATTGATGTCCTGGTCCTTTGAAGGGTTATAATCTGCGAGGGCCTTCGGATTGGAAAGACATGTGAGGATATCCTCAGGCAATTCCACATTATTTATGTAGTACAACTCACCCCTCTCCCTGATGTAATCCGGGGTAAACTCATGTAACTCCATCTTCACAGATACGGTAGCTTTCTCGTACAACACGGAGAGATCCTTCTGCACCTCCGGAGTGACATTCATCGACTCCACTATTGGAGCGGGCTTAGTCTTCTTCCCATTAATAGTCTTCATCGTCGTCTTCTGCTTCTTCATCACACCTATCGACAACATCGTTTCCTGATTCATCTTCATCACCACTAATGATCATGAACTGGGCTGCAAAATATCCTCTGACCAGCTCGCTCTTGGACCCCAGTCTGCCCTTGTTGATCAGAGTGTAGCCTTTGAATCCATCCTTTATATCGACGGTATAGAAATGGTATCCTGCAAGCCTCAGGAATGGATTGGGCACGCTTCTGTTGGACATTACGACAAGGATGCTTATTATGCATATCACCCCGAAAGACACCGACAGATCCGATCCGGTCAAGAGCGGGATAATCGGCAATGTGTATGAGAACACATATTCGTAGAAGGAATCGTTCGGATGCACACTGTCAATTATGATCGGTTCTTTCTTCAAATAGCTTCTGGAAATACTGGGAAGCAACACACCGATCGCTATAAGAATGAGACCTGCTGCA
>CALAVG010000202.1 GCA_937892275.1 uncultured Methanomicrobiales archaeon | reverse complement strand
GTTTATCACAAATCGATGATAATATGGCCTTTGCGGGTCACTTTTGATGGAATAAATAGTGCTCCCGACGGGATTCGAACCCGTGTTGAAGCCTCGAGAGGGCTTCATGATTGGCCGCTACACCACAGGAGCAACATTCCACAGCATAGTGCGCTAGTTAATAAAGATATCTGAATGTGACCAATCAGAATTCCGAGGGGCGGATTGCTGGCAGTCTCTTATGCTCCATGGACTGTACCTGTCTGCGGATATCCGATATGGTCTCCTTGGGCAATCCCGTATCCGCAGCGATCTGCGACTCGGTCCTGTCCTGCTCCATACCGTGGAGGATCTTGTCCAGATCCTCGTACTTTATGCCCATGTCCGACTCGTCGGTCTGACCTTCCCATAATCCGGCAGAGGGGGGCTTGTCGATTATCGGTTGGGGAACACCTATGAGTGCAGCTATCTGCCTAACCTCTGTCTTGTAGAGATTCGCCAACGGTGTCATGTCGCATGCCCCGTCCCCGAACTTGGTGAAGTATCCCATCATGATCTCGCTCTGATTCGATGTACCTACGACGAGATACTGCCTCTTCTTTGCCAGGTTGTACAGCACGATCATCCTGCATCTGGCCGAGATGTTGCCTCTCTCCAGAGGGGTCTCCGCATCTGAGAGCAGAACCGCTGCCAGGGCATCCACCGCAGGCTGCACATCGACCACCCTGAACTCCGTGCCCCATTGGGATGACAGTTCGGAAGTGACCTTGTAATCCTCTGGAGGGGTCACCCTCGACGGCATGAATACATTCAGAACGTTCTCCGGTCCGAGCGTATCCGCACAGAGCTTGGTCGCCACGGCGGAATCAATACCTCCGCTGAGACCTATGACCACTCCTTTGGCACCTGCCTTGGTAACGGTGCTCTTGATGAAGCTCTTCAGTTCGTTCACGTCATCGGACGTGATGCTCGGGATGGATACTTCGGACATCGTCCAGGAATCGGAAGGATGGCATTTAACACTTTACAGCGGATGTGTGATCGCCATCATGTTGCAGATGTATGATCAAGAAAGGGAGCAAACGTCAGAACTCTGAACAGAAGCCGGGAACGGATCGTCTGGTTCATCATCCTGCCAGAACGCATGATTGTGCGATTATCGGCATGGTCACAAAAGGCTTTTATAAGGTCATAAGTTCCCCCTATTTGCACGCCGAGATGGCCCAGCCCGGTAAGGCGCGAGCCTGGAAAGCTCGTGGGCGCCTTTGCCCTCGGGAGTTCAAATCTCCCTCTCGGCGCCATTACACACTTATTCCATCAAAAGTGACCCGCAAAGGCCATATTATCATCGATTTGTGATAAAC
>CALAVG010000201.1 GCA_937892275.1 uncultured Methanomicrobiales archaeon | reverse complement strand
TTCTCGGACTTATTAAAAAATTGAAAATTAGTGAAGTATATAAAGGACTATAATTTTCAATCAATGCTGTGTGTAAACTTACGTGGTATGATCAAGTGGTAAGGGCAGGCTCTCAATCTGGGAACATGTCTTCCATAGCTGCTGATGCGGACACTTGTGAAAATATCCGTATAATGGTAGACCGTAGTCGGCGGTTTTTTGATAAGTATGGCCCTGTCACAGTTTTCGGTCCGACCTTTGGGGTTGGGGGGTATACAGACATTGTATCCTCAGGTGATGGAGACTTTACTACTTCCGATACGATGTGGGATTTCAAGGTATCAAAGTATCCTCCCAAATCTAATCATACTCTTCAGCTTGCAATGTACTTCTTAATGGCTAAACATTCTGGAAAGCCTGAGAACAAATCATTGAGGTACATAGGCATATTCAACCCTAGGCTTAACGTCATGTTTAGATGCGACATGAACACTCTTCCTGTGGAGACGATCCGCACTATAGCCGAAGTTTCTCACCTATCTACCTTATCGCGCGGGCGCGTTTTACAGAGCGTCCGCTGATCCGTACGGATTCCGAACAGGCACACTCGGTTCTCAGTTATCGATAAGAGGCGTGAGCACCCCCTCTAGGAGAGGGGCATGAGGTACATATGGGGGCACATAACGCTCCGAAATGGTGGAAAATGACCTCATTATGGCCCTGATCACGGGTGTGAAACCGCTGTATTCCCTGGTCTTAACCTTGCCATTCTCTACCTTGCCCGTAACTGAGAACCGATTCAGTTCCCCGATCATCGTTTCCGCGCGGAATGTCGACACCTCGGGCGTTATGAACCGTATGAACGATATGACGAAAAGCGCTAGGAAAGATATCAGAACGCGCCCCTTTATGCCGTTCGGGCTCCTGCAGCGGAGCGGTCTGATGTCTATTCCCGTTTTCAGGTCCCTGTAGCCGTCCTCTATGTGGTTGCGGTTGCGGTAGATGCGCAGCGCTTTGCAGGGATCGATGTCCCTCGAACAAGTGAGGATGAAGTAGCCTTCGTGACCACTAATTCTGCTCTCCACGGCGGCCTGAACGGCCGTTTCGCGGTCGTTCATCGTTTCCAGATTGAATATGTACGATTGACTCACGTTGACGAACCAGTTCGCGTTCCTGTACTTCTTGCGGGGCCTGTGGTTCTTGATCGACGAGGCCAGTTCCATGGCCTCATCGTAATCCCGCTCGGCTTTGCTACGGTACGACCTCATATCGGCTTCGTACTTCTCCTCGGAGAACACCATGATCTTCACCGTACCGCTGTTCCCTCCGTACACGCGGACGTAATCGCGTTTGCCCTCTTCGGGGATATCGCCGTCCTTGTCCCTCACGACTGTCCATTCTGCCACCGCGGTGACGTATTTGTCATCGGAAGGCGTCCATTGGGCCCTGGTAAGATAGTCGAAACCCGCCTTCTTCACCAGCTTCCCGTTCTTGTCGCTGTATCCGCCGTTGTCAAAGACTATCAGACAGCCCGGATTCAGGAATTTCTTCACCTTGGAGAACAGTTTCGGGAAGTGCGTCTTGTCGTTCATGTTCCCGGGGACCACGGTGAGTCCTATGTTCAGCGAATGCCTGCTGCTCATCACCATGCCGATATTGACCTGGGGCCTGTCGGACCTGTGGTCCTTGCTGTGCCCGACCCGACCTCGCCACTTTGTGATCGCTGAACGAAGTCCGACCCATTCGCCACTTGGCGGTTTCCATAGCTTACGCTGCCCGATGACCCGATGATCTCGGCCCGGGATGACCGTTTTCAGGCCGGAATCGCAAGATCCTTCTCGATATCGGCACGCATATTGCCGAAAATCTCCTTGGAAACGGGATTCCAATTGCTGTAGATAGCCTCTTTCCTGTTCCCGTTCTCCATCATCCTCGTAAGTGTCAAATGGCCCAAAGACCAGACGATGGATTCGGTGTTCGGTTTCTCCACGACCGTTCTCTTCCTCCCCCGCCTGTTCTCCGTCTTCTCCTTGCCCTTCATCTCGTATCTCGCCATGGCAATCGCGGTCTCGGAAAGAAGAGCCAGCATCATGGATCCGCGGATGGACGGTTCGCTCCACACCCTCAGAGGTTTGAGTCCCGTGACCCTCTTCAGGGAATGGATCAGGTGCTCCACGGTGGCCCTCGCGCGGTACTTCTCAAGAGCTTCCAAAGGTGTCAATTGCTCCGAGGATTCCAGTTTGAAAATCCCGGCACGGGTGCCCATGATCTCCCGGATTATGCCATCCCTCTCACTCTCGTCGAATGCGAATTTCGTCTGAAGGCTCACCTTCACCTCCACATCCGCGAGAACGTTCCTCTTCACCGTAACGAAGTCGGATTTCCTGAAATGCCCGTCCTCGTAGGTCCTCACCGCCTCCACCATACGGTCGAAGCTCTTCGATGCGGAATGATAGGAACGGTTCCAATTGTCCAAGGAGAAGAAGAGATACGTAGTCCTTCCCGACGAGTCGAAGGTGTGTTTCTTACAACACACCCCGTCCTCCACATACTCCCATTCGCATTCGGGATCGTTTATCCGTTTGTCATCCGAGGCGTTCATCTTCACCCTCGTGAGATACTTGTGCCCCGCATCGACGATGGAATCCAGGATGTCCCCCGATGCACCTCCGTTGTCCACGATTATCCACGAACCCTCCCGTATCATGGAGAAGATGTCCGGGAGCGCATCCCTGTACTGCTCGGGATCGGATGTGTTCCCCTTGTATGCCCTCATGAAGAAGGGGATCTTAGACTTCTGGAGTTCCGCTGTCAGGAACTCCACCTGTTTCCTGCTCTGGTCCCTGAAATCCCTGGGATAACCTACCGCACCCAATTCGGCTTCCGGACCGTTGACCACTACCGCTGAACCGTCGATGTTCACATCGGTGTTCTCGAAATGGTATCTTGCATCGAGCCCTTCCCATAGCTTCACTATGATCTCGTCGCTGTGTTTCCCCAACAGCGAGATCGCACGGTTGATGGTCCTTTGGGACAGACCGGATTCCAATCCGAGCTCCTTCCTCACATCCTTGTTCTTCAGCCAATCGGAACACCTGCTCATGGAATTGCTGCCCATGAGGATGTGCGTGCACATCGCCACCAGTATCCTGCTCATAGGAACCCCGCGTCCTTTGAAAGTATCAACGAACTCCAGAACGCCTGCAGAACCAAGATAATGCTCCACGGTTTTCACGAGACCGATAGGAACCGATATATTGTCGTTAGGGCTGGGAAGTTCCGTCCCAGTCACGATTAGTTTTTGTTTCACAGCTGAACATCGGACCGGGGCACTTTTCGTTTTCGCCTCTGTCTTCGAATCCGCGTTCAGTTTACCCCTGGTGGCGAGGTCAGGCTTCATGGTCACGTTTTCCGCCATGACCGTTCCTGAATCGATGTAGATCGCACCTCCGGAACCCCCTATGGCCGTGTTGGACTCGAAATTGGAGTTGTTCAGCACGATCCTGCCCCCGGTAAAGATCCCTGCGCCGACGTTGCCTACATTCTTGATGAAATCAACGCCAGTGATTTCCATGATGCCGGTGTTGTACACGCCGCTCCCTTGGTCCCCCTCTTTTTCTTCCGTTCCGTTCTCTCTGATGATACATGATTCCAGGGTGACGTGGTTGCCGATGGAATCGAGGTCGCTGCCCGCTGGTACGTTACAGATCCCTAATCCATAAGTCCCTGCGTTGCCGGATACGGTGGTGTTCCTGACGGTCAGCGCGGCCTGATCCCCTTCGTTGAAGATCCCTCCGCCGTAACCCATCTGCGTTTCCGTGGTATTCGCTGAACAGCCGTCGATGGTCGAGCCGGTGACGGACATCGTACCACGGTTGTACAGCCCCCCTCCGTTGATCTCGGCCACGCTGCCTTTGATGAAGACGTCCTTCAGGGATGTGTTGCCACCCGCGGTGTTGTAGACGGTCCCTCCGCAACCTGTGACCTCATACGTTCCCGAATCGTCCCTGTATGCGGCGTTGTTCCTGAATTCTGTACCTGTGATATCGGCCGCCCAATGCGACCCGCTTTCGGTGTTCCAAACGACGCCGGATTCGTTATAGACTGCACTCCCGGCCAGGGCTTCGCTGTTGCTGATCTCGCCAGCGGTCATCA
>CALAVG010000200.1 GCA_937892275.1 uncultured Methanomicrobiales archaeon | reverse complement strand
ATCACATTGTCGTTGAAGTTCTTCACGATGTGAAAGTGGTCGTAGATAATGGAAAAATCCTTACTTGCACGGTGTTGCTACTAATCCCTTGGTTTCCAAGAGAAAAGGTCTCTATATCTCAGTGTTTTCGACGTTTTGAACGACAAGTTTAGCAACAAGTCCACCTTTTCCAGGGGATCTGGGGGCGGATTCATGGCGAAGCTAAACAGGTCAAGATAGCCTTGAAGGCTGTCACGGTTAAAGCTGTTGTGGGCGTAAAGGAAGTTCTTGAGACGTGCATGAACCTCATTTACCCTCCGCAGCGGATTGTCCTTATCTGGCAACAGCTTGATCTCATCTGCGTCATATGCCTCGCTGGAGAGGCCGAGTTTCTCGATCAGGATGCTGTGGGTATTATCCTTGTCGTGTACCAACGTCGATCCTGGCGCGATGGCATCCTTGAATGACTTGAACGTCTTTCTCTTGGACGGCCTACCATTCCCCTCGAAGACGCACAGGATTCTGTCGTCAGTGCAGGCGACGCCGATGCACAGCTGGTTGGTGGAAATACCACGAAGCTTCGCTCCCTCTGGTGTCCTCTTGATGTCCTCAGAGCGGACGGAATAGTAGGTCTCATCAAGGTACACACGTCCTGAAAACGGCTCTATTTCTGCGTAGTACGCCCTCAGAACAAGGAATATCTTCTCCAACCAGTATCGGGAGGTGGTGAAGGCGTTACGATTATTCCAGGAATCCGCGTTGATGCTGACGTAGCGGAAGATATTCAGCGTGTAATCCATCCACTCACGGATCGAAATCTTGTGACCCTCAAAGATCGTGCCGGTCACAGGCGTGAACGTCTTTTCGCAGTCAAGACAACGATACCGTTGGATGTGGTTGCCCGTCTGTCCGAAGCGTTTGATATGCTTCGATTGACAGTGTGGGCAAACCTCGGGAACGTAGGAATTGATCAGCGCATCCTCTCCTGTTTCCAGGAGGACGGGATGCCGCTGCTGGTACATTCCACCGTATGCATCATACAGGAATTGCTGGGAAGCGGTTCGTTCCATGCTGTTGTCCCACGGCGTCTTTCGACGCGATTTATGATTGCTGGACCGCGGCATCTGATAACACCCCAATCGGTCTGTTAAGATGCCTGATTATACCACAGATTAGCAACACTGTGCAAGTAAGGATTTTTTCGCAGTCAAGACAACGATACCGTTGGATGTGGTTGCCCGTCTGTCCGAAGC
>CALAVG010000199.1 GCA_937892275.1 uncultured Methanomicrobiales archaeon | reverse complement strand
CGTATGTTGCACTGAGGTCCTCCCCGATGGCGTCGGATTCCTCCGAGAACGCGAAGGATCCAGCCAGGAGCATGGCGATGACCGCGAAGGCGGCGATGAGTTTCTTGTCGTTTAACATGTTTTCAACTCGTTTGATTGGGAGGTTTAGATACGGACCTCCCGACCGTTGTTCGATTGCTTTGGAATGGCGAGGTAGACCGCAGTGAGGATCAGCAGGGAATACAGGAGAACCGGCAGCCAGTAGATCCCCAGGAAGGACTGGAAATCCAGCCCGGAGACGTACTTCACGCCGGAATCGTCCTGTGTAAGCCAGGAAATGCCCAGATCTATGCCGACCCAGGCGAGCATCGAGGCTATCGCGGGGATTATCGCTGGGAGGGGCAAGAGCAGCACCTCCTTCCGATACGGCGTCTGATCATCAGCACTATCGTTAGAAGTCCAAGGACGGAGATCAACCAGAAATCCGGGTCATCAAGAGCATTGGCCATGACGTCCCATACCGTTGTCACGGGAACGACGATTTCCGTCATCGGTATCCTCTCCTGTTGCGGAACCTGTTAAGCAGCCTCTTCAGACAGGATTTGTTACTTCCTGCGGTCACAGGATGCATGTCGCGGAGGACGAACAGGGAGATGGCGATCACGGCGATGATGAAGAACACGGCCATGACCACCAAGTAATCATGGTTCTGCTCCTCCAGATCTTGAATGTCGGTACCCCTGACGGTGAGCTTCACGGTCTTGGAATCCGATGTACCATTGTCGTGATGCACCTTGACCGTAAGCTCGAAGATGCCCTTCTCCTTGGGTTCAACCCTCAGGACGTTGTCCTTCACCGTCACGAAATCGGATGCCGAACCGGAGACTGTGATTATCTCTCCGGACCTGAGCGACAGGATGATGTCCTGCTTCTCGCCCAGCAGCATCTCGAAATCCGTCAGCCGGAGGACGTCGGTCCTTTCGGAGGGCGCAATGTCGATGGAGACGGTCTTCGAGCATGAGGTCTCCGAGACATTGTTCACAGCCTTGCATACTATTGTGTACCTGCCTTCGGCCGCGTAGGTGAATCCGTTGCCCTGTTCAGGTATGCCGTCGCCGGTGAAGTCGTAGGAGTAGAACGATGCGT
>CALAVG010000198.1 GCA_937892275.1 uncultured Methanomicrobiales archaeon | reverse complement strand
GCTCTTCCGATCTGTTGCATCTCCGAACCGTAAGTGTTCTGGATGGGGTTGTCGTATTCGTCTATGAGGACGATGACATCCTTCTTGTGATATTCCTTCAGAATGTCCGTGAGGAGCTTGAGGGAGCCTTCCAGATCGGCCCTGGTCCCCTTTTCTCTGCGAAGATCGTCGAACTTGCTTATCCTTACGTCGTCCACATCCGACTCCAGAAGATATCTGTGCTCCGCACAGATCCGGGATATCTTTCCTGCGAAAGTATTCAAGAACGTATCCATATCGTCAAGATTCAACCCTTTGAGGTCGATCGATATCACCGGATAGGAGTTCATGACTGCTTCGCAGTCATCACGATCCATGACATGAAGTCCGTCGAACCACTTGTTGCCTTTGTACCTAAGGTTGAAGAACGCATCGATCATGCTCATGTTGAGCGATTTACCGAACCTTCTCGGTCTGGTGAAAAGGAACACCTTAGTAACATTGTTCTTAACGATCTCCTCGATGAGCATCGTCTTGTCCACGAAATAGCCATCTTTCTCACGGAGTTCCTTGAAATCGTCGATGCCGATGGGTACGTTCCTCATGTTCCTCTGATGGCTCTCTATCTAAATAATGTTCTCTGAAAGGCGACAGGGGACTATTTTGATATCAAGGGATGTCAAAGTGCTTCGTTGGACTCCCTGGATATCACATACGGCCTCTTGGAGAAGAAACTCACTCCGTACAATATGGTCCTGCCCTCAAGACCGTGAGCGTAATCCTTCTCCAGTATCTGTTCCATCGCAAGTTCGGCATCCCTTTGGAGATCATCTTCCTTCTTGGATCTCTTCAGCTCTATGACAATGTTCGCACCGGGTCCTCTCTGTCTCTTGAATATCATGTCTGCGAATCCGTCTCCGGATTCGAGCCTGTCGCCGTATATATCGTAGTTGCCGCAGAAGCCCATCATCATTCCGATAAGGTATGTCTGATAGGCATGTTCCGAATCGAGGATCTTTGCTGAGACCGTTTCCTTCATCAGATTATGGACCATCCTCTCGATCAGTGCGGTATCCCCCATGGAAAGGGCCCTGAACAGATTGGATATGGCCTGGGCCATATCGGTATCCCTGAAGGAATCAAGGATGATGTCAGAATATACGAGGAACATCTCCTTGTTCGGTATAGATAATTCATAACCGAAATCGGTCAGTCTCGCTTTGAGATAGCCGCTCATGGCCATTACGGAGTAGATGGATTTCTTGCTCTTCTCGATGTCCGAGTAGACTACGTATTGATCTATCCCCTTTGAAAGGACATCCCCTTTGGAAAGGGACTCGAGCTCGTAAAGAGTATCATCGTCGGCATCGTCCAGAAGGGTCTTTATGATGGAGTTCCCGCTGGTCCCCGCCCAGTATCTTGCCGGAACGAGACCTTTTTTCACATAATTCAGGAGGCTCCACGGGTTGTATATCTCCTTGTTCCCGAAGGTGTAACCGTCGTACCATTCCCTGCATTCGTCGAATTTCTCCGGATGTCCGTAATATGATAACATCTCCTTCACTTCGGATTCGGTGAATCCGAAGCATTCGTCGAAGTCGGTGCTGAAGATGTTGTTCACGTACAGGTTGTTCAGCCCGGAGAATATGGATTCCTTGGCGATCTGCATAACGCCCGTGACCACACCGAATTTCAACGATGTATTGCTCTTGAGAGCTGCGGACATCAATTCTTCAACGAAAGTAAGTATCTCTGCATGGGAACCCTT
>CALAVG010000197.1 GCA_937892275.1 uncultured Methanomicrobiales archaeon | reverse complement strand
CTGAATCAATTCGCGGTACCGACCTTTATACCAGAGGGGGAAACAAGAATGGTAAAAACAAAGGAAGGAGCAGAAGAAATTGAGGTATGTCCAGAATGCGGAAGCCACCACCTCGTACGTGATTACGAGCGTGGAGAGCTCCTATGTGAGGATTGTGGGTTGGTTCTTGATGACCAATTCATCGATCAGGGTCCGGAATGGAGGGCATTTGATGTAGAACAGGGAGAGAAGAGAGCACGTACCGGTGCTCCCATGACCTACACCATCCATGACAAAGGTCTTTCGACCGAGATCTCATGGAAGAACAAGGACTCCTATGGAAAAAGCATCCCTACAAGGAACAGAGCACAGCTGTACAGACTAAGGAAATGGCAGAGAAGGATCCGTGTCTCCAACGCTACAGAGAGGAACCTTGCGTTCGCTCTGTCAGAATTAGACAGGATGGCATCTGCGATGGGTCTTCCCAGGAACGTCAGGGAGACCGCTGCGATGATTTACAGGAAGGCTGTCAACAAGAACCTGATCAGAGGAAGATCCATCGAGGGCGTCGTTGCAGCATCGCTATACGCAGCATGCAGACAGTGCGGTGTCCCTAGGACCCTTGATGAGGTCGGAAATTCCAGCCGTGTAGGAAGGAAAGAGATTGGAAGGACCTACCGTTTCATGACCCGTGAGCTCAAGTTGAAACTGATGCCCACCAAACCACAGGACTATGTCCAAAGGTTCTGTTCGGAACTCAAACTCAGCGGAGAGGTACAATCCAAGGCGGCAGAGATCCTTAAGGATGCTTCCGAGACAGCCCAGTACGGTTCCCGTGGAGCTGCAGGCGTTCTGGTTGTCACTACAGCTAAAGGAAAAAGAGGTTTCTCGAGTCTTGATTACGACGGATTCATCGGTGTCAATACCGTTTACAAAGATGTAGATGTCCTTTCGGCAGCAGATTATCGTTCCAAGGCGAGTGCTTTGGGGATGAGCATTGTCGACAGAGGAGGAAACACCAATTGGTTCGACATGATCGAACGCAAGACAGGTATCACCCAGACACATAACGTCTCTTTTTCCAATGGTGGTGAAAACGGCAACGTCAGGGCTTCGATAGGATATAACCATCGTGACGGAGCCATCAAGACTTCCTATATGAACAATTACACCGCCAAGTTCAATCTTTCGCAGTACGCTTTTGACAAGAAGGTCAAATTCGATCTGGGAATCTTCGCTTCGGAGCGGGCAGGTACCAACTTCCGTGAGAACAGGATGATATTCTATTCGGCCATGGCCTACAACCCCACATTCCCCGATCATGTCAATCCCGAAACCGGCGCTTG
>CALAVG010000196.1 GCA_937892275.1 uncultured Methanomicrobiales archaeon | reverse complement strand
GATTCAGCGGTCTGGTACAGAGCATACGGTACCAATGCGGCCGATGCTCTTGCCTCGTTAGGAAACGATGTAGCAACCCTAAACTCGGCAAAGATCATTCAATCCATCAACGGACATTCCGTCACCGACGGAGTCACTTTGCAGATGCTCAAGGCCACCTACGGTACCGTGGATAACAACGGACAGTTCGACAACCTCGACCAGTATTCCTGGGTCACCATCACCAACCTCGGCGACGTGTCCTATTCACTGAACCACTACTTCCGCATAATCTGTGGCAACGGCGAGTCCGTCACCGCGGGAACGGAGTTCAGTTACGTCGAGGACGGGGAAAGGAAGCCCTACACCTTCGCCGATAACATCGGCGACAGGAGCATCATCGGCAAACAGCTCAGCAGAGGCACCGAAGTGGTATTCCTGAGATTCTACGATGAAGAAGGCAACGAGCTCCCCGATACCGCTTCTGTGGTGAAGAACGGTTCTTCCGCGAAGATCCACTTTCCAGAAGTGAACAGGGTCGGGTACGTCCCGGTGTGGAAGGATTCATCGAACAACGGTAACGAGGTCTCTGACATCTACGGAACGGCATTCACCTCGAATGCCTCGTTCTACCTCACCTGGGAACCGCTTCCTCCGGGATACCTGGTCGCAGGTACTTTGGATGTAGCCAACGGTACCATGGCCTGGTCCGCCAATGTGATGATTAAGAGCGGAGTGGGATCCGTCGGAGACCTTCAGGTGAAGGTCACCGCCGTCACCTCCGACGGAAGGGTCCTTTCCGAGATGAAGGTCACCGATGCCGACGGAAAGGCCTCCGGAACCTTCGAGACCGCGGACGTGGCGCTGGTCTACATACGCATAGTCGATGAGCACGTCGAAGGCAACCTCGGATATGCGATGATCGAAATGGAGGCACATCCATGAAGTTCAAGCCGATGCTGGCAGTGTTGCTTCTGACCGTCATAGCCCTCGCGGTACTGTCGGTGCCTTCCAGCGATGCCGACGGAGAGTATTCCTTTAGCGAAGTCACTTACAATCCCGCTGAAGGGAAAGTATCTTTCAGCGGTACTTTCGATACCGATGTATCAGTATCTCTGCATGCAAACGGATACTATTCCGACGAGAATGCGGTCACTTCTGTCAACGGGGCATTCTCCGGCGAGATGACCGTAGGAAAACTCGCCAGAGGTATGTACTGGATCATAGCCATGTCCGCCGAAGACCCCAACGAGTACATGACAGGCAGTCTCCGTGTCGACGGTTATCTGTTCCTG
>CALAVG010000195.1 GCA_937892275.1 uncultured Methanomicrobiales archaeon | reverse complement strand
GGTGTGGAATGCGAACAGCTGGAGGTCGGTATCAGGATAGTAAGGATAGAACACCGAACACGCTGGCACCCATATGGGGCATCCTCTGAACATCTCGAACGCTTCGATCCAGGCGATCTCCGTGTTCCTGTTGTACTTGTCAAGGACGTTCAGAGGAAGGATCATGTCCACCGGGTCGCATGTGAGCATTATCTCGGACGCTTCGTTGAACGTTCCATAGACGATCTCGTCCTCCTCCCTCTGCTCCGCAGAGTACCTTTCGATGGCTTCCATTATCGCGGAAGCCTTCGCCTGCTCGAACGTGGCGCCCTTTCCGTTGTAATACTTGGGTTTTCCCAGAGCGGTGTGCTGTCTGTCGATCGAGAACACAGGGATCCCGATGTTGTCCTTGCCTGTGATGTCCTCAGGTTCCCCCATGCCTGCCAATCCGAGCAGGGGGAGCACCCTGTCGAGGGTCTCCTTGGTGGGTACCGTCCTTATTCCTGTCTCCCTGGAGACCTTGGGTGTGCGTTGGAGCGTCAACATGTTGGATCCTCTCTTCGATATGAAGGTGTCAGGTGATGGTAGTAGCCCCCCTTCTGTTTCAGGTGGCATTCAACTTCGCGTTCTACCCACGGGTCCCGGGCAGGTCTTCCCCGTTGTATGAACTTGCTCCGATGGGGGGTCGCCGTTTCACCAGATCCCCGGGAATGTCGCCATCTTGACCATGGTTCATCCTGTGTTACCGGGACTGTGCCGTTTCTGGGCCCTTGCCACGGCTCTCGCCGTACAGGCTTACGCCTGTCCATCTCGCCCTTGGAGGAGGGAACTTCCTCAGCCATCCTTGCGGATTACCGTCGGCCACCCTCCATCTCCCAACGTCTGACCCTATGGCGTTATCGTAGATAAGGGTGATTTAACCGATCTGATAATTTCCTATGAAAATGGTATGGAATTGATTGGAATAGAATGATTGATGAGAGAAAACAGGTGCAGATCATCCCGAAATCGATCGATCTGCGAGAGATCGTGGCACCTATTGAGTAATCTCTAGAAGTTTATTTTTAGCAGGATTCAGATACATCACTGTAGAGATACGGTTGGTCTCAAAATGTCGATGACATCTATGATTTGTCCTTCCTGCGGTGCCCCTGTGACAGTTCCGTTCGGAAGATCCTGCGTAATGAGAAATACTGTGGTGATGTGATGATGCAGAAAACGATCAACAAGAAGAATTACAAAAGTTAGTTGTTTATAAATCTAACCATGATGATCAAATATGG
>CALAVG010000194.1 GCA_937892275.1 uncultured Methanomicrobiales archaeon | reverse complement strand
GGTTGGCCAGCCACCATTACAATTACACACAGAATGACATTCAGAACTACATCACGTATGCTGGCTACCTTGCATTGGCCAGCGGTATCTGTGCCGCCATTAGTTTGGTGTTCGTATGTCTGAGGAAGCAATGGCTCATAGCTGTCATCGCATGTTTCGCTGCCGCGATCTTCTGTTTCTGGTCGATATTCGGTATCATAATCGGATTCCTTGTGGCGTGGATGATCATGGGATCCAAGGATCTGTTCGAAGACGGATTAGTGTTCGTTAATTGAGATCCTGAACTATAAACATCAACCGGATAAGGTCCTAGGATCCTGTCCGTTCTTTTTCTATCCCCAGTATCGTCCCGTATATCCGCTGTCCGAGCATCGATTCGGCGATTAAGACTGTCTACTTTAATTAACGGGATTCAGATACCCATTCGATGTAGGGTCCGGAACGGATCATTGTCGAAAGGAGGTAATGAGATGGAAGGCAGAGATGGAAGGACGGAGATAACGCCAACGGATTATTCGGATAACAACAATTGGATGCACATCCCAGAGATAATCAAGCCAGTGGACACCATATACATCTATCCGACAGTTTTCATAGACCCATCACCGGAAGCGCCGGACATCGTTCCGATAGATAACAAGAACATGAGATTGGGTGCATTCTTCGTGTATGAGAAACAGGCTACCGTTTTTGAGGAATCCACCAATGTGTTCGCACCCTATTACAGGCAGACCAATCTTGCGGCATTGGTGAAATACAACCTGGGTCCGGATGAGATGTTCGAATTCCAGAAGGGTCCGCAGAGGGCTGATGTATTCGCTGCTTTGGACTATTATTTCGAGAATTACAATCATGGAAGACCTTTCATCCTCGCGGGGCACTCACAGGGATCCATCATGTTGATAATCGTGCTGAAGGAGTACATGAACAAACATCCTGAATATCGCGACAGGATGGTGGCCGCCTATCCGATAGTGTATGCAGTGACGAAAGGGGATCTGGAGGAGATACCGTTCGGATTTGCAGAAGGCGCGGATGATTACAACGTGATAGTATCATGGAACACCGA
>CALAVG010000193.1 GCA_937892275.1 uncultured Methanomicrobiales archaeon | reverse complement strand
TGGCGCAGAATTATAACCGATATTTCCGAAGCGCCGAGGCGCTCTTGCAGGTGCGCCTTGTACTGAGCCTGCTCGCGCACGGGGTTGAAGATTGCAACATTTTTTACGCCCATGGCCTTCGCCACTTCCTCGATTGAAATTTTGTTTGTTTCGGAGCGGTCGAGGCGCTTGCCTGTTGCGGGGTTTTCCTGGTGTCCGGTCATTGCGGTGGTACGGTTGTCTAGCACCACGATGACGACCTTATGGTTGTTGAACAGGGCGTTGATCATGGGCGGGATTCCCGCGTGGAAGAAAGTGGAGTCTCCCATGAATGCGATGGCCTTCTGCTCTGTGGACTGTGCGAATCCTCCTGCTGCACCGGCTCCTCCACCCATACAGATGATGAAGTCCGCTGCCTTGAAGGGAGGTTGTACACCAAGCGTATAACAGCCGATATCCGAACAGTAGATGACATCGGAAGTTCCCGCTGCCTTCTTGGCCGCTGCGAACATTCCCCTGTGGGGGCATCCGGCACAGAGTGTCGGAGGCCTATTGGGAAGGACCACATCGACCTTCTCCATGGGCTTGCTGAATTTCTGGACCTCGACAAGCGACTTGATGCCGTTGAGCGTATCCGGCGAGAACTCCCACTGTCTGGAAAGGTGTCCTGTCCTCTTTCCGTATACGGGTACGTTCAGGGAATTCTGGGCGCAGATCCTGAGCACCTGGTCCTCCACGAAGGGCTCCAGCTCCTCTACGACGACGATGGCCTTCTTTCCCTTGATGAAATCGGCAATCTTCTTCTCCGGGAGGGGGTTGGTGAATCCAAGCTTGAGGATCGATACGCCCTTGACGAACTCGCGGACGTAGGTGTATGATACGCCAGATGTGATGACTCCGATGTCTCCGGAGCCCTCGACGAAGTTGAGCTTGGACTCCTCTGACATCTCCTGTGCCATCTTGTACAGGTCCAGGAGCCTGACCCTGTTCTGTTTAGCATATGCGGGGATGTTGACGAATCTGGCAACATCCTTGTCAAAGTGCCCTATGGTCTTAGCCTTCGACTTCTCTCCGAACTCGACTACACCGCGGGCGTGGTTGACCCTTGTGGTGGTCCTGAAGATCAGGGGAAGTGTGAGCTCCTCGGAGACCCTGTACGCCTCCTTGACCATGTCCTTGGCTTCCTGTGGGGTGGAAGGCTCCATCATGGGCAAGAGGGCAAGAGTTGAATAGTAACGGTTGTCCTGTTCGTTCTGCGAGCTGTGGCACGAAGGATCGTCAGCGGACATTATCAGCATACCGCCCCTGACTCCTGCATATGCGAGGGTCATCATGGGATCTGCGGCCACGTTGAGGCCGACGTGCTTCATGAACACGAAGGATCTGACTCCGGACGAGGCCGCTGCCGCGGATACCTCCATGGCGACCTTCTCGTTGGTCGAGAACTCGAAATACAATCCTGCATCCTCGGAGATCTTCTCCAGTATGTTTCCTACTTCGGATGAGGGGGTTCCAGGATATGTGGAGGCAAAACCAGTTCCTGCTTCGATCAGACCTCTTACGATCGCCTCGTTACCGAGGAGCAGCTGTTTTCCCTCTTCAGCTAGCATGTTTGGCATTTGAGCACCTTTTGACTGAACCTCTATCTTATACTCCCTTTTTATGGTTTGGTAGGCACCTGCCAACGGATTCAGCGCTCTGAGCCGAACAAAACCCTAATAATGAAATAGAGGATTAGGCCGAATAGGCGAGGGTTGCCGAGCTAGGTCAAAGACGCAGGACTTAGGATCCTGTCCTTAGTGGTTCATGGGTTCGAATCCCATCCCTCGCACCAATGTATTATTTTATAGAATTCTATGACCCGTCATGAACAGTAAGCTGATAGTTGCGATAGTCCTCGCGCTGATGTTCGTCAGTCTTTTGGCGCCTTTGGCCCCCGCCGACGAGACTGATGCCCTTGCGTCCGAGGACTACAGCATCACTATTCCGGGCACGGCTGCCCCCGACAAGGATATCACCGTCACACTGGGTAACGGAAAGAGCGCCACATGGACCGTCTATGTGGTCAATCAATCCAAACTCTATCTCGATGTGACCTTCACCGTCCATAACGACTCCGATGACATCGTCATCTCCGATAAACCGAGTAACGGACTCATCGTACCGGAGAGTGAGACGGATCATGACAACATCCTTACAGGGACGTTCACACTTGGTGCGGATTCACTGAGCGGAAGACATGACAGCGAGATAGTGCAGCTCATCGTTGCTGTGACGGACATCAACGACAAGGAATCGACCATTTACACCACCATAACATTCGATGTCGAGGTACAATCCATCTACGACACATCGACTGCATACAACAAATTCCTCGGTATAATTGAGAACCAGCTTCCGGAACCTTTCGATTCCCCCTGGGTCCCGTTCCTGGCTACCATCGCATTCTGGATGATCATCGCGGAGATCCTGACCGTCATCATAGCACCCAGATTGGCCAAATACCTTGACAGGAGGACCACCGATGACGGAGCGAAGAGGTTCGAGAACGGTATATCGAAGCTCATAGCCATGCTCGTGCTCGTAGCTTCCTTCAATCAGAGTCTAAGGATCATAGGTGCCGAACCCGAGCTCATATCGGATATCAATTCGATCTCGTTCATACTCTACACTGTATTGATGCTGATCATCGCTTGGAAGGTGTATCTGATAGTCATAGAGGGTATCCTCACGAGATTCGACGATAACGACGATTCCACCATCGATCTGACACTCCTGCCATTATTCAAGATGATCGGTAAGATCATATTCTGGCTTGTAGGAGCGTTCGCTATCCTCGGAGCCTTGGGTGTCGACCTTCAGGGAATACTGGTCAGTGCCGGAGTCATATCTTTGGGAATCACTATGGGTGCCCAGAATGTACTCTCCCAGTTCTTCAGCGGTATCGTCATTCTGATGACCAGACCCTTCAAGAAAGGAGACTTCCTGAAGATCAACGACAAGGTCTATGTAGTGAACAGAGTCAAGGTCATGTTCACCGAATTCAAAGGTTGGGATATGGACCAGATCATAACCATGCCGAACAATGCGGTCACAGCCTCCACAATCGTCAACCTGTCCAAGGAGGACGAGGCGTTCAGGCTGTACATCTACTACGATGTCGCATACGGTGTCGATCTGAAGAAGGCGGAGGAGGTTATGCTGAAGGTCGCCAACGAGAGCCCTGTGGTTCTGCATGACAAGAAGCATGCCGCCCCCAATGTCAGGATGACCGATTTCGCAGATTCCGGCATCGTGCTGAGGTTGGGAGTAACCATAAGGGACTTCAACGGAAGCATCACCGCAGGGTCGGCCCTGAGGATGGCCATCTACCAGGCGTTCATAGATAACGACATCGAGATCCCCTACAACAGGCTGGAGGTCACGATGCTCAACGAATGCTTCCAGGGTCAGAGAAGACCCGGGGACAACGTACCCGATTGAAACCTAAGGTCCCTTCGGGGACCGTTTCCGTTTTTCAGTTGACGTGTAATCTCTCGGCGATTGCACTCATGTAAAGATATAATCGCCAGCTTTAGACCTTATAAAATCGATAAAAAGGATAAACCGGAAGGCCGGCAGAAGAACACCGGCCTCCCTTATGTTGTTTTAGTTTACAAGTCTGTGGTACTCGGTAATGCTTCTCACACCGGTCTTGCCCTGTCTGGCGACCTTGATGGCACCGACAGTCATCTCAGCACCCTGGATGGTGGTGATGATGGGGATCTGGAGCTCGACTGCGAGTCTCCTCATGGAGGCTCCGTCCCTGATGGCACCGGACTTCTGGGTAGGGGTGTTGATGATCATCTGGATCTTACCCTCCCTCATGGCGCTCATCGCGTTGGGAATCATCCCCTCGCTGACCTTGTACAGGGTCGCGACCGCTATTCCCTTGTCGATGAGGAACTTGGCCGTTCCCTTGGTGGCATAGATGGTGAATCCCATGTCCGCAAGGGCCTTCGCAGAGGGAAGGATTGCTTCCTTGTCGTTGTCGTTAACCGTTATGTAAACTCCGCCTGCCTCTACAGGGTAATTGCATCCTGCTGCAACCTGTGCCTTGTAGCATGCCGCATAGAAGTCCTCGTCTATTCCCATGACCTCTCCGGTGGATTTCATCTCGGGTGTGAGGATGGAGTCCACTCCGGGGAGCTTCAGGAACGGGAAGACAACTTCCTTGACCGCATAGTGGTCCAGCTGCTTGTATCCGCTGAGTCCGAAGTCCTTAAGCTTCTTCCCGAGCATGATCTTGGTGGCGATCTTGGCCATCTGGATTCCGGTGGCCTTCGAGATGAAGGGCACGGTCCTGGATGCTCTGGGGTTGGCCTCGATCATGTAGATGTCCTTGCCTTTGACCGCCAGCTGAAGGTTCATGAGACCTTTGATGTGCAGCGCAAGGGCTACCTTCTTGGTGATCTCGAGGATCTCGTCGATGGTGTCCTGTCCGATCATCTTGGGAGGCATGACCATTGTTGCATCTCCTGAGTGGCATCCTGCGTATTCCACATGCTCCAGGATTCCTCCGACATAGACATCCTCTCCGTCAGAGACACAATCAACATCGATCTCGATTGCATCTGTGAGGTACTTGTCGATGAGGATGGGGTGGTTCCTTGATACCTTCACCGCGCTTTCTACGTATGTCTTCAGGTCATCCGTGGAGTAAACGATCTCCATCGCTCTTCCTCCAAGGACGTATGAGGGTCTGACGATCACAGGGTATCCGATGTCCTCGGCGATCTGCTTGGCCTCCTCAAAGGAGTATCCGGTTCCGGATGCGGGCTGCTTAATCTTTAGCTCGTCCATGAGCTTGGAGAACCTGCGCCTGTCCTCGGCGACATCCATGTCGTCGGGCGTGGTTCCCAGGACCTTGGTCTTTGTTCCCTGGAGCGCCTTCTCTAGGTCCACTGCAAGGTTAACAGAGGTCTGTCCTCCGTACTGGCAGATTACTCCGTCAGCATCCTCGGCCTCGATGACGTTGAGGACATCTCCGAGGGTCAGAGGCTCGAAGTACAGTCTGTCGGACATATCGAAGTCCGTGGATACTGTCTCGGGGTTGTTGTTGACTATGACCGCGTCGACTCCTTCCTCCTGAAGGGCCATGACTCCGTGGACACAGCAGTAGTCGAACTCGATTCCCTGTCCGATCCTGATAGGTCCTCCTCCGACGATAACGACCTTCTTCCTGTCCTCGACCTTGTGGGCCTCGGACTCCCTGCATCCGTATGTGGAGTAGAAGTAAGGGGTCTTGGCCTCGAACTCTCCGGCACATGTGTCGACCATCTTGAAGACAGGGATCAATCCCATGTTCTTCCTCTGCTCGCGGATGTCCAGGGATGCCCTTCCCGAGAGCTCTCCGATGGTCTCATCGGAGAATCCCATGAGCTTGGCCTCATTGAGAATCTCAGGGGTGAGTCCTGCCTTGATCCTGTACTCCATTTTGATGATGTTCTGGAGCTTTCTTATGAAGAAGACATCCCAGTTGGTGAGCTCTGCTACCTTCTCGGGGGTCCATCCTCTTCTCAGCGCCTCTCCCATGACGAAGATACGCTGGTCGGTGGCGTTCCTGAGCAGATCCTCGATGTCCTTGTCCAGGACGTCGAACCTGTCGAGACCGTTTACTCCGATCTCGAGGGACCTGAGTCCCTTCAGAAGACACTCCTCGAAGGTCCTTCCGATGGCCATCGTCTCTCCGGTGGACTTCATCTGGGTTCCGAGGTGTCTGTCCACCGTACGGAACTTGTCGAAGGGCCATCTCGCGATCTTCAGCACGACATAGTCCACAGAAGGCTCGAATGCCGACATAGTGGTACCAGTGACCTTGTTGGGGATCTCGTCCAGTGTGTATCCGAGACCGATCTTCATCGATACCCTTGCGATGGGGTATCCTGTGGCCTTGGATGCCAGGGCCGATGAACGGGACACACGGGGGTTAACCTCGATGAGCCTGTAGTCCCCGTTCTTGGGGTTGAATGCGAACTGAACGTTGCATCCTCCCTCGATGTTGAGCTCCCTCATGACCTTGATAGCGGAGTTCCTGAGCTTGTCCACATCCTTCTCCGAAAGTGTGAGGATGGGTGCGCACACGATACTCTCTCCCGTGTGGATCCCCATGGGATCGATGTTCTCCATATTACAGATGATGATGCAGCTGTCGTTGGAATCCCTCATGACCTCGAACTCGATCTCCTTCCATCCCAGGACGGATTCCTCGATCAGCACCTGGTGGATACGGCTGTATGCGAGTCCGTGAGCGGTGATCTCCCTGAGTTCGGCCTCGTCGTAGGCGATTCCTCCTCCGGTACCTCCCAGTGTGAATGCGGGCCTTACAAGGACCGGATACCTTCCGATCTTGTTGGCTGCTGCGATGGCCTCGTCGATCGTGTTGACACTCTCCGACATGGGGATGGGCTCACCGATCTTCATCATGGCCTCTTTGAACAGTTCCCTATCCTCTGATTTCGCGATCGCATCGGGCTGTGTTCCGATGAGCTCGCAGTGGAGTCTCTCAAGGGTTCCGTTCTCTGCGAGTTCTGAACAGATGTTCAGACCGGTCTGGCCTCCCATTCCAGAGACCACTCCGTCGATACCTTCCTTCTCGATGATCTTGGCTACCGTTTCTGCGTTCAGAGGCTCGATGTAGACCGCATCAGCGGTCTCGGTGTCAGTCTGGATCGTAGCGGGGTTCGAGTTGACCAGGACGGTCTTGTATCCCTCTTCCCTGAGGGAACGGCATGCCTGTGTTCCGGAGAAGTCGAACTCTGCGGCCTGTCCGATGACTATGGGTCCGGATCCGATAACCAGGACCTTCTTGTAATCCTTCTTCATTGGGATCCCCCCTTGATGACATTGAGGAAATCGTCATAGAGGAACACCGTGTCCCCCTGACCTGTACCGCCCTCTGGGCGGTATTCGTATCCGTAGATTGGAAGTTTCGAGTGCTTGAAACCTTCGATGACATTATCATTGAGGTTCGTCTGTGTGACCTCGAGTCCTGCGGCCTTCATGCTCTCGGGGACGAGACAGTATCCCTGCGACTGTGAGGTCATGCAGATACGGCCGCTGATCTTCACGGGCTGGTTGCTTCCGTGGTGTCCGATCTTCATCTTCTCCACCTTTGCGCCCAGGGCCATGGCAACGAGCTCACTTCCGAGGGCAACACCCATTATAGGGAGCTTGTCCGAAAGGGCCCTTATGGTATCCATCGTGATGAAGAGCTCATCCGCTGCGGGACATCCGGGTCCGCTTGATACGATAACTCCCTTTGCACCGGACTCCAGTATCTCATCGGCCCTAACGTTGTAAGGGCATCTTATCACGTTGAAGCTCTTACCGAGCGTCTCGAAGAATCCGTATCCTGCACCGCAGTCTATGACCGCGATCGTCAGATCCTTTCCGCTGTCGATCCTGATTATGTCCTTGGGGGACACTTCCTTGACAGAATCATCGATCTTGGCCCCTTTGAGCTCTTTCACAACGGCCTTGATATCGGTACCTTCCTTCACGATCTTTCCCTTCATGACCCCGTCCTTGCGAATCTTGAGGGTGAGCTCACGGGTATCCACTCCGGATATCCCGATTGCTCCCTTCTCCGTCATGAAGTCCCCGAGAAGGGCCCCATTGTAGTAATGGGAGGGTTCGATACAGAGTTCCCTGACAACGATACCGCTGACTTGGACCTTGTCCGACTCGTTGAATTCGTCTGCAACACCGTAATTTCCGATCAGAGGATAAGTGAAAACGATGATCTTACCCTTATTGGACGGATCGGTGATAATCTCCTGATATCCGTCGACTCCTCCGGTCAAAAACACTACTTCTCCAGCTTTTTCGGCCTCTGCACCGAAGAGCTGTCCCTCGAATGTGGTCCCGTCTTCCAGGACCAGGTAGCCTCCTGTCATCGAGATTTATGTGATTTACATACGGTATATAATTTATCGTGCTTCGGATTTACATACGATTTTTTGGTTTGTCTGATTTCAGACATTTCACCTTCAAAGTCAATCCGATACAATTCTATAAGCAGAAGCAATCTCCCGTCACATGCGCATACTGGGTGAGGATCCTTCAAGCGAGAGCGTTAAACTTCAGGTCGAAACGGACGAGGACCTCTGGCATCTCTACAACATCATCGAAGTCGGCGATCTCGTGACAGCCTCCACCACGAGAAGGGAGGAGAAATCTGCGGACAAGATCAGGGCCGAGAAGATGGAGAAGAAGCGCATGACCCTCGGCATCAGGATCGAGAAGATCGAATTCTCCGAGGACGACCTCAGACTGAAGCTCCTCGGTACGATAGAGACCGGTCCCCAGGACATAGGACAGCACCACACCCTCATCTTCGAGAACGGGGACAACATGACCATCCAGAAGAACAGATGGAGGGTCACCCAGATCGAACGCGTGCAGCGTGCGGTAACGGAATCCAAGAAGCCCCGCATAGTGTTCGTATCCCTCGATCAGGACGAGGCCACCATTGCCGTCCTGAGACAGTTCGGACTCAAGGAGATATCCACAGTCAAATCTGGAAGATCCGGCAAGCAGTACGAAGAGAAACCGTCTGTGGACGGATACCACGGTGAGATCCATTCCAAACTGAAGCTGCTGCTGGAACCCAACATGCCCTTGATTCTACTAGGGCCCGGATTCGAGAAGGAGACCCTTGCCGAGGACCTGAAGAGGATCGACCCTGAGACATACAAGAAGATCTATGTCTACCACACGGGACAGTCCGGGATGGTAGGCATAAACGAACTCATGAAAGCTGGAATGGGATCCGATGTACTCAGGGAGTCGTCAGTCGGCGTGGAACTTGAAGCTGTAGAGAAGCTCATGACTGAGATCGCCAAGGACGGTCTCGGTACCTATGGTCCGAACGAGGTCATGAACGCGGCGATGTCCGGTGCAGTGGACAAGCTCCTAATCCTTGACAGCAAGGTGCGCGAACAGGACCTGGACAATATCGTCCGTGCGGTTGAATCCCAGAAAGGTACGGTCATCATCGTATCCTCGCAGCATGACGGCGGCAAGGAGTTGGCGGCCCTCGGTGGGATGGGTGCGGTCCTACGTTACAAGGTATGAGATGTTAACGGCGTTAGTCGACTTTTCGTTGTAAATCGTCCATGGCATTTATCTTAGTCTAATCTTCTGGATCTTAATGTTCGATAATCTTAGAATCAACGAGATCTTCGCTGAGAAGAACGTACCAGCGATAATCATCTACCTGTACCTTTCGGGTCCCAAGACTCGGACGGAGATCTACGACAACGTTTCGACCAACGTGCGTATGTCAATAAAGATCGATATGCTGATAGACGAGAAGATAATCAAGACCTTACCCGGCAGAACGCCGAGAAGGCCTCAGCTGACCCTCACGGAGATGGGTATGCACTTCGGTTACATGCTCTGCGCCATGGAAAGGATGGCCGGCGGCGATCCCAGCGAGAGCAAATGGCGCGGAATGAAGAAGACGCTCGAGGACTTCGGTTACATCGAGATGCCGAGGGAGGAGAAACTCCCCCTCAGTCATAACAGCGCTTATCCGTGACGTGGACGGCCTTTCCCTCGAATCTCGGAAGTGTTCCGGGGAGGCATAACTTGACATCGGCCTTGATGTTGAGGACATCCTTCAGACGCCTGGAGAGCTCATTGGACATCTTGTTGAGCTTCACCATATCCTCTGTGAGGGCCTCCTCGGTCAGTTCCACCTCGACCAGCAGATTGTCCATGTAGTTCTCGTTGGTCAGAGTGAGGTGGTAGAACGGAGAGAGCCAACTGATCTCACCGATGACGCTCTCGATCTGGCTGGGGAACACGTTGACACCGCGTACGACGAGCATGTCATCGGTCCTTCCGGATATCCTCATGAGCCTGGGGTGGGTCCTTCCGCATTTACAGGGGGTCCAATCTATGGCAGAGATGTCTCCAATCCTGTACCTGATCAGCGGGAACGCCTCTTTCTGGAGCATGGTGATTACGATTGCTCCCCTCTCTCCCTCTTTGCAGGGCTGATCGTTCTCGTCAAGGATCTCGACGTAGGCGAGGTCGGCCCAAAGGTGGAGTCCATTCTGCTCCTCGCATTCAAGGAACATGGGTCCGTAGAATTCGCTTGCCCCGTAGCAATTGTATGTCTTGATACCGGTACGCTCCTCAAGCTTCATCCTCATGCTCTCGGACCAGGGTTCGCCTCCGGCGATACCCTTCCTGACCTTGGTAGCCGTCCTGATGTCGACGCCCATCTGGTCGCAGACGTCGGCTATGTGGAAGTAATATGACGGTGTTCCGGCCAATGCCGTGACCGGCAGGTCCTGCATGAGCTGGATCTGCCTGTTGGTGTTACCTGTGCTGATAGGAAGCACTGTGGCCCCGATCTTCTCGGCACCGTAGTGCACACCGAGACCTCCGGTGAAGAGTCCGTATCCGTGCATGTTCTGGACCATGTCCTTCCTGGTCATTCCGAATGAGGTCATTCCCCTGGCGAGGGCCTCGGACCAGTTGTCAAGATCCTTCTGGGTGTATCCTACGACCGTGGGCTTTCCAGTAGTACCCGATGAGACATGTACCCGGACGAGATCGTCATACGGGACGACGAAGAGCTTGTCAGGATAGTTGTCGCGGAGATCCGTCTTCTTCATGAAGGGGACCCTTCTGAAATCCTCGAAACTGTTGATATCCTCCGGTTTGACTCCAGCCTCATCCATCCTCTTGTGGAAGAACTCGGATTTCTCATACATCTCAGCGACCTTCTCTTTCAGAAGGCGAAGCTGCATCTGCTCGAGTTCTTTGCGGGGCATAGTTTCGATCTTTTCATTCCAGAAAGCCATTTTGAACACCAATGATGTATGCTATCATATAGCACGGTATTCAAAAATGATAGACCTCTGATATAAGACTTGCTTCCAGATAGTTTCAATCATTAGTTGCAATAACATAAACTAATTAGTACAATCATTATTATTTAAGTAAGTAAAGCTATTAGCTTTATTGTATCTATCCAGACCTAACGGTGAAGAAAGAAAGTGGATCCCCGATCTCTCGGGGAGAAATCACGGGAGAACAATCGATCCCGCGACCCTGAGCTTTCCGCCCTCGAGGTACATGATTATCGCCTTGTCGCCGGGCTTGTGGATCATATCGTCATCCATCTCGAATGTGACCTGTGCGGACCTGAAATCATCGCCGTTGTCCACTGCGGTTATCCTGCAGGGCGGCATCTGCATCCAGTGTCCGAGGTGGACTACCATTCCCTCTTTCATAGGGGATGCCCAGAACTTGACAAGGGATACCTTTCCGGTGACGGTGCGGGTCATCTTGATGGAAGGGTCTGTGGTGACCACGAATCCCCTGTCGAGCTCTTCGGATTCGATACCTCTCAGAGCGAGTCCGACATGGTCCCCCTTGATTCCGTCCTGAGCATCGATATCGTGCTTCTGGATGGACTTCAGGATGACCTCTTTCTTTGTGGGGAACACCATCATCTTGTCGTGGACCTTGAAGTATCCGTCGATAACGGAACCAAGAACGACCGTTCCGACACCCTTCACATTGAAGTGGCTGTCCACAGGGCAGGAACCGCATGTCCCGTCGCCTGCAGTCTTGGCCTGGGCCTTGGCCATGCCGATGAGCTCTTCCCTAAGTTTGATGGGGTCGTCGTCGCGGGGCTCGTAGTTCTCCAGGGATGTTCCGGCCAGGAGGGGCTTGAGCTGCTCCGGCTGGATGTAGTTCTGGAGTACGATGAATCCCTTGTCGATACCGAGGGAATCGACCATGACTATGGTCTCCCCCAGGAAGGAATCGATCTTGTCGACCACCAGGACGACGAATTCCGACATCGCCACCGAGTAGAACAGCGAGGAAAGCTTCTCCGGGAACTTGGAAGGCTCTATGAGGGTGAACGAGTCGTGCCCGTCCTTGTACTCATAGAATGTCATGTCTGTGACTGTACCCTTCTTCCCTATCTTTCCAGCGTAGTCCTTTGCTCCCAGTACGGCGATGTTCAGATTACCCATTTGATCAGATCTCCGAATCGGACACCAGTTTGATGCCCTGTTTCCCAATGACCTCGACGGCCTTCTCCGGGTCATCGACCCTGATGAAGAAGATCGCCTTGTCCTTGTAGGAGTAGGCGTATCCGTATTCGATGTTTATATTTGCCTTTCCCAGAGCGTCCGCTGCCATGAACAGTGCACCGGGATGATCCTCCAGATAAACTCCGATCACGTCAGTCTTCTTGACTATGATTCCTTTGACCTTCAGTGCATCGTATGCATCGTCAGGGTTGTCGACTATGGCCCTCAGGATACCGAATTCTGTGGATTCGGCGAGGTTGAAAGCCCTCATGTTGATGCTGCATTCCTTCAGCACTGACGAGATGTGCGCCAGACGTCCGGGCTCGTTGTTGACGAATATTGAAAGCTGCTTTATTATGTTGGACATCATATCACCCTGTTGTCTATTACCCTCTTGGCCTTCCCTTCGAACCTGGGCAGTTCTCCGGGCTCCTTGAGTTCCACTACGACCGCTATATTGAGGTATTTCTTTAAAGCGGATTCGATGCGTGCCCTGAGCTTGAGCATCTTCTCCATGTTATCGCTGAATGCCTCGGGCTTCAGTTCCACCTGGATCTTCATGTTGTCGAGCGCACCTTCTCTGGTGACGTAGATCATGTACTGGTCTCCGACCTCGGGGATCTGCATCAGAGTGTATTCGATCTGCGAGGGGAATACATTGATACCACGGATGATCAGCATGTCATCGGACCTTCCGGTGATCCTCTCGATCCTCGGGGATGTCCTTCCGCAGGGACAGGGGTCCGTAAGGATACGGGTCATGTCCTTGATGCGGTACCTGACGAGGGGGAATGCCTCCTTCTTGAGCATGGTGACGACCAGCTCTCCCTTCTCTCCGGGCGGAAGTACCTCCTCAGTCTCGGGATCGATGACCTCGACGTACATGATGTCGGCTGCGATGTGGATACCGTTGTGGCAGGGACAGTCAGAGAACATGGGTCCCGCCTGCTCGGATGTTCCGTAGATGTCAAATGCCTCAACTCCGGTCTCATCCTCGATCTTCTTCTTCATTGACTCGGACCAGGGCTCGGCCCCTAATATGGCGACCCTCAGTTTGGTGTCCTTCCTGAAGTCGACGCCCATCTTCTTGGCAACGCCCATCAGGTGGATGAAATAGGACGGTGTGCATGCGATAGCCGTCACACCAAGATCCATCATGAGCTCGATCTGCCTCTCGGAGTTACCTGTGCTGGCTGGAAGTACTGTGGCACCCACCTTCTCTCCTCCGTAGTGCAGTCCAAGACCGCCGGTGAACAGACCGTATCCGTAACATACCTGGAGCACATCTTCGGGACCGATTCCCGCGGATGTGAGGGACCTGGCCAATGCTTCGGACCAGTATTCGATGTCTCCCTCTGTGTATCCCACCAGGGTCGGCTTTCCGGTTGTACCGGACGATACGTGGTACCTGACGACCTGGCTATTGGGCACAGTGAACAGCTTCGTCGGATAGTAGTCGCGAAGATCCTGCTTGAACATGAACGGGAGCTTCGAAATATCTTCCAAACACTTGATGTCCTCGGGCTTTACCCCCTTTGCCTCCATCCTGTCGTGATAGAACTGATTGTTGTTGTACAATTTCTCGATCAACGTCTTCAATTCATCATACTGGAGCTTCTTGAGCTCTTTCTGGGGCATGCATTCAATCTTCTCGTTCCAGAACATGTTCACCACGTTTCCTTAACCGCTACTTGTTAATTAGGTTAGTCCATGATTCTGTCGATTATATATAAAAAAGAAAACGGGAACAGCATTGTTGTAACGGTTACGAATTTCGTAATTCCGTTCATGAGATTTATAAGCCAAAAAACAGATTCCATCGTTCATGGACCTTCTGATCTCAAAGGACAAAGCTAGCACACTCACACAACTGGAGCATCAACTGAGCGATCGCAAGATGGCTACCGTCATACTCATCGAGGGTGCCGGCGGAATGGTCATGTCACACATCGTCAACCAAATTGTCGCTGTTTTTGAGCCTAGGAACATCAAGTATCATTCCATCTCGACGGCCAAGATCCCTTGGATCCAATACTGTATGCTCAATATAGCGCCCAAAGGACAAATCTCAATCTTCGACAAGGGCTGGTACAGCGGTATCATGTCCATGGACGACGAGGATTTCCGTACACATCTCCTTCTGGCCAACGAGTTCGAGAGATACCTTTACAACAACGGTGTCAACGTCATCAAGATCTTCCTCGACATGAACGAGGACGAGCTGAAGAAGAACAAGAAATCATACCCGGTGGACTTCAATGAGACTGGTGACATCTTCAACGATGTGGACAAGATTAAGGATTATTCCGTGAAGAATGCCAGGATCAAGAGGGTCATGGACAAGACCAGCACCAAATACTGTGCATGGAACGTCGTGAAGGTCGGCGATTTCAAGAAGACCGTCAGGTCCATCGCCGACATCCTCGAGGAGAGCTTCACCGACCTCATTCAGAGACCGAGGGTACCCGAGACCTTCGAGATACTTGAGGCATTTCCCAACCCGAGGGATTACGTCGATTTCTCCAAGACGATCACCAAAGAGGATTACAACAAGAAGCTCGACAAGCTCCAGAACAAACTGTCCGAGTTGCAGGTGAAGCTCGCCAACAGCAACAAGGGACTGTGCATAGTCTTCGAGGGCTGGGATGCGGCAGGTAAAGGAGGATGCATCAAGAGGGTCACCCAGGCGCTCAACCCACGTGGCTACAAAATCTTCCCGACGCCTGCACCAACGGCAGAGGAAAAATCCCATACCCACCTTTGGAGATTCGCCAAGAACATGCCAGGACAGGGTCAGATCACAATATTCGACAGGAGCTGGTATGGCAGGATGATGGTCGAACCCATAGAGGGATTCTGTACTCAGGAGGAATACTCCCGTGCCGCAGGGGAGATCAACATATTCGAAGCGGCACTGGCAAAGGACCACATCATCTTCATAAAGTTCTGGATCGACATCACCAAGGAAGAGCAGCTGACGCGCTTCAACGCCCGTGCCGCCAACCCCATGAAGAGCTGGAAGCTCACCGACGAGGACTGGCGCAACAGGGAGAAGTGGGATGTCTACGAGAAATACGTCAACAGTATGATCGAGCAGACCAACACCGAGTATGCCCCATGGGTCGATGTGGAATGTGTCGACAAGAGATATGGAAGGATCAAGATCCTCGAGACGATCGTCGATACCCTCAAGAAAGAATTGGATTGAAAACGGAGGGGTCTCCCCCTCCCTTAATTGTTTTATTTCTTCGGCTGCCAGCATCCGTTGTGTTCGATGAACCACTGCTGGGAACGGAGCGGCTTACCTTCCTTCTTCACCAGAACGTAGGTGCCGTCCTCCTTCAGCTCCCTTGCCTTCACGTTATCGGCGAAGTGGATGTCGAGAATGTTGGTCTTGATCGATTTCATCAGCTCCTTGTCCAGGACAGGGAACAAGACCTCGATCCTTGCCAGGAGGTTCCTGGGCATCATATCCGACGATCCCATGTACATCTCCGATTTGCCGTTGTTGTGGAAGTAATAGATCCTCGAATGCTCGAGGAACCTGTCCACGATGCTGATCACACGGATGTTCTTGGAAACTTCGGGATTGCCCGGACGAAGACAGCACAGTCCCCTGATGTTCAGGTCCACCTTCACTCCGGCGATCGACGCCTTGTACAGAGCGGCGATGATATCCTGGTCGATCAGACCGTTAGCCTTCATTATGATGTGTCCGTTGCCGCTGGCCTCGTGCACCTTGATCTCGTTCTCGATCTTCTTGAGCAGCGATGCCTTGAGCGTCAGGGGTGCGACCAGGAGATGGTTGTACTTCCTTTCGCCGTAGTAACCTGTCAGTGCGTTGAACAGCTCCGAGACATCCTGTCCGATCTCCTTGTTGACCGTCAGGAACGATATGTCCCCGTACTGCTTCGCGGTACTGACGTTGTAGTTACCGGAGCTCATGTGGGTGTAGGTGATCAGATGCCCGCCTTCTAGCCTGACGACCTGCAGGAGCTTGGAATGAACCTTCAGATTCACAGGTCCGTAGACCACGTGCACACCGATGGCCTCAAGATCCTTCGCCCATCTGATGTTGCGGTCCTCATCGAACTTCGCACGCAGCTCCATCAGAACGGAAACGCTCTTTCCGTTGATCCTTGCGGCCTTGAGGGCCTCGAAAATGGAAGGATCGGAACCCAGCCTGTACAGGCATATCTTGATGCTCTGGACATTGGGGTCCACGGCAGACTGCTTCATGAACCTGACGATGTTGGCGAACGTCTCATACGGGTGGTACAGGATCCTGTCCCTCTTCTTGATCCACTCGAATATGTCACCGTCCTCCTGGAGGTCCGACGGAGTGGTCTGGATGAGCGGCTTCTCTTTGAGGACCGGCCTGTCTATCGAGTACAGTTCCCAAAGGTCCGATAGAGCAAGAGCATCCTTCGTGGTGATGGCCTGCTCCTCGCTGAGGTTCAGGTTCTTGAGGAACTTGATCATCATGTTCTTGGGCATCGAGGACTCGGCTATCATCGCCACGGGGTATCCCATATCCCTTCCGTTGATGCTCTCCTCCACCGCATCCATGAGATCCACGGCCTCGTCGATCGTGATCTTGACATCGGCGTTCCTTATGATGCAGAACGAGTATGCTCCGAGGATGTTCATCCCGGGGAACAGCAGGTGTGCGGAATCCTTGATGATGTCCTCTATCAGCACATATTCCGTCTTGCTCTTACCGGCGCTGATACGTACGAACCTGTCCAATGTGTCCGGCACCTTGACCCTGGCGTAGACGACACCGTTCTCATCGCCCCTGAGCCTGAAAGCCACGTTGAGCGAATTGTTGGAAATGAACGGGAACGGATGGGAGATATCGAGGGCCAGAGGCGTGAGCATCATGTGTACTCTCTCTCTGTAGTATGTCCTGACGCAGTCGAGCTGTTCCTTGGTGAGCTCCTCGATCTTCTTGATGCGGATCTTCTCCTTGGCGAGGGCCTTCCTGAGGTTCTTCCAGCACACCTCGTAATCGGCGTACAGCCTGTTCATCCTCTCCGAGACCATCCCGATGACCTTGTCGCCGTTGATGTAATCCGGTGCGCTCTGTGCGATCGAAGGGGTCTTGCTGAGGAGTCCGGGCATGCGTATCATGAGGAACTCATTCAGATTGTTGTAGCATATTGCCAGGAACTTGACTCTCTCGAGCAGGGGGTTCTCTGTGTTGTTGGCCTCGTCCAGACACCTCTGGTTGAACTCAAGCCAGGAAAGCTCCCTGTTGATGTAGTACTTCTTGTCGTATAGATCGACTTTGGTTGACATGCCATCCGTTCTCCTTATGATATAGTGCCGTTACCTGACTAGGCGTTAATAAAAGTGCCCGCATTTTTCATACCTTTTGTAAGAAGGTTAACGATTATCTATGGATATGGCGGTAACCCGTACGTGAACACCGTAACAGACGAGCTCAATACCTTCATCGACGGAGTGGGATCCATGATAACCGACGTGGAATCCTATTTCGCCAACAGGCAGAACGATTTCCGTTCGATGTGCTTCTACAACATCTACAACCGCGGTGTTCTGACAAGGGAGATAGTCACTCTTCTGGAGAAGTCCGCCAGACCCTTCCAGGAAGGGGATAACGAGGCCCAGGAGACCGAGAGGGTGATGATAGTCACCAGAGGTCTGTTCATAGATGTTATGTCATCGATAGAGAAGGCGGCGAAGGACTGCATCCCGGCATACTGGATGAACGATGTGAAGGAAGAGGCCATGAAGGATAACAGCTACCTCTACCTCAGATACATCATCTACGCCTCGGCGAAAAAGGGTCTTGTGGATGAGAAGCGTCTCAAGGAATGGGACTCGGTGTTCCTTATGAGGAACCTGGTCATCCATAACAACTCCGTCTCGGACAGGTCTATGATCTTCGAACTCGACGACCTCAGGATATCCATGCGTCCCGACAGGATGATGAAGGGTCCCGGGACCACGTTCGTCAAACTGTCGGAGAAGGCGGTGGAACTCTTCTACGAATGGCTCAAGAACGTCAGCGAGGCCTACAAGAGATGAGACAGGAAGAGCTCTGGGATGATCTCTATTCCGGTAATCCGGCCACCTGGAGAGGCAACACCGTGATCCCTGTCCCTAATTCGGGAGATGCGCTGGATCTAGGCTGCGGTAACGGGAAGACAATATCCACGCTCATAGACAGTGGCTACAATGTCACCGGGGTCGACTTCTCACATGTTGCTGTGGAGCAATGCCGGGAGAGGTTCAAGGACTCCAGATTCGTTGTCTCCTCTATTTGCGAACTCCCGTTCCAAGATGAATCCTTCGATTATGTGACCGCAGTCCACGTCCTTGAGCATCTCGACGACGATTCCCTGGCGAAGACCGTGAAGGGGATCGGACGTGTCCTCAGACCCTCTGGATACGTATTCATACGCAGTTTCACGGAGAACGACATGCGCTCGAAGAAGAGGGCTGATTCTGACATCTTCTACCGTTTCTATGACGTCGGTACCATCCTCAATGCATTCAGCGCTTTCGAGGTGATCTCCGCTGGCATAAAAGAGGATAAGACCCGTTTCAACACCATCCGTTCCAGGGTCGAGGCCCTACTAAAGTTATAATTAGGGTCCAGAGGATTCTCCTGGCATGAAATGCTCGAAGTGCGGTTTCGACAACCCTGAAGAAGCCCTGTTCTGCGAGAAATGTGACTGGAAGCTGGGGGAGACATACATTCCCGAGGTATCCTTCAACCGTTCGGTCCTGTCCTATATGGCATTGGTCGTCGGTATCGTTGCGGTTATCCCCGCGGTCATGAAGGTATCGGCCATCGCAGGTGTCGTCCTCGGTGCCATCGGACTCATGCTCGGAGGATACTCCTTCACGATCCCCAGGATCATGGACCTGCCTAACAAGAACGTGCTGATGGCATGCAGCGCCATCGGTCTCATCCTCAGTGTCGTCGCTTTCGTATACGGAATCTACCTGATGGTGTGATCCATGGCTGTCTATCGCGGGAAATACATACTCGAAGGTCTGGACGAGATAACTCCGAATATGGAGCACAATCTCGACATAGCCTACGAGATATGCCTGTCCTATAAGGACAACTTCCCGTGCGAGATGTGCGGCAGATGCTGCCACCAGCCGAATATAATAATCCGCCCGGAGGAGATCGACAGGGTTGCCTCCGCGGCCAATCTTACCCCTTTCATGTTCAGGCGCAACTACGTCATAGAGATGCCTGACGGAAGATGCCTTATCAACAAGCAGAACGACGGTCCGTGCCCCTTCCTGAGAGATGACAAGAAGTGCTCCATCTGGAAGGACAGGCCTCAGATCTGCGATGATTTTCCTTATGCCGTGTCGATGTTCATGAGCAGAGTGTACCTTGCGTTGACGAATCCTGATGCGGACATCATGAAGCTGATCTCGTACATGGACATGAAATGGCCTTGCTCGAAGGTCATCAGAAGATCGATAAAGAAGAAGATAGAGGAGCGCAGGAAGGATGTGATCCTTCCCGACACTCATTGATTCTTTGCGGCCAGTTCCTTGTCCTTGTTGCGGATATCGACACGTTTTATCTTACCGCTGATGGACTTGGGGAGCTCCTTCACGAACTCCACGGCCCTGGGGTACTTGTAAGGCGCAGTCTCGTGCTTGACGTAGTCCTGCAGCTCCTTCTTCAGCTCGTCCGTGCCCTCGTAACCGTCCCTGAGAACTATGGTCGCCTTGACGATCTGTCCCCGGACAGGGTCGGGAACTCCGGTGATCGCACACTCCAGACAGCAAGGGTGCTTCAGGAGAACGGATTCGATCTCGAACGGACTGATCCTGTAACCGGACGATTTGATGACATCGTCGTTCCTTCCGACGTACCAGAAGTAACCGTCCTCGTCCTTCCAGGCGAGGTCTCCTGTGTGATGGAAGCCTCCAAACATAGTGGCCCTGGTCTTCTGCCTGTCGTGCAGATATCCGACGAAGATACCTGCCGGGTGGGGATCGATACCGATAACTATCTCACCGACGACACTGGGCGGGCACGGTTTACCGTTCTCGTCCACGATATCGACCTTGTACTGTGGCGACGGCTTTCCCATGGATCCAGGTTTGGGAGTCATTCCCCTGAGGTTACCCACCAGCACGGTGGTCTCGGACTGTCCGAATCCCTCCATGAGCTTCAGACCTGTAGCGGCATACCACTTCTCGAATGTATCGGAGTTCAGTGCCTCCCCTGCGATGTTTGTGTGCGTTAGCGAGGAAAGGTCGTGTCCTTCCAGTCCTGCGTTGCAGTACATCCTGAACATGGTAGGAGGACAGCAGAAGGTTGTGATCCTGTACTTCTCGATCAGGTCCATCACAGCGACGGGGTCGAACTTCTGGTGCTCGTACACGAAGAGTCCGGCCTCCATGATCCACTGGCCGTAGAGCTTTCCCCATGCGTTCTTGGCCCATCCGGTCTCCGCAACGGTCCAGTGCAGACCGTCGGGCACCACGCAATGCCAGTGCTTGGCAGTGAGGATGTGCCCGATCGGGTAGGAATGGTCGTGAACGGCCATCTTGGGGTTGCCGGATGTTCCGGATGTGAAATAGATGAGCATCATGTCCCTGACGTGGGTAGGCACTCTCTTCCACTGATCGGAAGCTGCCTCCACACCGGCATCGAAGTCGTCCCATCCGGGAGGACAGGGACCGTTGTACTGGGAGTTGGTCATGCATTTGAACTTCAGCGTCGGGATGTTCTCAGCGATGTCGAACTCCTGCCACACTGGTGCGTCGGATGTCACGATCGCCGCTTTGACAGATGCCGAGTTGATACGGTACTCGATGTCATGCTTCTTCAGCATGAAAGTGGCAGGGATCAGGACCGCACCCATCTTGTGAAGGGCGATGGAAACATACCAGAACTGGTAGTTGTGCTTCAGAACGCACAGCACCATGTCACCTTTCTTGACACCGTGCTGCGTCAGGTAGTTCGCGGTCTTGTCGGACATCCTCTTGATGTCTGCGAACGTGAATACCTTCTCGTGACCCCTGTCGTCGCACCAAACGAGTGCCCTCCTCTGGGGGTCGTTGATGGCGATGTCGTCGACGATGTCGTATCCGAAGTTGAAATCGTCAGGGTAGTGGACCTTGTAGGTCTTGAGCAGACCGTTCTCGTCGTATGTCTCATCCACGTAGCGGAGATTGATGTCCCTTGTCATCTGCTCCCTCCCTTCATTGTGATGATGAGGAACTCGCATCCGTCCTTGCTCGTTGCTATCTCGCCGTGGGGCTTCGATGCGTCGTAATAGACGGAATCGCCAGCGATAAGGTTCTCCTCGTGTCCATCGTATGCGAACCTGAGGCTTCCTGCGATGACATAGATCATCTCCTGTCCCTCGTAGGTCGAGGTCGGGATGGGCGCGTCCTGCTCCTCCTCTGAGTAAGGTGCCCTAACGAAGTAGGGCTCGGCCAGCTTGTCCTTGAAATATGCTGCCAGATGGTAGTACTCGTGACCGGCGCGCCTGTTGATCGGCAGACCCATTCCGTCCTCGACGACTATGTAGTCGGTGAGACGGGGGTTCTCTCCGGTGATCAGCTCCACCATGTCGATCTGGAACCTGTCTGCGCATTTGCTCAGGAAGGTGAAGGTGAAGTCCTGCTGTCCGGTCTCACATCTGATGTACTCCTCCTCGGATACGCCGGTGGCCTCGGCCATGTCCTTCGTTGTGAGTCCGCAGAGGTCGCGCATCGCGTGGATACGCTCCGAAATCGCTGTATTGTACATTCATTCACCTCCCAGTATCTTGATGTTACCGTGACCGCCGCAGACGATCATTCCCATCCTTCCGATGGAATCCATGATCTTGCCAAGCTTGTTGCGGGTGAGCTTGTTCAGGTCGTCCTCGGAGTCCTTGGGCATGTAAGGGGCGATCTGGTTGTACTCCGCCCTCTCGGGTGTTACATCCTTCGTGTTGGAGTACAGGTCGCCGGTGAACAGGAGCTTGGGCTGCCTGCATATGATGACCGTCTGTCCCTTGGTATGCTCCCCGGGACCTTCGTAGATTTCCAGTTCGATGTCCCCGAATCTTATCGTGTCAAGGAGCACGAAGTCCTTGCGCGATTCAGGTGCATCTCCGATGATGCGGATGATGTCCTTCTTCGGTGCGACGTAGTCAGTGATGATCCTGCAGAGACGGCCGTAGCAGTAGTTGTACGCATCCTTGTCCCCTGTGGACCTTGCCATGTCGAAGAGACCGTCGGCTGTACGTCTGTCCACAACTATCTCGGCGTTGTCCATCTCGGACAGCAGTCCGCAGTGGTCCGCGTCGGCATGGGTGACCAGCATGGTCTTCCTCATGCTGAAGAACGCAGGATAGGTCTCCCTGAGCTCCGTGATCATCTCATCGGAGAATATTCCCATTCCGGAATCCACGAACAGGAGATTGTCGTCGTTCCTCAGCACATAGGTGTTGCTTCCGCACGGAGGCTCTATGACCGTAAGGGACGTCTCCTCGGTGAGCTGGTGCGTGGTGATGCGGGGATTGAAGTTGAGATCCCTGTGATATGCGATGAAATCCGAGAGCTGACGGACCTTGTCGAACACGACAGCCGGATCCTGTCTCCTCTCCAGAAGGAGCTCTGTGACGCCTCTGCACTCCTTGACGAATTCCTTCACCTTGTCGTCTCCCAGACTGAACAGCTTCTGGATCTTGCTGGCGAGACGGATGTACCCGACCGTTATGTCCAATGCCTCGTAGTTGCCGTTGTAGGAAACAACGTTGAGCAGATAGACGTCGGAGACCTCGTCCAGGATCTTCTTTGACACTTCGGGGTCGCTGACCTCCATTCCGATCTTGAAGTTCTGGAAGCCCCTGTTCTCCTCCCTGGAGTTGAGATAGGAAATGTTGACGTCGTACCTGTCGATGATCTCGAGGACCGGGAACAGCATACCGGGCGTGTTGGGGATCTTGACCTCCATTACGAGAACTACGGGGGCCTTTACCTCCGCATCCACGTAGGCCATCTCGCTCAGACCCTTCTCTATGGATCCGAGGGCCCCCTTCGTTGCCTCGACCTCGATGAACAGGTTGAGTGCGCCGCTCTTGTAGCTAACACGGGTAATGTTCCCGCCGTTCTCCATAATCACCTTGCATGCACGCATGAACGCTCCGGGCTTGTCCGGGGTCCTGGTGGTGAAGGTACGTTTAATCAGTTCTTCTGTCATTGGCTGTCTCTCTTCCTTATCTGGGCACGCTGGATTTTTCCGTTGACCGTCTTAGGAAGCTCCTTCACGAAGTCCATGGCCCTAGGATACTTATATGGTGCGGTCTCGTGCTTGACGAAGTTCTGGAGCTCCTTCTTGAGCTCCTCCGAAGGCTCGTAACCTTCGCGGAGGACCACGGTGGCCTTGACCAGCTGTCCCCTAACGGGGTCCGGGACACCTGTGACGGCGCATTCCAGCACCGCAGGATGTGTGACCAGTACCGATTCGATCTCGAACGGACTGATCTTGTATCCGGACGATTTGATAACATCGTCGTTCCTTCCGACATACCAGTAGTAACCGTCCTCGTCCATCCATGCGACATCCCCGGTGTGGTACCATCCGTCGTGCATGGCCTTTGCGGTCTTCTCCTCGTCGCGGTAGTAGCACATCATCAGTCCCGGAGGCCTGGGTTCGTATGATATGACGATCTCGCCGGTCTGTCCGGGCGGGCACTCCTGACCGTCCTGGTCGACGATCCTGACGTTGTATTGAGGGGACGGCTTTCCCATGGAGCTGGGTTTGGGTTCCATGCCGACCTTGTTGAACACCGTGCATGTGGTCTCGGTCTGTCCGAATCCCTCCATAAGCTTCAGGCCGGTGGCCTTGTACCAGCTGTGGAACACATCGGGGTTCAGTGCCTCTCCTGCGATACAGCAGTACTTCAGCGAGGACAGGTCGTGTCCTTCCAATCCGGCGTTTATGAACATCCTGAACATGGTGGGAGGACAGCACAGGCTCGTGATCCTGTACTTCTCGACGATATCCAGGATATCGTGGGGCTCGAACTTGTCGTAATCGTATACGAAGACTGCTGCCTCCATATGCCACTGTCCGTAGAGCTTTCCCCACACGGCCTTTCCCCACCCGGTATCCGCGATGGTCAGGTGGACACCTTCGGGATCCACGTTCTGCCAGTACTTGGCGGTGGACAGATGTCCGAGACTGTACAGATGGTTGTGAAGGACCATCTTGGGGTACCCGGATGTTCCTGATGAGAAGTACATCAGCATAGGTTCTTCGACGTTGGTCTGGATCCTCTCGAGCTTGTCGGATGCCTTCTCGATGCCCTCGTCCAGCTGGAGCCATCCGTCCCTTGACGAATTGGCGACTATCTTGATCTGTAAGGAAGGTATGTCCTCTGCCGAATCGACAGCGTCGCAGACACCGTTCATATCGGTACAGATGGCCGCCTTTATGGATGCGGACCTTACCCTGTACTCCACGTCACCCTTGGTGAGCATGAATGTCGCAGGGACGATGACCGCACCGATCTTGTGCAGAGCTGTGATCACATACCAGAACTGGTAGTGGCGCTTCAGGATGACCATGACCATATCGCCCTTAGTTATTCCCAGGGACATGAGATAGTTAGCGGTCTTGTCGGACAGTCTCTTGATGTCGCCGAAGGTGTATCTCCTCTCCTCGCCGGCGGGGTTGGTCCAGATCATCGCGAGACGGTCCGGCTCCTCCTTGGCGATCTCATCGACGACATCGTATCCGAAGTTGTAGTTGTCCGGATAGTGGTAGGTGACCTTCTCCAGGAGACCCTTGTCATCGTACTTCTCGTCGACGTATCTCAGGTTGAGGTCCCTCATTTCTCCTCCCCCTTCATCACAGACGCTATGAACCTGCAGCCGTCCTTGGATGTCGAGTACATCCCGTGGGGCAGACCGCTGTTATAATAGACCGAATCACCGGGCTCGAGGTCGTAGAAGTGTCCGTTGTGGACGAACCTCATGGTACCCTCCAGGACGTAATCGAACTCGTTACCGGCGTGTGTGGATAGGTGAACGTTCTGGTCGTTGTCCCCCTCGATGTAAGGGGCGAATACCACGAATGTCTCCGAGAGCCTCTTGTCGAGCGTGTAACCCAGGTGATGGTACTCAAATCCGAGGCGTCTCTTTATCGGGAGTCCCTGACCTTTCTTGACGAACGTACAGTCCATCAGGTGGGGCTTCTCACCGGTGAGCAACTCGACCATGTCGATACCACACTTCTCTGCGATCTTGTACAGGAATGTGAACGAGAAATCCATCTCTCCGGACTCGTACACCAGATATTCCTCGGGAGTCTTGCCGACGACTGCCGCCATCTCTTCCACGGAGATGTCGCACATCTCACGCATTGCCTTCACACGCTCCGCTACCTCTGCTATAATAGGTTCCATCTTCTTCACCTCATGCATCAGGCCAAAGCTTGTGAGCCATCTCTCTGAGCTCGTACTTCAGGATCTTCCCTGCGGCATTCATGGGGAAATCGTCCACGAACGCCACGTATTTGGGAGTCTTGTACCATGCGATCTTGTTACGGCAGAAATCGATGATGTCCTGCTCCGTTGTATCCTCATATCCCGGATGCTTGACGACGAACGCGCCGGGCTGCTCGCCGTACTTCTGACTGGGAACTCCTACGACCTGCACATCCTTGATGGCAGGGCAGGAATACAGGAAGTCCTCCACCTCCTTGGGGTAGATGTTCTCTCCTCCGCGGATGATCATGTCCTTGATCCTTCCGGTGACGTAGAAGTATCCGTCCGCATCCCTGTATCCGAGGTCCCCCGAGTGGAGGTATCCGTTCTGGTCGATGACCTTGGCGGTCTCCTCGGGCATCTTGTAGTAACCCTTCATGACGTTGAATCCCTTACAGCAGAATTCTCCGATCACTCCGTCGGGGCAGGGCTCGTAGGTCTCCGGATCCAGGATAACCGTGTCAACTCCGGGGAGCTTCTTACCGACCGATGAGCATTTCTTCTCCAGCGAAGGCTCGTCGTACCTCGTCTGCGTCATACCGGGCGAGGCCTCGGTGAGTCCGTAAACGATGGTGATCTCCTTCATGTTCATCTTGTCGACGACCTCCTGCATTGCCGAGATCGGACAGGGCGAACCTGCCATGATACCGGTCCTGAGGGATGAGAAATCGAACTTGCTGAACAGCTTGTGGTTCAGGATGTTGATGAACATCGTGGGGACACCGTAGACGGATGTGCACTTCTCCTCCTCGATGGTGGTCATGACCTTGATTGGGTCGAACACCTCGCAGAAGCACATGGTGACACCGTGGTTGATGCATGCCATGACCCCTAACACGCAGCCGAAGCAGTGGAACAGGGGTACGTTGATGCACAGACGGTCGGTGGGACCGTAGTTCATGTTGGCTCCCAGCCAGTAACCGTCGTTGGCGATGTTGAAATGGGTGAGCATCACTCCCTTGGGGAATCCCGTGGTACCGGATGTGTACTGCATCATGGTGACGTCGTGGACGTCCACGGAGTTCTTCCTCTTCTCGTAATCCTTCTCGGGGACCATGACGGCAAGGGACTTGACCTCGCTCATGGAGTACATTCCGCGGTGCTTGACAGGACCGAGGAAGATGACCTTCTTGAGGTGGGGGTACGTCTCGCTGTGAAAGTTCTCCCTGGGCTGGGTGAGGAGCTCGGGGACGAGGTCGTAGACCGTCTGCACATAATCGGTGTCTCTGACACCGTCTATGAGGAACAGTACGTCCATATCCGACTGCTTGAGCACGTAATCCAGCTCTTTGGACTGATAGTTGGTGTTGATCGTTAGAAGGATGGCTCCGATCTTCGCTGTGGCGAACATCAGGGTGATCCAATCAGGGACGTTCGTCGCCCAGACGGCGACCTTCATTCCCTTCTCTACACCCATTGCCATGAGACCTTTCGCCACACGGTCGACCTCGACTCCCCATTCCTTCCAGGAAAGACGGAGCTCCCTGTCGACATAAACGATGGCATCGTTGTCCGGGTGATTCCTTATGCACTTGTCGAGAAGGTCGCCTAACCTCTCGTCGCTTGTGATGTTCTGCCTTGGAACACAGACCATTCTTTCACCTCAGAGAGGGGTGTAGAGGACCGCGTAGATCTCCGCGGGTCCGTCTATTGCCCCCACGTAATGGGGGACGACTGAGTTGTAATACGCGCTGTCACCGGGCTCGAGGATCCTCTTCTCCTTTCCGTAGATGAACAGGATCTTTCCTGTCATGACTACGATGAACTCCTCTCCCTCGTGGGAGCTGAGCTCGGGCATGTCCTCCTCTCCGACCTTGATGAACATGGGTTCCATGTGCCTGTCGGTCTTTCCCTTTCCGAGAGGGTAGTAGATGTAATCTCCCTTGTCCCCGTGGGAGGATGCTTCCGCTTCCCTGTCATTGAGCCTTACAACGATAGGATCGGGGTTGAACTGATCGTCAGTGAATGTACCGACCCTCTGGCCGAGAGCGCGGGAAAGCCTAATCAACGAGCCGATGGGTGGATATGCGATGCCCTCTTCGTACTCTTTAATGGTCTGCAAACTAATACCAGAATTGACTGCGAGCTCTTCCTGAGAGAGCCCCATCTGTTCTCTGTATTTGCAGATTCTCTTCCCTACTTTGTTCATGTCGGCCATAATTTTGCCTCAAGTACCCGTATTATGATTATATAAAAAACATTTCGGCGCTACGTACTATTTTTTAATCGTTTACGGATAATGTGGGTCTATGCAATGCCTTGTGAATAGGGTCACCGTCGTGTGCGGTCATTACGGGGTAGGGAAGACAAATCTCTCCATAAATCTGGCTCTGGACGCGGCCAAATAGGGGAAGAAGGTCACTCTGATCGATATGGATGTCGTCAACCCCTACTTCAGGTCCTCTGACTATGCGGATTTGCTCACTGGATCAGGAGTACGTGTCCTTGGACCCAACTTCGCTAATTCCAATCTTGATACCCCTTCCCTTCCGGCGGCCATCGGAGATGCCATTACGGACGGAGAATGCGTGATCCTCGATGTCGGAGGCGATGATGCCGGTGCCACGGCCCTAGGGGTCTACAACAGACAGATCCTGCAATCAGACCCAGACGTCATGTATGTCATCAACAGGTACCGTTCGCAGACCACGACCCCCGAGGAGGCCGTGGAGATCCTCCGCGAAATAGAGAAGATGGCCCGCATAAAGGCCACATGCATTGCCAACAATTCGCATCTGAAGGGACTGACAACAGATGAGACCGTTCTGGATTCACTGACGTTCGCCGATAAGGTGTCCGAACTGACAGGGCTGCCAATCCGGTTTAATACGGCTCCGGCCGGTGTCGTCCCATTAAATAAAATACCACTAATATACCAAATCGGCGTCCAGGTAAAGGCGCCCTGGGAACAGGCAGGTAATTGAGTTGCCCAAGGTAATCGTTAACAATGAGAGATGCAAGGGGTGCGAGATGTGCGTCATCGCATGCCCCAAGGAGATCCTGGCTCTGGATCATTCCATCACGAACAGCAAGGGATATCACCCCGCCCACATAACGGACGAGTCCAAGTGCATAGGATGCGGTTCATGCACGACCATGTGCCCCGACTGCGCCATCAGAGTGGAGGTCGAGTGAGATGGTAGAGAAAGTCCTTATGAAAGGTAACGAGGCCATCGCCGAGGCCGCCATCGCAGCAGGCTGCAGGCACTTCTTCGGATACCCCATCACACCTCAGACCGAGGTCGCGGCATACATGTCCAAGCGTATGCCCAAGATCGGTGGAGTCTATCTCCAGGCAGAGTCCGAGGTCGCATCGATCAACATGGTCCTTGGAGCCGGTGCTGCCGGAGTCAGGGTTATGACATCCACCTCATCCCCCGGAATCAGTCTTATGTCCGAAGGAATCTCATACATCGCCGGATCGGATGTACCCTGCCTCATCGTCAACGTCGAGAGGGGAGGGCCCGGTCTCGGAGGAATCCAGCCTTCTCAGTCCGACTATTTCCAGGCAACAAAGGCGACCGGACACGGTGACTTCCACATGCTCGTATTCGCACCCTCCACGGTCCAGGAGACCGTCGACCTGATCTCTGACGCCTTCGACCTCGGTGACAAGTACAGGATGCCCACGATGATCCTCTCTGACGGTCTTCTCGGACAGATGATGGAACCCGTCGTCCTTCCCGAGCACAAGGAGCCCACGGACAACAAGGACTGGGCGGCAAAGGGCCACCAGGGCAAGAGGGCCCACAACGTGGTCAACTCACTGTACATCGATCCCAAGGAGCTCGAGGACCTCAACTTCAAGAGGTTCGAGAAGTACAAGCATATCATGGAGACGGAGCAGAGGGCTGAGGAATACCTCGTAGACGATGCGGACATCATAATCGTCGCATTCGGAGCCTCCTCCAGGATCTCCCATTCTGCCGTCGACATGGCAAGGAAGCAGGGCATCAAGGCCGGACTCATCAGGCCCATCACCCTCTGGCCGTTCCCCGAGAAGTTCATCAGGAAGCACGTAGGAGACGCCAAGGCGTTCTTGTCCGTGGAGATGAACATGGGGCAGATGGTCGAGGACGTCAAGCTCACAGTCAAGGACGAGAAACCCGTCCACTTCTTCGGACGCACCGGAGGAATGGTCCCCACACCCAAAGAGGTTCTCGAACAGATAATCAAGATCAACGGAGGTGAATGCTGATGTCCAAAGTAATGGGCGAGAGGCCCAAGGCACTGCTCGATGTCCCCCTACACTACTGCCCCGGATGCACACACGGTATAGTGCACAGGCTGGTAGCTGAAGTCATCGATGAACTAGGTATCGAGGGCAAGACCGTAGGAGTCGCCTCGGTCGGATGCTCGGTCTTCACATACAACTACTTCGGATGCGACATGGTCCAGGCACCCCACGGACGTGCACCGGCGGTTGCAACCGGTGTCAAGAGGGCAAGACCCGAGGACGTCGTCTTCACCTATCAGGGAGACGGAGACCTTGCGGCCATAGGAATGGGAGAGACCGTCCACGCGGCCGCCAGGGGAGAGAACATCGTCGCGATCTTCATCAACAACGCGATCTACGGAATGACCGGAGGACAGATGGCACCCACAACCCTGCCCGGACAGGTTACCCAGACCACCCCGTACGGAAGGGACACCAGCGTGGCAGGAAACCCCATCAGGGTCTGCGAACTGCTCTCATCCGTGAAGGGTGTCGCACTCGCACAGCGTGTCACAGTCGACTGCGTGAAGAACGTCAAGGCCGCCAAGAAGGCGATCAAGAAGGCCTTCGAATACCAGATGGCCGGCAAGGGATACTGCATCATCGAGGTCGTCTCCACATGCCCCACCAACTGGGGAATGTCGCCCGCAGAGGCGCTCCAGTGGCTCAGGGACAACATGCTCCCGTACTATCCGCTCGGAGTCTACAAGGACGTCGGGGAAGAGGAGGCGAAGGAATGACCGACATGAACATCCTGCTCGCCGGATTCGGAGGACAGGGAATCCTGTTCACGGGAAAGGTCATCGCATACTCCGGACTCATGGAGGGCAAGGAGGTATCCTGGCTCCCGTCCTACGGTCCCGAGATGCGCGGCGGAACCGCCAACTGCAGTGTCTGTCTTTCTGATGCCGCCATCGGATCCCCTCTGGTCACAAACCCGGACGTGCTCGTTGCAATGAACCTGCCCTCTCTGGACAAGTTCGAGAACGACGTCGTCCCCGGCGGATTGATCATCGTGGACTGCTCGATCATCAAGAAGAAGGTCGAGCGCACAGATGTCAAGACCATCTACATCCCGGCATCGGAGATCGCCGAGAACGCAGGTATCAAAGGTGCCGCGAACATGGTCATCCTCGGAAAGCTGTTCAAGGAGACCAACTTCTGCACACCCGAGAACCTCGACAAGGGACTCCAGAAGACCATCCCTGCAAAGAAGATGGATCTGCTGGACAAGAACAGGCTATGTATCAAACTCGGAACAGAGAACTGAGAATTAACAAGGCGGTCGGATCCTTCCGACCGCCGTTATTTTGTTTTTTTTTGAATCACATCTTGTGATCTGCCAGATGCTTCCTAAGAGCATCGGCATAGAGTTCCGGAGCAATCGTGTGACCCTCTCCGGGGAGCTCGATGTATCTGCAGTCAGGGATCGAATTGCCGATCGCCCTTCCTTTGATGGGCTCCACCATGATGTCCATTCCTCCGTGGACCACCAGGGAGGGGACCTTGATGTCCTTCGTCTTCTCGGTGGTATCGAACTTGTCCATGGAGATCATCTGCTTGTAGACCTCTTCAGGCTTCTCGGGGTGTTTCGGTACGGGCATGATGATTCCCTTCTTCTCAAGCACCTCGAATGTGGTCTCGGGGAAGCAGAATGCGTTGAGGACCATATTGACCTCATCCATGGTACACCTTCCCTCCTTTGCGGCGGTGGCGATCATGTACATGAAGTAAGCGGACCTGTGAGGCCTGAACTGGTATGAAGATACAAGAGTGAGCGTCTGGAGTCTCTCGCCGTACCTGATTGCCAGGGACTGAGCGATCTGGGACCCCATTGACCATCCGACGATGTGTGCTTTGTAGATGTGGAGGTAATCCATAAGGTGGATGACATCATCCGCCATAGCGTCTATCTGAATGTCCCCTTTGTACTCGGTCTGACCGACTCCCCTGTTGTCGAGAGTGATCACCCTGTAGCCTTTCAGCAGAGGGACCATTCCCTTCCAGAAACGGTGGTTGGCACCGATACCGGCGATGAGGAAAACGGGCTCTCCGGAGCCTTCCTCCTCGTAGTACATCTTAACATCCTGAAGTTCGGCGAACATGCCCCTTCATCCCACGCATCGGATAAAAAGCATTCAGAGGATACTTAGCATCACGTCAATGTATCCGCCAATCGAAACTGGAATGCTCCTGGAGTCCTGTAAGGTGTAATGATCGAACTCTGTCCCAATGGAACCGGACAGCTCCCCGTATCTGTATGAAAGGAAGTACCTGTTCTCTCCGAATACCGCATCCAGTATGCTCTTGAGATAGTCGTCTACGTCAGTCTCCTGCGTTAGGGACAATGCCATCAGATCCGACAGAAATACAAGGGAATCATCCTCTATATCGGTGAGATCGGACAATCTCATCTCAATTATGCTGATGTCCCTCAGGACATCGTCGGGACCGATGTCGGCCCCTTGGTCGATATGATTGTACGTGACTATGACCGATATCGCCATCATCATCACGATCAGAAAGATCATCGCATCGGCGAATGCGGTCATTCCCTTCCTGTTCAGGCGAATGCCCTCACCTCCAGCAATGTGGGTAAAGTCCTCCCGTTCCCGTACCCTTCCAATATCAGGAACGTCTTGCGATATTCCGCATCGGATTCCTCTCCTATCGTTATCTTATCCCCATACTGGAAGAACGGAGCGGACATCGTCACAGATATCCCCCTCAGACCCTTGTTGAACACATACATATAGGCGTATGATTCGGATATCCTCGGACCATCAGCGGTCTCCTCGATTAGCAGTTCCGCGTCCAGTTCCTCCAAGGGCGAATTAGCCGATACTGTAGTCGAGGCTACGAACATGACATAGAGGCCTACCACTATCACGACGGCCATAAGCGAGACCATGGACTCCATGAAGCCCATGTCCCCATGTTCATTCCCTATCATGAACGGGATCTTGCCCGATCAGGGATATAAAGAAGGACACTGCGGTCAACAAAACAGCATGCTCATACCTTGCGGGCGTAGAGTCCGCGGGTGGTCACACCGCCGCACATCTCCTTGAGCCTGGCCTTCATCTTGTCGGTCTGGTTCCTGCACACTTCTCCTACAGTCTTAACGACGGCCGCGGGCCTCTTCCTGAGATCGAGACCTATGGATGAGACGCCTGAACGGCTGAGTTCAGGGACAAGGTCCAGAAGATCGAGGTCGACAGAGTTGAGGATGTGCGTGAATCCCCTGTTGTCCTTGTAGACTGGGAACGATGCTCCGGTCTCGTCCGTGAGCGAACCTGGTTCCACCCCGGGATCCCTGGTGTACATCAGTTCGGTCCTGCCGAATGCCATGACTTCAGTCCTTCCAGGATAATATGCCATGAGATTGGATACCTCGTTCCTCGAGAGCTCCACCGACAGTGTGGTCTGGTAGAGGTCCAGCGGGAATGAGGAGTTGAACATGTTCAAAAGGTTGCTTCCGTATATCCTGGGGGCACCTCTGCATGCCCTGTACTGACCGGGATTGTTGATCATGACCGGGCGGTCGTTGAACACGAACTCGTCAAGACCGTCGAACCTTGGCAGCAGTGCGACACATTCTGTGTCTCCGGAAGCCTCAATCGCCTCGTCCAGCTTGTCCATGTTGTCGAAATAGATCCTGTCAGCATAGGGCAGAGCCGCTTCCAGACCTTTGATGGAATTGACATAGAATGAGAACTCGGGCCACTCGTTCCTCAGGGGCTGCTTGTCCATCTTGATGCGGACCGGCTCCCTTAAGGTCTCCCCTCTGAACCTGGGAGTTTTGCCCATCTCGTTCTTTATGACATCTATGCGGGGATCGTATGTGCGGTAGATCTCGTACTTGCCGTCAGGGATCTTGAACGGGATAAGGATCGGATCCAGGTCCATGACCTTGAATCCTCCGATCTTCTCGTCCCCTTTAAAGATGGAAAGACCGTCCTTCAGTCCGACGGGTTCGTCGAACTCCGATACGATGGTCCTGTCCCTGATCTTGACATCCGCGATGTAGAATCCCCTGTTGTCCGGATACAGCGACTGCACCGGAGATATAACTCCGCCCAGGTATCCTGAGCATGTTCCCCTGTTGAATACGGTCCTGAGGAGCTCCAGGGTCTCGTCCAGTTCCTCCCCCTTCTCGCCCTTGACGACCATCGAATATGCCTTAGATGCGAGATAGGTGTAGGGAGGCGACCTCATGCGTCCCTCGATCTTCAGGGATGTGACACCGAGATCGGAGAGGTCCCTGAGGTAATCCATTCCGTAGATGTCGGCGCAGCTCATGAAGTACCCCTGCTCTCCGTTGCGCTCGTAGCGCTTCCTGCAGGGTTGTGCGCATGATCCCCTGTTGCCGCTGCGTCCGCCGATAAAGCTCGACAGCAGGCATCCTCCGGACATGCAATAGCATAACGCTCCCTGGATGAAGACCTCTGTCTCTATGGGGGATTCGGGGATGATCTGAGCTAGTTCCTCCATCGTGAGTTCCCTTGCCAGTACGACCCTGTCCAGACCGTACTCAGAGCACCATTTGATTCCTTCAAGGGAATGGATCTGCATCTGTGTGGAGGCATGCTTAGCGATGTCTATGTTCGTCAGATGCTTCAGGAGCCCCAGATCCTGGATGATGATGGCATCGGCATCGATGTCCTTCAGGAACTTTACGAAGGAGATCGCCTCCTCCATCTCAGAGTTCTTGATCAGAGTGTTTACCGTGACGTGTACCTTCACACCGTGGTCGTGGGCATAAGCTATCGCTCCCTCGAGTTCTCCGTCGCTGAAATTGCCGGCGAAGGCACGTGCTCCGAAGCTCTTGCCTGCCAGGTAAACGGCGTCGCACCCTCCCTTGATGGCAGCTACCAAACTGTCGGGCGATCCTGCGGGTGAAAGTATCTCCATACCTGAGCCTATCTATGTCAGAAATAAAGACTTTTTTCGTTTGTGTTGTATTGTTGACCGCAACATATCCCATTCTAATACCTTGAAGGAAGAACATATCATATGGACATAGATTTCAAACAGATACTGCTCGGGACGGCTGAAAGGGAGAGAGATGTTGAGCATCACTTCGAAGGGAACGCACTGATCATAGACTGCATCGGATGCGGGTACAGCCCTGAGCCGGGATCGAAGGAATGCATGAAATGCATGGTCGAAAGGATGAGCGACTCCGGGGGTGCTGACAGGATAATCCTCAGGACTGGCAAGGACCTAGAGATATCCGGGGAGTCGGGACAGACGATTAGGAGACTGGCGAATATGAGGAGAGGCTCTTTTTC
>CALAVG010000192.1 GCA_937892275.1 uncultured Methanomicrobiales archaeon | reverse complement strand
GACTCAACAGGAACTGATTGTTACGAGAAAGGATCGAAGAGAAGAAGACCAATAACCTGAAATGAAAACCCAGGGCCTCTTCGGAGGCCCGACCATCTCCTCGACAGAACCTCCTGAAATCCATCATTTTGAGAAAGGATCTGATCAGGGGGGAGAACCTTAACGGGAGGGGACACCCCCACTGCAGTACTTATCTGACTCCCTTCCGACCTCCTCATCACGGAATGATCAAATCCGTATCGTGATCTTACCAAACTGCATAACGGTGCATCAGGAAACATGGTACATGCCCGTTCATCATGAACTGATCAGTTCAATTATCATGTACCGCCTTTCAGCACGGTACATATATGGCAGGATACAGAACGATCGATTGTCACAAACTCACAAGAATTCAACGAGATACTTCTTGACCCAATCGAACTTCAAAGCATCATCGGATATCGAGATGTTGCCATCCCTCTTTGACAGAACACTCACGAGACCGTCTCCGCTGTTATCATACACTTCAGCATTGTCAGACAACCTTATGTATTCTGGAAGGAACCGCATGGTGCGCTCGAATCTTGAAAAGACTTTGTCACGGGGAACATCATGACCCCCTGCAACTACCCTCTGATCTATTCTTTTGCAACAAATCTCGGGATCACCCGTAGTGACGAAGAGGAAACTTATCTCGTATCCCAATGACTTGGCCCTCTCAACAAATTCCAGCTTATCCTCCCTGGATGCTACGGTCTCGAAACCGAAGGATATCCCTCTTAGGAGGAGATCCTCGCGCAAGGTCTTACACGTATCCATAGCTATACGATACCGGTCGGTCTCGTCGGCAACATCGGTTATGCCACGTGCGTAGTTATCAGGATTGATGATCTTGTCCTCGACCAAATCCAACAAAGTCGATGTGACCAGAGAGGACTTTCCAGACCCGTTCGGTCCGGCTATCACTATCAAGCGCTTAACTTGATTCATTGCTGTCAGCTTCAGGGATTACGCCGTCTCTGGTGACAGGGGTCGGATCGAAGATGCATCTGTATCTGAATTCAGAACCTGGTCCTACTTTCTTCACGCCC
>CALAVG010000191.1 GCA_937892275.1 uncultured Methanomicrobiales archaeon | reverse complement strand
TGAAGAACGAGGATTCATACATATGCTTGAATTCCCTATCCAGATCCATATTGACTAAGCTGGGGTCGTAGCGATCCAGATTCTTCTCGGAAAGACTGGATTGATACATCGGCGGCAACTGTTTATCGTCTCCGACCAAAATGACGGTCTTACCGAACAGAATGGGGTACAGAACTTCCAGGAAGGATACTTTACTGACCTCGTCCACAATCACAACATCGATGTTGGCTCTTCTTATGTCCACGGTACCGGAATCGGTCGTGATGTTATCTGCTGTGGTGCAGGTTAGGCCTATCACGTTGACATAATCCAATATCTGCTCATTGAGCTTCTCAGAATCATTCTCGATGACGTTCTCATCACGGAGATAAGTGGACATTTTCCTGTATGCGCCCATCAGTTCATTAGAGAGGCCGCTAGATGCCGATCTCTTGATACGCTCTTTCTCCTGCTCTATGAATTCGATTCCTTCTTCGAGATTTCTGTAATTGCCCATTATGTTGTTATCGTTCAGGATCTCTCTGATATCGATGTCAAGCGATTCCCTGGCATCATCATATCTCTTGAACACGGGATTGTTACGGAGCTGCTCTAGTTCCTTCTCTTTAGTTCTGAGGGATTGTTCTGAACGATCGGTATCGTTGCAATACGAGCGAAGTTCATCGATTTCCATCTCCTTGTCGGATATGATGTCACGGATCTGGTCTGAGATGGACTCTTTGAGGTCTATCACCTGATCCAGTTCAGGGATCCCGTTGGGGAACAATTTCACCATGTTGAACTCGAAAGCATCGAATCCATTGTCCTTTTGGTATTGGAGCATCTCCATTTCAATAGCGATCGATCTCTCGTTGTCTGCCTCAGCCTTTTCTGAGAACTTATCGAAGAATGCCTGATGTTTGGTGATCGTCTCGTATTCCTTTCTGATATCCGGTTTTCTGAGAGCATACAAAGAACGGACGACCTCGGGAGACAGGACCGCTCCGTTTAACTCCACAGATATCTTTGAGGTAAGTTGATCGAATCTGC
>CALAVG010000190.1 GCA_937892275.1 uncultured Methanomicrobiales archaeon | reverse complement strand
AGCTTGCAGAACTGATGAACCTGATCAAGGGTCATGACGAGGTCTGTTGGATTGTTGGCGATGGGGAAGTAGTTCTGAAGAAAGTCACCAAGGCCTACCACGGATTCGATTTCGAGCAGGAGGAGATACGCGATAAATTGCTCACATATGAGAGCCAATATTATGAGAACATCGATCCGGACGATCAATTCGATCCTGAGGAATTGGAAAGGATCGCTCGCGAAGAATACCTTCGCGATAAAGCGGAAAGGGAAGCCTTCGCTAGATCAAAGAAGAATTGAGATATGGTCGTCAAGGACAAACGTAATCCTGAGCCCTCTAGTGAAGTGACCACCAAGGTCATGAGGGCCAACAAGGGAAAGGACACGAAACCCGAACTTATAGTCAGGCATCTTTTACGCGAGGCCGGACATCCGGGGTATCGTTTGAATTGGAAGAAGGCGCCCGGAAGACCCGATATCGCATACCCGGGAAAGAAGGTCGCGATATTCATTAACGGATGTTTCTGGCATCGGTGTCCATACTGTAATCTATCAACCCCAAGAACGCACTCGGATTTCTGGTCAAAGAAGTTCGAAAGGAATGTGGAACGTGACCAGAGGAAGACGAAAGAGCTTGAGGATGCAGGTTGGAAGGTATTCACAATCTGGGAATGCCGTATCAAGAAGGATGGAGAAGGAGCGGTAGAGGAAGTGATCCTCTACCTTGACAGTCTCACTTGAGATGTTTGTCTATGATCTCTTCTATGTAAGTATCCTTCAACCAGAATGAGACCTTCTTGACCTTCCTTCCAAAGTATTCCGTTGTATCGAGGCTATTCCTTGCATGGGGCCTGATATGAGATATCGGATTATCCTTCATCCCGATGAAATGGTCGAAATCATCGTTCTCGACCTTCTGCCTGGTGTCCTCCCAGACGCCTCTAATGATCTCGAAATCCTCATCGGGAACGGTCCAGAAGAAAGCACCCCTGAATACCAGTTCCTTCCTTGATTGTGTCTTTGGATCCGCAGTGAAACCGAACACCGGAGAGAAGAACTCGTGATCGAGGTCATCGAAGAAATCGCTCTCCTCCCAGGTCTGATCCACCATCTCCTCGAAACGGATGTACCTGAACGACATACTCTCCTTGGGTTTCCCATTCTGCATCGTACGGATGGTCTTCATCATGATGCCGGCCTGTTCGAACTCCTTGATCCGCTTCTTATTACGGATGCCTGCCATGGCCATTGCGAGTATGGAGTAGTACTGTTTGGAGTCGTCATCGATATGGATTCCAAGCTTTACCTCAATCTCTTCACACGTGAGTCCGACGAATGGTTGGTAGTATCCGATGATATGTTCTTCGAAAGACTCTTTCTCGGACCATGATCCATGGATGATGGATTCCGTTTCTGGAACGGAATCTATCAGGGTCTCTCCGACATCGATATGGGAATAGAATAGATCGGTCATGAAGGAGACCTTGAATGACAGGGCCCTCTGTTTTGCGGGTTCGATGGAGAAGGGCTGTGACCGCATATCCTTGCCAGATCGGAAGAGCG